>JAKLDK010000005.1 GCA_022703565.1 Candidatus Omnitrophota bacterium
AATAACGATTAAGGCTGTTGTTCCAGCCCCCCCCCTATTGACAAACTTGTAAAGTATGCTATTCTAGTTAACGAAAGTTAATAAATATGAGTCTAGTCAAGCGCAGATAGAGATGTATAAGTTAACATGAGTTAACCAAGCATAAGGCTTTAAATCTATCATCAGGAGACTAACATGGAAAATATAAAATATATTTCTATTCCCCAATTAGCCAAAATTTTGAATACTAGCCGGATTGCTGTTTATAAGAAAGTAAAGAGCGGCGAAATCGAGGCGATCCGTGTCGGGAAAAATTACGCTATTTCCGAGAAATTCGTTTTGGAGAACATGGGGAAATTAATCAAGCGAAACAAAGAAAGAAGCGAAAGCGCGATGATTGAGCTTGCCGTAGACAAGGCCTTCAACCAATACAAAGAAACGTTCAAGAAGCTGGGCAGCGAATAATGCGCAAAATAGAAATAGCCGAAGTCGAGAAAGTCGCGTTTGCCCTGGCAAAGAAACTGCTTAGTTTTGACGAGCCGATACCGGATTTTGCGACGCGTTTCCCTAATATTTTGGAAAGCTGCCTGGAGACGCCGTTTCAAACTTACGGCCAGGGCGATTTGTATCCGACTACTATAAAAAAGGTGAGCATTTTATTTTATCTAATCATCAAAAATCATCCTTTTCAAAACGGCAACAAGAGAATCGCGGTTATGGCGCTTCTTTATGCCTTGTCGCTTGACGGGAAATGGCTTCAAGTTGACCCGCGCAATTTATACGAGTTTGCGGTTTTAGTCGCCGAAAGCTCGCCGAAGAATAAAGAAACGGTCTTAATTTTTATTGAAGGGTTTATCGAGAAATATTTGGTGCCGTTTCATTTATAAACGAGATATTATCTACTATCGCGTCTACCAATCATTTAATCCAAATATTTGACTAAAATAAGCAATAATGATAGACTAATTTGCTTTTTTACTTATTGTCAACTTCACTATTAATATACCTATTAATATAAATATACGGGGAGTAGCGCAGCTGGCTAGCGCGCAACGTTCGGGACGTTGAGGTCGTGGGTTCAAACCCCACCTCCCCGATAATTTTTTTCGTAAGTTAAATTAATAATTTTAAAAAAGGGACAATTCATTAGAAAGAATATGTTCCAAGTCTTCAGTTACAGGTCACCAGTCACAGGCCACAAGAATAATTAGTTTCCTGTGGCTTGTGACTTTGTGGCATGTGGCACTAAATAATATGATTCGAGCGCATGTAATTTATTCTGGCCGGGTGCAGGGTGTTGGGTTCCGCTATACAGTTTTAGAATTGGCCAATCAACTGCATGTTACTGGTTGGGTTAAGAATTTACCCGACGGCAGGGTTGAAGCGGTAATTGAGGGTGATGAGGATAGTGTCAAGAAGCTTGCTCTTGAAATCGATCAGGCGTTTAAGCGTAATATCCGAGATAAGCTGCTCAACTATTCCGAAGGAATAAATGAATTCCAGAAGTTTGAAATTGTTTACTAATAAATCCGAGGCTAAATTATGCGTTACGCAATTTTAGGCGATATTCACGGTAATCTGGAGGCCTTGGAGGCGGTAATTGCCTCAGCCCGGTCGTTTGGAGTGCGTAAATTTTTCTGTATCGGGGATATTGTCGGCTACAATGCTAATCCTAAAGAATGTATTAATAAGATAAAAGAGATTAAAGCTTTAAGTGTTGCCGGAAATCACGATTGGGCGGCAATCGGTAAAATGCCTTTGGATAATCTTAATGATTGGGCTAAGGCGGCAATCAAATGGACTAAGGATAATTTAGATTCCGACCATATTAAATTCTTGGAGAGTTTAAACTTAGTCGAGAGGACCGAGCAATTTATTTTAGTACATTCGAGCTTATTTAAGCCGGAAAAATTCGATTATATAAAAGATTCAACGCAGTGTTTAGACACCTTTTATTGCATGGATCGGAATCTTTGTTTTATCGGGCATACTCATGTAGCGCAGGCTTTTGTCGCGAAGGAAAATAAGATGCAATTTGTAGATGCGAAAACATTTTGCCTGGAAGATAAATGTAAGTATATCGTTAATGTTGGCAGCGTCGGACAGCCGCGCGATTATAATCCGCAGGCCTGTTATTGTATTTATGACCCTGATTTAGACAGGATCGAGATAAAAAGGGCCAGTTACGATATCCCTAAGGCGCAAAGCAAGATTTATTCGGCCGGGTTGCCGGAATTTTTAGCTAAAAGAATTGCAGTCGGCGAATAATATGGATAAAAATAAAGTTAAGAAAAGAATTGAAGAGTTAGCCAAGGTTTTAGAAGAGCATAATCATAGGTATTATGTCTTAAGCGATCCGGCAATTTCCGATAAAGAATATGATGATTTGATGCGGGAGCTGATTACGCTCGAGGAGAAATATCCGGAATTTAAAGATATCAATTCACCCAGCCAAAGGATTGGTTCCAAGCTGGACGCGGCTTCAGCCAATATCACGCATAAAGCCAAAATGTATTCTTTGGATAATACTTATTCGACGGATGAAATTATTGATTGGCATCATAGGGTAGTTAAAGGTTTAAGGAGCGAGCGAGTTGAATATGTCTGCGAGCTAAAAATTGATGGGGTAAGCATTTCTTTGATTTTTAAAAACGGTAGTTTTATTTTAGGTGCGACTAGAGGCGACGGTGTTACAGGCGAAGATGTTACTGCAAATGCTAGGACTATCCGTACGATTCCGTTAAGTTTAAGGGGTAAAGATGTGAAAATACCTAAATTGCTTGATGTCCGCGGCGAGGTTTATTTAAATAAAAAAGATTTCGAGAAATTAAATAAAGAACGTAAAGAATCCGAGGAGATCTTATTTGCGAATCCGCGTAACGCGGCGAGCGGCACTTTAAAGTTATTAGATTCCCGGGTTACCGCCAAACGCAATCTGAATTGTTTTATTCATTCCTTCGGGATAATTGAGGGCGAACAAAAGTTCAAGACCCATTGGGAGTTTTTAGAGGCGGTAAAATCATGGGGTTTTTGCGTGAATGAAGAAAATAAGCTTTGCCGCACGATTAAGGACGTGATTGAGTTTTGCTTGGATAAGCAGAAAACAAGAGAAGATTTGTCTTACGAGATTGACGGGATTGTCATTAAGGTAAATTCGCTTGATAGCCAAAGCCGTTTAGGTGCGACATTAAAAAGCCCGCGCTGGGCGATTGCTTATAAATTTCCGGCGCGTCAGGTAACAACCGAAGTCCTTGATATTGTTATTCAAGTTGGACGGACCGGAGTTTTGACGCCGGTTGCTAATTTACGAGGAGTTGAATGCGGCGGTGTTGTGATTTCGCGGGCAACTTTGCATAATTTTGATGAGGTCGAAAGGTTAAGGGTTAAAATCGGGGATCGTGTTTTGGTTGAGCGTGCGGGGGATGTAATTCCTAAGGTGGTTAAGGTTGTTGAGTCGACGGGAAAATCAATCGGAATAATTAAGCCGCCAAAGGCGTGCCCGGTTTGCCAGGGCAAAATAGTTAAAGAATCGGTTGATGAAGTAGCGTACCGGTGCGTTAATCCTAAATGCCCGAAGAAGTTTGAAGGCGGATTATTGCATTTTGCCTCCCGCGGGGCAATGGATATCGAAGGCTTAGGCGATGCGGTTGTGATTCAATTGATTGAAAAAGGGTTGGTTCACGATTTAGCGGATGTTTATTTTTTAAAGAAAGAAGATTTCTTACAGCTGGAATTGTTTAAAGATAAAAAGGCGGATAATTTAATTAAAGCTATTTCAGCTAGTAAATCCCGCCCGTTATCAAAGTTTTTATTTGGGATTGGAATATTGAACGTCGGAGAAAAAGGCGCGGCAATCTTGGCGGAGGAGTATAAAACAATCGATAAGCTTTTGTCCGCTGGTATTGATGATTTAAAAAGTATTTATGAAGTGGGCGAAGTTACGGCTAAATGTGTTGTTGATTATTTTGCGGACAGCAAAAACAGAAAGTTGATTGAAAAATTCAAAGCTGCCGGATTAAGTTTGGAAGAAAAACAGTCTTTGAGAAAGTCGGATAAGTTAAAGGGCAAGAAGTTTATTTTTACCGGAGAGCTTACAACTTTTTCGCGGACACAAGCTTCGGATATGGTTAAAAGTTTAGGCGGGGAAATAATTTCTGCCGTAAGCAAGAATGTTGACTATGTCGTCGCTGGAGAAAGCCCGGGCTCAAAATACGATAAAGCAAAGGATTTAGGGCTAAATATAATTAATGAAGAACAATTTAAGGAGATTATTAATGGATAAAAAGTTTTGGGGTGTTTTAAGAGGGAGTGTTATTGCGGTTGTCGTGGCTTCATTTTTAATGTCATTGTCATCCTGCGAAACTATGCGCAAGAAATTTACTCGTAAAAAGAAAAAAGAAAAGGTCAGCGAGGTTGTCCCTGTTTTAGAGCCGATCGTTTATGAGAACAGGGAGAAAACTCCGCAAGAGCAATACGCGTTTCATTATTCTCTGTGGAAAGTTTGGCACAAGGATTTGCTGACTGCGGTTGAAGAGCATGAAAATGATAAAGGGGAGAGGTACCTTTTAGAACAACTGCAAGTTCAATTTCAAGGAATGCGGGCTAATGTTACCGGAGATACTTTAAGGCAAATTGATGAATTGATTAATGATTTAAACAGTGTAAAAACTGAGATGGGAAAACCCTCCGGTATTAGATCGTATAGCTTTATAAAGGGAAAATTAGAGCAAGTTGGAAAGAAAGTGCGGAATGATTTGAGTACAAAAACCAACATACAATATAAATAGCATGAAAGAATTTGTAGATGAATTTATAAATTATTTGTCGGTCGAAAGGGGCTTGGCGCAAAACACACTTTTGGCTTATCGACGAGATTTAGACAAATATATGCTGTATTTAAAGAATTGCTCGGTTGTTTTGGCAGATAATGTTAAGCGGGAAGACATTACTAATTATATGTTTGAGCAAAAGAAAAAGGGGCTTTCTGCTAATTCAATTGCGCGTAATTTAGCGGCGATAAAAATGTTTCATCGGTTTTTAGTCCGGGAGCGTTTAGCCAAGGAAGACCCGACTAATTTAATTGAAACGCCTAAGCTTTGGAAAAGGATTCCGGAAGTCTTGACTGTTAATGAAGTTGAGTCAATGATTACGGCGGCCCAAGGTAAAACTTGGCAGTCAACACGGGATAAAGCTATTTTGGAGTTGTTTTATGCGAGCGGTGTCCGGGTTTCTGAGCTTGTTAATTTGAAACTGGACAATATTAATTTGGATGTCGGATATGTGCGTTGTATCGGAAAAGGCAGCAAGGAAAGAATTATACCCGTCGGGAAGAGAGCCCAGGAAGCGATAAAACGTTATTTGGAAAAAGTCCGGCCTAAGCTTGCGAAAAAAAGCTTTGAAACAAATATATTCTTAAGCCGTTTAGGGAAAAAGATTAGCCGGCAGAGCGTTTGGAAAATTATTAAATTGTATGCCCGCTTGGCAAAAGTGAAAAAAGAGATTAAACCGCATACTTTAAGGCATTCTTTCGCGACTCATTTGCTTGAACATGGCGCGGATTTGCGCTCCGTGCAGGAAATGCTCGGGCATTCGGATATTTCGACGACACAGATTTATACGCATGTTGATCGGGAGCGTTTAAAAACAATACATAAACAGTTTCATCCGCGAGGATAAGATGGTTATTGCTTTAAATAAATTAGACAAGAAAATCTTTAATATCGTAAGGAAGGTTGGGCAATCGGCGGATAAGCATAGCCTGCCTATTTATGTTGTTGGCGGAGTTGTCCGGGATATTCTTCTTAAGAAGGATATATTTGATTTAGATTTTGTCGTGGAAGGCGATGGTATAAAACTAGCAAATATCTTGGCCAGAGAATTAAATCTTAAGCCAATTGTACATTCTAAATTTGGTACGGCTACTTTAATCCTGCAAGATAACATCCGTCTTGATTTTGTAAGCGCGAGAAAAGAAGTTTATTCCTATCCGGGGGCTTTACCGAATGTCGAACTGGGAAAATTGGCAGACGACCTTTTTAGAAGGGATTTTACAATAAATGCGATGGCAATTGCTATTAACCAAGATAATTTTGGTGTTTTAATTGATAAATTCAACGGGTCAGAAGACCTTAGCTCGGGAATTATCCGGGTTTTACATGATAAAAGTTATACTGATGACCCGACGAGAATCCTGCGGGCGGTAAGGTTTGAGCAGCGCCTGAAATTTAGTATCAACAGCCATGATTTGGGTTTAATTAAAAAAACTTTAAAGAGCAAGGCAATTAATAGCGTTGGCCAGGTGCGTTATTTTAATGAAATAAAGAAAATGATTGTTGAGGAAAATGCTTTAGCTTGTTTTAAAAGATTAAGGATATTAAAGGCTGAGAAAATAATTGGTGCTCGTATTCGGCTGGATTTGAAATTATTGTCGAAAACTATTAGCAATATAAAAGGAGTAAAGAGAGATAAATTTTATCAAGGCCAATATTCTTCTTGGATATTTTTGTTTATGGCTATGGTTTCTCCTTTGAGCGTTAACAGCCTTTCTAAGTTAATCAAGCGGTTTGGAATTAATAACCACGATCGTAATGCGATATTGCATTCTTTGAAAAAAGAAGGGATTGCTCAAGCTTTAAGCCAACGCCAATTGAAGGGTAGCCAAATTTATTGCATTTTAAATCAGCTGCCGTTAGAAACCATTTTATTTATTAGGGCTTACACTTCTAACAAGAACGTAAATGTAAATATTGATCATTATTTACAACGTATAGCTAAGGTTAAACTATTGTCCGACGGAAATGATATTAAATCGCTGGGGAATATTGCTCCTAAGGAAATCGGGAAAATAATAAGCAAATTATTATTGGCTAAAATTGACGGTTTGGTTAAGAATAAAAAAGAGGAATTAAATTTAGCTAAGAAAATCAAGCTAGATGCTGGATTATAGGACAGGAGGAATTTATGGGCCGAATGGAGAAGGTAAACGAACAGTTAAGAAGAGAAATAGGAACTATTTTGCTAATGGAAATGTCTGACCCCAGATTTGAACTCGTATCAATAACTTATGTCGAGACCAGCCCGGATTTGAGATACGCGAAGGTGTTTTTTAGCGTAATGGGCGATGAAGAAAAGATTAATAATGCCCAGCAAGGTTTAAATAATGCCCGAAATAAAATACGCAGTCTAGTTGCGCAGAGAATAAAAATGCGATATATCCCGGAAATAAACTTTTTCTATGACAAGTCTATTGAGTATAGCGCTCGCATCGAAGAAGCGTTAAAGGAGATAAAGGATGAAAATAAACGAGATACTTAAGGTTATTAAGGCCAATAGTACATTTCTGCTTTCGGCGCATGAAAATTTAGACGCTGACGCGATGACTTCTGAATTAGTTATGGCGGCATATTTAAGAAAATTAGGGAAAAAAGTTTATATAATAAATCATAGCCCGGTACCAAGCCGGTTAAAATTCTTGCCCGGAGCAAATAATATTAAACAATACAAAAAGGGTATGCGTGTTGGTTATGATGTTTTGATTGTGGTTGATTGCGGTGAACTGCGGCGGATTGGCGATGTCAGGTATCTTCTTTTAAAGGATAAGAAAATAATCAGCTTTGATCATCATGCGACCAATCATTATTTCGCGGATTATAATGTAGTTGACCAATATTCCTCATCTACGGCGGAAATAGTTTATGAATTCTTGACTAATGCCGGTTTCAAACTTAACCGCACGATGGCGATGCTTTTGTATTCGGGGATTATTACCGATACCGGATGTTTTCGGTATAGCAATACTTCCGCCAAAACACATCTGATTGTATCCGAATTGCGTGGTTATAATTTCCCAGCGCATGTAATTTATAAGAAGTTGTTTGAGGTAATTCCGACGGATGAAACAAAGGGATTCTTAAGGACGATTTCCCGGCACACTACTTGCTTTAACAACCAGGTATTATTAATTGAGTTAAAAAAGAAAATATTTAATAAATTCTCCGAAGATTTTGATTTAAGGGACAGCATTTTTTCTTTTTTCCGGACGGTTAAGGGATTGGAAGTTGTCGCCATCCTTTCGGAAGTAAAGCATAATGTTACCAAAATAAATTTACGTTCCATGGGCGCTATTGATGTTGCTAAATTGGCCAATGTTTTCGACGGTGGAGGGCATAAAGCGGCTAGCGGCTGTGTAATTAAGGCAAAAATAAAAGAAGCATCAAAAATACTGTTAAAGGAAATTAAAAGGCACTTATGAAAGAAGGGATCCTAATTATAAATAAACCTTCCGGGATTACTTCCCATGATGTGGTAGAAGCAATCCGCCGGAGATTTAAAATGAAAAGAGTCGGCCACGCGGGGACGCTTGATCCGATGGCAACCGGTGTTTTAATGGTTCTTTTAGGCCGGTATACAAAATTATTTAATAGTTTCGCTTCTTTTGATAAGGCGTATTCTGCCACGATGATATTGGGCTTAAATACTGATACGGCAGATATTCAAGGAAAAGAAACAGCTCGGGCATCAATAGCAGGCATAACACCGGAGAAAATAGAAAAAGTTTTTAACGAATTCGTCGGCGAAATTGACCAGGTTCCGCCGATGTATTCTGCGGTAAAAGTAAAAGGAAGAAAACTTTATGAATTGGCCAGAAAAGGAATTCAAGTCGAACGTGAAGCGAGAAGAATTAAGATAAATAAACTAGAAATCGTTCAGATTAACTTGCCGGAAGTAAAATTCTATCTTGAGTGTTCAAAGGGAACTTATGTCCGGCAGTTGGCCGAAGATATCGGAAAAAGATTGGGTTGCGGTGGCTGCATCTCGCAGATTGAAAGGACACAAGTGGGCAGTTTCAACATCAAAGACGCAGTAACAATTGAGGATGTTAATGAAAGTAATGTGCGGGATTGGAAAAATTAAAAAGATTGACCGCCCTATAATTTTAGCTATTGGTATTTTTGATGGGATACATCTCGGGCATCAAAGATTATTATCTGATGTAATAAAAAGGGCTAAGAAAACAAACAGTATTCCGGCGGTCCTGACCTTTGATCCTCATCCGGTACATGTTTTACATCCGCGTATTTACCTGCCGTTTATTATTTCTTTGGAACAAAGGTTGATGTTATTCAAGGAATTAGGAATAAAATTGTGCTTTGTGATGCCGTTTAACCGGAAATTAGCGCATTTGTCGGGCAAGACTTTTTTTGAAAAATATTTAGCCAATAAGTTTAAGATAAGAGAGATTGTCGTCGGAGATGATTTCCATTTTGGCTCGGGGAGGAAGAATTCTCTGCGCGATCTTTATGATATCGGCGAGAAATATAGTTTCAAGCCCGATATAGTTAAATTAAGAAAATTGCACAAAAGAAAAATCAGCAGCACCAATATAAGAAAATTGATTATGCAGGGGAAATTAGCGAAAGTAAAAGAATCGCTAGGGCGGGATTATTCAATTGTTTCCCGTGTTATTAGAGGTGACGGCCGGGGTAACAAATTGGGTTTTCCGACGGCAAATCTTGATATCAGTAATTTAGCCCTTCCGCCTTATGGGGTTTATGCGGTAAAAGTTGTTCTTGGGGGCAAGAATTATCTTGGTATGGCGAGCGTGGGATTTCGCCCGACATTTAAATTTAAGAAAGTAGTGGTTACGGCTGAAGTATTTATTTTCGATTTTTCGCGCAATATTTATGGCAAAATAATTAAGGTCGATTTTATTAAAAAGTTTCGTTCCGAAATAAAATTCAAAAATACCGGAGCATTGATTCAAAAAATGAAAGAAGACGAAGTAAAAATTAGAAAATATTTTAATATTTAAACTTTTTTATGATATTATTCTAAGGTATTAACTCGCAGCAGCAATGGTAATATGTAAGCCATTGAATAGCAATAGTTTGCAATATCGTCTTTCCGCAGCGCCTCCTAAAATAGGCATTATATCCAATCAAAAAAACTAATTATATATTATATTTTAATAAAATAAGTGTTGACTTGGGGAATAAGTTTGCCTATACTAGCAAATAAAGTGGAACAAAGTGGAGCGTAGTGGTTTAACAGCCAAATTATATAATATATGTTTTACGGTGAATACCAACACAATATCGATCGAAAATCCCGGCTAATCTTACCGTCGAAATTTCGTGAAGTTTGCAAAGAATATGGTGTGGAGAAATTCTTTCTTACCCGCGGATTGGATAAATGTATTTTTATGTTTAGCGCCGAAGAATGGCGTACGCAAGAGCAAAAATTCAAGACGATGTCATTTACCAAACAAGAATCAAGAAATTTTAATCGATTATTCTTTTCCGGCGCTGTTGATATTGTTCCGGATAAGCAGGGTAGATTTATTATCCCGCCGTATCTAAAAGACTACGCGGGAATAAAACGTGAAACTGTGATTATTGGTATTTCTAATAGAATTGAAATTTGGGATAAGAAGCTTTGGGAAACATTTTATTCAGGTTCAAGTGAATCATTTGAGAAGATAGCAGAAAATATTCTCAATGTATAGATATTTATACTTGGTATTTTAAAAACATACTCTCTATAGGGGGGAGCACAATGTTTATGAAGAATAGCAAGGATATAGTTTTTCTGCACTTAACTGATCTTCCCAATTGCGGTTGTGTTTTTTGCCTAGCTCGAGATAAAAACACCGGCAAAACAAAGATGTATTTGGTGGCCGAGGGGCAAGACGCAATCTATTCTCGCGAGAGTGTAACTGAAGCTTGGATGAAGCTAGAAGACCCGCAGGATTATTTAAATATTAAAGAAAGCTTCGTTGAAGCGGTGGAAGCGAGAAATGTCCCTTGTTTCTGTGAATAGCAAATATTAAAGAAAATATTTAATAGGAATAATTTATGGGACTGGATATTATGAATGAAATTCATAATAGAGGCGAAATTTCTTTTAAGCATACATCGGTTATGCTTAATGAAGTTATAGAATATTTAGCATTAAAAGAAGGCGATATTGTTATTGACTGCACTTTAGGCTTGGGCGGTCATTCAGAAGCCATATTAAAAAAAATCGGCCCGACGGGAAAGTTGATTGGCCTTGATTTAGATTCAAATGCAATAGAATTAGCCAGCCAGAGATTATCCGAATATAAGGATCAATGCTATTTTTTCAACGAAAACTTCCGTAATATTAATAAAATTCTGGAAATCTTGAATGTCCAAAAAGTTAACGGAATTCTGCTGGATATCGGTATTTCCAGCTTTCAGTTAGATTCTTCCGACCGAGGTTTTAGTTTACGTTCTGATGGCCCTTTGGATATGCGGATGGACCAGAACAGCAAAATTTCCGCTTTTGATTTAGTCAATTCGCTCTCCGAGCAGGAATTGTCGAATATTTTGAAGAATTACGGTGAAGAGAGATGGCACAAGCGTATTGCTCAAAATATTGTTTTGGCCCGCCGGAGCAATCCGATAAAAACAACTGGTGAGCTAAGGCAGCTTATTATGAAATCTTCGCCGGTAAGTTCCCAAAAGATGAAAATACATCCGGCGACCAGGTCTTTTCAGGCGTTACGGATTGCAGTTAATTGCGAGTTAGATTCTTTGGAGAATTTCTTAAATTCATGCGTAGATAAATTGCTTCCAAAAGCGCGTGTTGCGATTATTTCCTTTCATTCTTTGGAAGACAGGATTGTTAAAAATAAATTTCGCGAATTAGCCAAAGCTGATCAACTAAATATTCTAACTAAAAAGCCATTAAGGCCGGCGCAAGAAGAAGTTAATAATAATTCTCGCTCGCGTAGTGCACGTTTAAGAGTCGCGGAAAGGATTTAAATTGAGGGTAGATAAATTTGTAAAATATATATTTTGTGCTATTGTCCTGGCCTTATCTTATATTAATTTGCAAATGAAGATTGTTGATTTGGCTTACAGCAATGATGCCAAAGAACATGAAATAATGGCTCTCAATGAAGAGAATGGTGACATTAACTACAAGATTTTAACGCTTAAGTCAGCAAAGAATATTGGTTCAAAAATTATTAACGGGCAGTCTAATCTTAAATTTACCGATTCCGAACGTATTGTTTACCTTGATTTAAATGAACAAAGTGCTAAAAATAAGAAAACAGCAGCCGGGCAAAGCAATAAAAAGCAGGTTTCAACATTAAGCATTGCCGATAAAAATAAAGTTAAACAAAAAAGTGTAGTAGATAAGAACCTTGCGTTGAAGAAGCGTTATTAATTTGTCCGGTTAATAATTTTAAAAATATTTAATAGAAAAGTATTTCCGAAAAGTGTTAATACGAAAACACGTTATCCGCTTTAGCTTTGTTTTTATCGCCTTAATTATTTTTCTTATTATTTTTGCTTTCAAGTTATTCTTTATCCAAGTATTTAATTCTTCGCATCTAACTATCCTTGCCGATAAACAACATAACAATTTTGTAGAATTAGAGCCGATCAGAGGGACGATTTATGACCGCAATTTAAGACCACTGGCTTTTAACGTTCCGGTTTATTCTTTATTCGCTAATCCTCGGGCAATGAGTAGCCGGGATAAAATAAGGGCTATCGAAAATTTGCCGGGTTTGTTAGGCGTAAATAGTTCTTTTGTTGCCGAATGTTTAAAGAAGAATCGATATTTTGTTTGGATCAAAAGAAAAATCAACAAAGATGACGCGATGAAAGTTGAGGCCTTAAAAATTGGCGGGTTAGGTTTCCGCAAAGAAAGCCGGAGATTTTATCCTAATAAATCTTTAGCTGCGCATATTATTGGTTTTGCTAATGTGGATAATACCGGGTTAGAAGGTTTGGAGCTTTTTTATGATAATGAATTGAAAGGTAAACCGGGCTGGATGAGGATAATTCGCGACGCGAGGCAAAGGCAGCTTTTGCTGGAAGATGATATTCTTCCTCCTTTAAATGGGCATAGTATGGTTTTAACGATTGATGAAACTATTCAATTTATTGCGGAAGATGCGTTAGAAAAAGGATTAAAAAAACATAACGCCAAAGCCGGAACGATAATAGTTATCGATGTAAAAACCGGTGAAATTTTAGCGCTAGCTAATAAACCAACCTACAATGTTGACGAGGTGTCTTCAAGCAGTATTGAAAGCCGGACTAACAGGGCCATAAGTTATGTTTATGAACCCGGTTCGGTATTTAAGATAGTTACGGCCGCGGCGGCTTTGGAAGAAAATATTTTTGATGAGAAAGATAAGGTTTTTTGTGAGAATGGGAAATACCGGGTAGCGAGTAATATTTTGCACGACCATACTTCGCATGGTTGGCTTACTTTTAGAGAAGTATTTGAAGTTTCCAGTAATATTGGGGTTACAAAAATTGCTCAAAGGTTGAAACCGGATATTATCTATAAATATGGTAAAAGGTTTAGATTCGGGCAAAAAACAGATATCGATTTAAAAGGCGAAGTACAGGGAGTTTTTAAGCATCCTTCAGTATGGTCAAAGACTTCAATCGGAGCTATTCCGATAGGGCAAGAAGTGTTAGTTACGCCGTTACAATTAGTTTGTGCGATTGCCTCAGTTGCCAATAACGGGGTATATATGAAGCCTTTTGTAGTAAAGAGCATAAAAGATGATAAGGGTGTTTTGATACAGCAATTTCTCCCGCAAGAAATTGACCGGGTCATAAGCGAAGATACGGCTAATCGTTTAAAAGAGATTTTAGTCGGTGTTACTGAAACTGGTACAGCTAAACAAGCTAAGATAAAAGGGATGAGAGTCGCGGGCAAAACTGGGACATCGCAAAAAGTTGTAGGCAAAGCATATTCACATGATTATTTTTATGCCTCATTTATGGGTTTTGCTCCGGCGGATAATCCCCGCTTAGCGGCTATTGTTGTGTATGACGAGCCGCACCCAGCTTATTTCGGCGGTGTTGTTTCAGCTCCGGTATTTAAAGAGGTAATTGAGAATTCACTAAGGTATCTTGAGGCCAAACAATAAAATGATTCTGAAAGAATTATTAAAAAATGTTTATCCGGATAAAATCGATAGCCAATTCGCGAACCTGGATATTAATTTGATTTTAGCCAATTCAAAAGAAACAAATGAAAAAACATTGTTTGTCGCGATGAAAGGGCAAAAAGGGCATGGGCTGGATTATATCGACGAAGTAATAAAGAATGGTTGTAAGGTGATTGCGGCTGAGGACTTTTCATCGGCCAAGAAAATACCTGGGGTATTATTTCTTACAGTAAAGGACGCAAAAGAATTTTTAAATAAAATCGTCCGGGAATTCTATGACAAACCGGATCAGAAATTAAATGTTGTCGGAATTACCGGAACAAACGGCAAAACAACAATTACATATCTACTTGAAGCTGTTTTAAAACAAAATAATGTAAATTGCGGAGTTATTGGAACTATCAATTATCGTTATTTAGATAAATGTTTTGATTCGAAAAATACAACACCCGGATTGATTCAGAATTATCAATTCTTGTCCGAATTAGTACAAAACAATATTTCTCATTGTATTATGGAGGTTTCCTCTCATGCCCTTGACCAGGGCCGGGTTGACACAATTAATTTCTCCGCAGGTATATTTACCAACTTAACCGTCGATCATTTGGATTATCACAAGGATCTGGAAAATTATTTTCAGGCCAAGTTAAAACTTTTTAAGATGCTTAAGAAAAATGCGTTGGCTATTGTAAACAATGACGATCCTTACGCCAAAAGAATAATTGAGAATACAAAAGCTAAAATTATAACTTATGGGATTAAAATTAAATCTGATGTAATGGCAAAAGAAATTAAGGCTAATCCTGACGGCAGTATTTTTAATGTTGTTACCAAGAAAAGTTCATTTGAAATTAGAACGCCATTAATTGGCTTGCACAATATTTATAATATTCTCGCGGCTGTCGGGTATCTCTTAAATGCCGGAATAAAGCCCGAAACAATAAAAGAAGTCCTGGCTAATTTTGTTGGAGCTCCGGGGCGCTTGGAAAGGATTGATTGTGGGCAGAAATTTTATATTTTTATTGATTATGCCCATACCGAGGATGCATTAAGAAACATTTTAAAAGCCTTGAGAGAAGTAAGTGATTCAAAAATTATTCTTCTTTTTGGCTGCGGCGGTGATCGCGACAGAACGAAAAGGCCGATGATGGGTAAAGCCGCTTGTGAGCTGGCGGATTATTCTATTGTGACAAGCGATAATCCCAGAAGCGAAGAGCCGATTAAGATTATCGAGGAGATTATAAAAGGTTTTAATGAGAATAATTACGAAATTGTTGAAAAGCGCGAAGAGGCGATAAAAAAAGTTTTAGAAATTGCCCAGCCCGGGAACATTATTGTTTTGGCCGGAAAAGGGCATGAAAATTATCAGATATTTAAAGATAAGACGATTCATTTTGACGAAAAAGAAATTATAAAGAAATATATCAAATGTTGAAAGTTAGCGAAATTATACGATGTACGAACGGGAAATTAGTGCAAGGGAGCAGTTCCCTTGTTATTAATGGAGTATCAATTGATACGCGTACAATAAAAAAAGGTAATCTTTTTGTCGCTATTGTTGGCCCGAATCATGATGCCCATCATTTCTTATCCGACGCTGTTAAAAGCAAATCCAAGGCATTGCTCGTGTCTAAAGATGTTTCTTTCCCCAAAGGAGTTACAGTTGTTAAGGTTGCCGATACGACGATAGCTTTAGGGCTTATTGCAAAATATTACCGCAGCAAATTTAAAATTCCTTTTATCGCTGTCACGGGTAGCGCTGGGAAAACGACGACCAAAGATTTAATTGCGGATGTATTAAGCTCAAAATTTAATGTTTTAAAGAATTATAAAAACTTAAATAATCAATTTGGAGTGCCTTTAACTTTATTTAATTTAAATAAAAAACATGATATCGCGGTTATTGAAGTCGGGACGAATCGAAAAGGGGATATCAATTGGCTTGGAAGTATTGTTGCGCCAAGTATAGCAGTTTTGACAAATGTCGGTGAGTCGCATTTGGAAGAATTGAAAACAGTTAAAGGAGTTTATCGCGAGAAAATCCAACTATTGAATTATCTGCCGAAGAATGGAAAAGTTATTTTTAATAATGATGATCAATTGTTAAAGGAATTATCGCTAAGAAAAGGTTTGAATAAAATAAGTTATTCGATTTTCTCTAAGGCTGATTATAAGGTTGAAAATATTATTTCTGATGACGGTATTCTAAAGTTTGAAACTAAGGGGCAACTTTTCTCAATTCATTCTATTGCGCAGCATAGTGTTTATAATGCTTTACCTGCGATTATAATTGCGCGCATATTTAATATCAGTTGGCAAAGAATTGCAAAAAAGATTAAAGATTTTGATTCCGGTTATGGCCGGCAGAAAATAATTAAGACTCCTCGGGCCACAATTATTGATGACACTTACAATTCTAACCCAGTTTCATTAAGGAGCGCTATAGATTCTCTGATAAGTATTAAAGGCCAAGGGAAGAAATTCTTGATTTTGGGAGATATGTTGGAATTGGGAACAGAATCGGTAAAGTTGCATCGAGAAATTGGGAAATATTTAGTTGGTAAGTACGTAGATTATGTTTTTACCTTTGGCAAATATTCTAAGAATATTACTGATTTTTTAAAAGATAAAAGTACAATTAAAATTAAGCATTATACGAATATTGATAACCTGAATAATAAGCTAAAAAAGGTTTACCAACAATCAGATATCATTTTGGTTAAAGGTTCACGCGGGATGAAAATGGAAAGAGTAGTCGATTTTTTAATTAAGAGATAAGGAGCGGTATGTTTTATTATTTATCACAGCTAAAGGATTTTTATTTCGGTTTTAATATTTTTCGATATATAACTTTTCGCGCGGCTATGGCGGCGGTGACAACATTTCTTTTATGCCTTATTTTTGGCCCGTTTTTTATTAATAAATTGAAGAAAATGAAGATTCAGGAAATTGCCAAAAGGCATGATTGCCCGGACTTAGATAAATTTGTTGATTCTAAGCAAGGTACTCCGACGATGGGCGGGATTTTTATTGTTGGCAGCATAATAATATCGGTTTTACTCTGGGCGGATTTGGCTAACCGTTTTATCTTGCTCACGTTAATGACCTGCATCTGGTTGTATATTTTAGGCTTTATTGATGATTATTATAAATTAAAAGGCATCGGGAAAAGGGGTTTACCGAAACGGACTAAATTGCTTTGGGAAGTTTTATTGGGTTGTTTTATAGGCGCATATGTTTATTTTAGCCCGGAAACGACCACAAAGCTGGCAATACCTTTTGTGAAAGATTTTATAATCACAATGGGTTGGTTTTATATCCCTTTTGTAGCGATTGTCCTTATCGGTACATCAAACGCGGTCAATCTTACCGACGGCTTAGATGGTTTAGCCATCGGATGCGTTTTAATTGTTAGCATTACTCTTGCGATATTAAGTTATGTGGCCGGTAACGTGAACTTCTCCGAATATTTATTGGTCCCTTATGTGAGCGGCGCCGGTGAATTAACTGTTTTTTGTGCGGCTTTGATTGGTGCGAGTTTAGGATTTTTATGGTTCAATTGTTTTCCGGCAACAATTTTTATGGGCGATACCGGATCATTAGCTTTAGGCGGAACTTTGGGAGTTATTGCTGTTTTTATTAAGCAGGAAATGGTTTTGGCAATTGCCGGCGGAGTTTTTGTCGCGGAAGCTTTATCGGTTATCCTGCAGGTTGCGTCTTTTCGTTTATATGGCAAAAGGATTTTTAAAATGTCGCCTTTGCATCATCATTTCCAATTTTGCGGATGGAAAGAATCGAAAATTATTATTCGATTCTGGATAATTGGGATTATTCTGGCGTTATTGGCCTTAACAACTTTAAAGATAAGATAATATGCTAAATTTGAAAGATAAGAAAATAACAATTGTCGGCGCGCAAAAAAGCGGAATTGCGATTGCGGAGTTGGTTTTATCTTTGGGCGGAATCCCTAAGATGACTGAAAAGAAAAAGCCAGAAGATTTGAATCCGGAAGTTTTAAGATTTTTGCAGAATAATAGTATTGCGCTTGAATGCGGCGGGCATACTAAAGAATTTGTGGCGGATAGCTATTTGCTTGTCTTAAGCCCGGGTGTGCGTTTTGACTTGCCGACGGTAATTTGGGCAAAAGAGAATAAAATACCGGTTTTAGGCGAAATAGAATTTGCTTTTCAATTTTGCGATAAACCAGTTATTGCTATTACTGGCAGTAATGGGAAGACAACTACAGTTACTTTGACTGATAAAATAATTAAGGAAGCGGGTTTCAAATCCTGCCTTTGCGGAAATATCGGAAGCCCATTCTCAAAGTTTGCTTTGCAATCAGACAGTTTTGATTATTTTGTTTTGGAGGTAAGCTCTTTTCAGATGGAATCGTTATTAGCTAAAGATAATAAGGAAGGTTTTAAGAAATTTAAACCTTTTATCGCGGCAATTCTAAACTTTAATCAAAATCATCTTGATCGGCATAAAGATATGGATGAATATTTTGAGGCGAAAGCCCGGATATTCCAGAATCAGTATAAAAATGATTTTGCGGTATTAAATCATTCTAGTGAGAAACTAAAATTTTTAGCCCAGAAATTAAGTTCAAAAGTAGTATTTTTTAACGACGATAGAGACAATAAATTCTCGGACAATCAAAATCATTTGGCGGTTTTAGCCATTGCCAATATCCTGAAAATAAAACCGGAAATTTGTAAGAAAGTTTTTTCGGAGTTTAAAGGGGTGGAACATCGTTTGGAATGGGTCAGGAATTTAGATGGAGTTGAATATATCAATGATTCTAAATCTACAACGGCCGAGGCGGGTGAATGGGCCATAAATAGAATGACTAAGCCGATTGTAATGATTTGCGGAGGCTCCGATAAACATCTTGATTATTCTTGGCTAAAAAAGTTAGTTAAGGATAAGGTGAAAACAATGATTGTTATCGGCGATATCAAGGGCCAGTTGAAAAATACTTTTGCCGATGTTGTTAATGTTATCGAGGGCGAATCGTTTGAAGCGGCGGTAAAATTAGCGCAAAATAACTCGACGAATGGAGATTGCGTTTTGTTGAGCCCGATGACGGCTAGTTTTGATATGTTTGATAATTTTGAAGAGCGTGGCAAAGTGTTTAAACAGATAGTAAATAAACTTAAATAAAATGAAAAGTATCCGTACCTCTATCGCGACAATATTGATTTTGCTTTTGAGCATTGGGGTTATTATGATCTACAGCTCAAGCGGAATTTATGCCCGGCAGGAAATGGGAGATTCTACCTATTTTCTAGTACGGCATATTCTTTTTCTTTTTATCGGGTTTATTTTTATGTTTTTTAGCATGTCTTTTGACTATCGCCGGATACAACCATATTCAAAGGTAATTTTGTTGGTATCAATATTCTTGTTGGCTTTGGTATTGATTCCTCATATTGGGAAAACAAGTTATGGTGCCCGCCGTTGGTTTAAGATTGGGCCATTTAGTTTTCAGCCTTCAGAAATGGCTAAAATAGCGATGTTGATATATGTCGCTGATTTTCTTTCTCGGAAAAAAGAAAGAATTCTATATTTTTGGGAAGGTTTTGTTCCGCTTATCTTAGCGATGGGAGTTGTTTGCGTGCTGATAGTAAAGGAGCCTGATTTGGGAAATGCGGTTCTTATCGGGATGATTACGTTAATTGTTATGTATATCTCCGGAGCTAGTGTTTTGCATATTGCTTCTTTGGGGATAATGGCTCTGCCGGCATTATATTATTTAGTTTTTAGAGTGCCTTATCGTTTAGCTCGTATGATGGCTTTTTGGAATCCGAATGAAGATGTAAAAGGGATTGGATTTCAACTCTATCAGTCACAGATTGCTTTGGGTTCGGGCGGAATCTTTGGAGTTGGTTTAGGGCAAAGTAAGCAGAAACTATTATATTTGCCGGCGGCACATACTGATTTTATATTGTCGATTATTGGGGAAGAATTCGGTTTAATCGGGACATTGGCGGTAATCATTCTTTTTGTTTTATTTATTTGGCAAGGGGCAAGAATTGCAAAAAGGACAGTTGACCCGTTTGGTTATTATCTGGCCATTGGAATAATTTCGATGATTGGATTGCAAGCAGTAATAAATATAGGCGTTAGTATTGGCGCTTTGCCGACCAAGGGCTTGCCGCTTCCTTTTGTAAGTTATGGCGGTTCGGCTTTAATTTTTAACATGATGGCAGTAGGATTCCTACTAAATATTTCACGGATACAGGATTTATGAAAATTATATTAGCTACTGGTGGTTCAGGCGGGCATTTATTCCCGGCAATTAAAGTCGCGGAAAGTTTAAGGCAAAAAGGATATAAAACTCTTTTTATAGGTTCTTTTGCCATGACGAGGGACCACTTAACAAAAAGAGGGTTGGATTATATTGATTTAAATTTAAAAGGTATAAATCTTAGAGATATAAAAGGTACAGTTCAGGCGATTTGGCTGTCTGTAAAAGCTTTTTTTACTACTGTAAGTTTGTTGAGAAAAGTTAAACCAAACGCGGTTTGTGGTTTTGGCGGATTTTCTTCATTCGCGGTTGTTTGTGCGGCAAAGTTTTTACGCATTCCCTGCCTAATTCATGAACAAAATGTTCTGCCCGGGCGAGCCAACAAGATATTGGCTAAGTTGGCGGATGAGATATTAATCAGTTTTAGCCAGACTTTTAATTATTTTAATAAAAAGAAAACAATGCATGTTGGTTGCCCTATTCAGGCTAAGAAGACTAATTGTTCTCGTGAGCAATTGTTGCGCCAATTTAATTTGAGTGTGGATTTGAAAACTATATTTGTTTTCGGCGGCAGCCAGGGCAGCGTGCAGATTAATCGAGTTTTTACCAAAGCTTGCGAATTATTAAAAAAAGATTTTAATTTTCAGGTGATTCATTTATGCGGAAAGAATGATTATGAGCAAATGAAGAAATATTATTCAACCAGTAACATCAAATATGCTCTTTTTACATTTTTGGAAAATATTGCCGAAGCTTTGGAAGTTTGTGATTTAGTTATTTCTCGTTCGGGGGCTGTTTCTGTTACTGAAATATCCGCGTTTAAAGTGCCGAGCATATTAATTCCTTATCCGCATGCCTCCGGACATCAATTAGCTAATGCTAAGGTTTTAACCGATAAAGGGATGGCCTTCTTGCTCGAAGATAAAGATTTAACTGAGCATCGATTGCGCGATATTGTAATTAAGGCGATAAATAACCGGGAAAATATTATAAATAAGCTGAATTCCGATGATAATGATATTAATTTCTCGAATGCGGCTGAACGTATAAGTGAAGAAATGATAAAGTTAGCCCGATGATTAAATATAAGAAATATGTTTTATGTTTGTTGTTTCTAACTATTTTATTTATTCCGTACGGTTTTGCTGACGAGTGGAAAGAGTTTGGGCGGGGAAGGCATTTTAAGATTTATTATGATAAGGCTCCGGAAGATTTTGTAAAAAAGGTTAGTAAATATTCCGAGGAATCTTTTAACGAGATTATGCGGAATTTGGGATTTGCGAAATATAAAGAATGGAAATGGGATAAAGATATTAAGGTCTATGTTTATAACGATATGGATAGTTACCGGGAGGAAGCCTCGCATATTAAATGGTCGCACGGCTCAGCTTTGGTTCGAGAGAAGGTTATTTTAACGTTTCCTTCGGCACATGGATTTTTTGATTCAACGTTACCTCATGAATTAGGGCATATAATATTTCGGGAATTTATCGGGCAAGATACAGTTGTACCTTTGTGGTTGGAAGAAGGGGTTGCGATGTATCAAGAAACTGCGCGCAGGTTTGGCGCTGATGAGATTATCAAAAAAGCAATTTCCGAGGGGAAATTTATACCGCTTACCGAATTGTCTAACATGGGTTTACATAATAATACTGACCAGGAAAGGCTTTCTCTGTTTTATTCTGAGGCCGCCAGTATTATTAGTTTTATAATTAACGAATTGGGAGAATTTCGTTTTATGCGCTTTTGCCGGGAATTAGGCCAGGGGACAACTTTTGAAGAAGCCTTGAAATTAGTTTATACTCGTTTTAATAACGTGGAGCAATTAAACAAAGCTTGGGTGGAATATATAAACAAATGAGCAAACAATATCATTTTATCGGAATAGGCGGTATCGGAATGGGGGCAATCGCTTCCATTTTATTAGACAAAGGTTTGGGGGTAAGCGGGTCGGATCTTGTTGAAAATAGGATAACTTTAAATTTAAAAGAAAAGGGCGCGAAAGTATTCTTGGGGCATAAGAAGGAGAATATCGACGGAGCTGATATTATTGTTTATTCGTCAGCTGTGAAAAAAGATAACCCGGAAGTAATTTCTGCCAAAGAAAAGAATCTACTGGTTATTCCCCGGGCAAAATTGCTGGCTGAATTAATGGAGGAACATACCGGTATCACAGTGGCCGGGGCGCATGGTAAAACTACAACGACATCAATGGTGGCCAATCTTTTAATAAAAGCAAAGTTTTGTCCAACAACTACTATCGGGGGTATATTAAAGAATATTGATACCAACGCGAGTTTAGGCAAAAGCGAATATTTTGTCTCGGAATTAGATGAAAGCGACGGTTCATTTTTATATTTCTCGCCGCAATATTCAATCATAACGAATATTGACCGCGAGCATATGGATTTTTATTTGACCTGGGAAAGCATTTTAAAAGCTTACGAGGATTTTATTAGAAAGACCAAAGAAGATGGTTTGATTATTGCTTGCGGTGATGATGTTAATTTAAATAATTTACTTAAGAAGTCTAACCGCAAATTTATCAGTTATGGTTTTACGCAAGTTAATGATTATTTGGCGCTTAATATCAAAAGTGAAGGTTTTACGACTAATTTTGATTGTTTTAAATCCGGCGAGAAATTGGGCAACATCACCTTGAATATTCCGGGTCGGCATAATGTTTTAAATGCTTTAGCGGCAATTGTCTTAGGGCTGGAATTAAGAATAGATTTTAATTTGATAAAAAAGAGTTTGGCGGAGTTTGCCGGAGTTAGACGGCGGTTAGATGTCAAAGGCCAAGTAAATGATATTATGGTAATAGATGATTATGGGCATCATCCGACCGAAATCAAGGCGACACTGGCGGCTGTTAATTCCCTGAGGAAAGAAAGGCTTATAACTGTTTTTCAACCGCATCGCTATACCCGGCTTTTTCATTTGATGGAAGATTTTTCTACGAGCTTATTAGATTGCGATTTTCTGGTTATTACTGATATTTATGCGGCCAGTGAAAAACCCATAGAAAATGTTAGTTCGGAAAATTTATGTGATAAAATAAAAGAAAAAGGGAATAAAAACGTAATATATCTGCCCAAGGATAAGATATTATCCTTTTTGCTTGATTTTATAAAGCCGGGAGATATTGTATTAACTTTAGGAGCGGGCGATATTACAAAAATATCAGATCAAATAGTAGATAAATTAAACCAGCGTCTATCCAAAAAAGAGGAGAAAAAAGATGAGCGATAATCTTTACCGGTTTGGACGTATTGGTGTTTTGATGGGCGGTTATTCTTCCGAGCGGGAAGTTTCTTTGAAATCAGGTACTGCAATTTATGAATCTTTGCTGTCGCAAGGGCTTAATGTTGCGGCTGTTGATATTAATACTAGTGATTTGAATAAAATAAAATTGCAGCTTTTAGAGTCGCGCATTGATATTGCTTTTATTGCTTTGCATGGCAAATTGGGCGAGGATGGAGTAATCCAGTCAATTTTAGAGGATTTATGCATTTCTTATGTCGGTTCGGGCGTTAAGGCCAGCCAATTAGCGATTAATAAATTAACAGCGCATCAAGTTTTTAGGGAAAACAATATTCCGACTGCGAAGTATATTTCTCTTTTAAATACGGATAAGATTAATTTGGAGAAAATAATTAATGACTTGGATGGATTTCCTTTGGTTATAAGCCCGCATCTGAAGGCTCAAGCATTGGTATTAGCATTGCCAGAAATATTAATGAGTTTGAACTCGGATTAACCGAAGCTTTTAAATATGACAATAGTGTTTTAGTAGAGCAATTCATAAAAGGACGAGAGCTCACGGTTGGAATTCTAGGCAATAAAGCGTTGCCGATTGTTGAAATAATTCCAAAACGCGAATTCTTCGATTTTACGGCAAAATATCAAAAAGGTTTAACGGATTATATTGTCCCGGCGCAAATTGATGATGAGATAAAAGTGCGTATGCAAAATTTGGCTCTGGAAGCGCATCAGGCGTTAGGTTGCCGTGATTTCTCCCGGGTTGATATTATTTTAAGCGATGAGGGAATAGGTTATGTACTGGAAGTAAATACTATTCCCGGTTTTACTGCAACCAGTTTGTTACCTAAGGCGGCTAAGGCCGATAATATTAGTTTTAATCAACTTTGTTTTTGTTTGATAGAAATGGCATATGGCAAGAAAAAGATTGAAAATCAAAATATCGCCGTCAGCAATTAAGATTTTTATTGTTCCTCTGCTTGTTTTTGGGATCAGTTTCGGAATTTTTCAGGGAATTTTATATTGGGCCTCACATAGCGAATATTTTAGAATTAAAGCGGTTGTGATTGACCCGGCATTGCAGTTTATTAATCTGCGCGACGTAAATTATTTAATCGGCGATAATATTTTTGCTGTAAATTTGGAAAGGCTAGAGAGAAAAGTCGCCAACAAGTATCCTCAGGTTTCCGATTTAAAAGTTACCAAGAAGTTTCCCGATAGAATTTATTTTGAAGCTAGCAAAAGAAATCCTTTGCTTCAGGTTCTTTTATCCGGCCGGATTTTAACCTTGGATGAGAACGGTATATTGCTTTCTACCATAACTAAAAAAGATGAGCGTCTGCCGCTGGTGGAAGGGTTAAAATCGTCGGATAAAACAATCCGGCTGGGGTATTATATGGGGGGAAAAGATTTAAAGGCAGTGATAAACTTGGTTAAAGAATTTAATCAAACAAATTCTGCGCAAATATGCCGGATTAATACTGTCAATGTGTCTAATATCTCCAAGATTGAGATGGTTTTGTCCAATAAATTAACAATCATCGTCGATAAAGACGATATAAAGCGCCGGATGAAGATATTGTCGTTTCTGCTTAATCAAGGGCAAATTAATTTAGAAGAAACAAAGTATATCGACTTGCGTTTTAAAGAACCGATTCTGGGGAAGAAATAATGTTTAGAAAAGTTATGAAACAAAAAGTGTTTTGCGGACTAGACGTTGGAACAAAGACTTTGAAGGCTGCGTTAATAAAAGTTGAGAATAATAATCAAAAAGAAATCTTGGCGTTATCTGACCAAAAAACTTATGGGATAAAAGATAGCGCTATTTCTAATTTAAGCGAAGTGTCTGAATGCATTCAGAAGGTTCTAGATGAATTGCTAAAAATGAATAAAGCCAAATTTAAAATAGTTAACATCGGAATCAATGCGAGTTTAGTTAATATCCGTCGGACGACAAGTGTAATACCGCTTTTAGATAAGAATGGAAAGATAATTTCCGCTCGTGATATAGATTTGGTTAATAATAATGCCAAATTAATCGGGATGAAGTTGGAAGAAGAGGTTTTACATAATTTGCCGGAATATTATATTGTTAACGATGATAATCAGGCCATCAATCCAACCGGGCTGTATGCGAAGAAGCTTGGCGTAGTATCTCTTTTGGCAATAACCAATGTTAATTTTCTGCGAAATTTAACCCGGGCCGTTAATCAGGCCGGATATGAGGTTGATAAAATTACTTTTAATGACTATAGCGCGTCTGATGTTGTTTTAAGCGAAGATGATAAAAAAGAAGGCGTCCTTCTGATTGATATAGGATCTCAAATTACTAGCCTGGTATTTTTTAAAGATGGAGTCTTTAAATTCTTAGAGAAAATAAGTATCGGGAGTGATAATTTTACCTTGAAAATCGCAGAGAAACTGAATCTTAATTTTGATTTAGCTGAGGAGATCAAGAAGACTTATGCGATTGCCTCGAGTTCGGAAAAATATAGTCAGGAAGAAATTTTAATTAAAAGAGAGAACAATTATTATCCGATAAAACGGGAGTTGATATATCAGGCGATTGAAGGCGAAATTTATTTTATGATTGAAGCGATTAAGGAGATAATTGTTAAAAATGGGATTGCTAGTCAAATTAACAAAGGGATAACTTTTATCGGCGGAGGTTCGTTGTTGCCGGGCTTGATTGAGAAGATTGGCGCGGAGGTAAAGCATACGGTAAAACTGGGTAAAGCCACGGGGATTTCATATAAAAATATTTATAAAGGCCCATCCTATGCTTCGGCTATCGGCATAGCTTCTAGCGGTATTAACAAAGGTCTTATCAAAAAGATTATCTCTTCTGAAAAAACTTCAGCTTGGCAACAGGCGGTCAATAGGTTTAAAGAATTATATTTTGAATACTTTTAGATTTTAGCGCGGGGTTGTTGGTTAGCATTACGGTCCCGGTAATGCATCTTGCTTAAATGGTAGCTCATGTCTTTCAGTAAGCCGTTGGCCCTTCTAAAACCGTTGAATATATATAGCATCCAGAATGAATTCAATAAAACCAGGAATGTAATAATTATTGAATTTATGCCTTGTAAGGCCAGAAAGTGCTCCAACGGAGACTTGTCTGCAGTTTGATAAGTGGCGTCGAGAATATTTAAAGTATTAATGAACCAGAATAAGAATATTACGACTAAAACAATTTGGAAGAATGTAAAGTAAAAATGGCGCATCAGCCATTTAGCGCTCAAATTATCCCAATGCCTAACCTTATTCATAAAATCGTTATATGCCATTTTCGTATCCTTTTAATAATATTTTATATCACTTAGAAGTTAAAGCAATAAATATTGGGAAAATCTTAATCTTTCTATATAATAAATATTAAACGAAACGTAATGTTTTCTTCTGGAAAGGCTTATCTATGAAAAAAAGAATAATTCGCGGTTTTACTCTGGTTGAAACTATGATTGTTGTTGTTATTGTTGGTGTTCTCGCGGGGTTAGCGCTACCTCGCTGGAATATTGTTTTGGAACGTTTTAGGGCTAAGGAAGGAGAAAAGATTTTAAAAGAGATCCTTGGCTCCGAATTAAGGTATAAAATTGATCATAACGGGCTTTATACCTCACCGCAGGGTACTTCTGCTCTTGAAAACCTAGATGTGTATTCTAATCTTCAAGAAGCTAAAATGAAAAACTTTGAGTTCCCTTTCCTATTGGCGCAGGGTACGACTTTAGGGACGGTAGATACTCATTCTAATATTTTAGCTTCTGTTGAAAGGAAGACTAACAAGTATGTTTTATACATTAGTATAACCGGAGAAATCCTTTGCGAACCCGACGATATGTTAGACAACGTTTGTATCAAATTGGGCTATAAGCCTTGGTAATTAATGTTATGTTTTTTACAAAGACTGACAATCTATAGGGTTGCCAGTCTTTTGCTATAGGAGTGAAATAATTGTCAAAAATTAAAAAACCCGAATTATTAGCGCCTGCCGGAGATTGGCCTTCGCTTAGGGCCGCTGTTAAAAATGGTGCCGATAGTATTTATTTCGGCATCAAATCGATGAACATGCGGGATAATGCCGAAAACTTTGATGTTTTAGAATTGAAAAAAGTAATGCAATACCTGCACGAAAATGCCAAGAAGGGGTACCTCTCTCTAAATATAATCATCATGAACGATGAACTATCGAAGGTAGAGAAAATACTAATTAAAGCTAAAGAAGCGAAGGTTGATGCCGTAATTTTGTGGGACATGGCGGTATTGTCTTTAGCTAAGAAAATCGGATTGGAAATACATATTTCAACACAAGCCAGTGTTTCTAACATAACGGCTATTAAAGAATATGTCCGCTTGGGTGCCAAAAGAATAATTATGGCGCGAGAATGTACCTTGGCGGATTTAAAAGAAATTAAAAAGAATATAAATGAAGAAAATATTGATTGTGAAATGGAAGCTTTTATTCATGGGGCAATGTGTGTAAGCGTTTCGGGAAGATGTTTTTTATCCCTTTATTCGCATGGTTTGTCCGCGAATAAAGGAAAATGTGTTCAACCATGCCGTCGGGAATATTTAATAAAAGATAAAGAAGAAGAGATGGAGTTTATTGTCGGCGAAGATTATTTATTGTCGCCTAAAGATTTGTGTGCGATTGATTTTATCGAGGAGATAATAAATTCCGGTATAGATTCTTTGAAAATTGAAGGCCGAATGCGTTCTCCTGAATATGTCAAAGCAGTTGTTTCTACATACCGGAAAGCTATTGACTTGTTTCTTTCCAAGGGGTTAACTTCCGAGGACAAGAAAGCATTTAAAAGTGATTTAAGCGCGGTTTATAACCGTGGTTTTTCGACCGGATTTTATTTCGGTCAACCGCAGGATGCAGTTAGCTTGAAATTAGAAAATACGCACCAAAAAGTCTTTCTGGGGACGGTGACCCGGTATTTTAAGAAAATTCAAGTTGCTGAAATTGCTTTAAAAAGTGCGGGGCTTGCGCGAAAAGATGAGATTATTTTTATTGGTAAGAATACAGCGGCCGAAACGATTGAAGTTAAGGAAATAGCGTTACATAATAAATTTATCGACAAGGCAAGCAAGGGTGATATTATTGGGGTTAAGGTCCCGTTTGTGGTTAAGCCAAAGGACAAAGTTTTTCGTTGGGAAAAGAAGTAATCCTGACTAATGTTATTTATTAAACGATAATATTCTTTTGATTCTTTTTTAAAAAAGGAGAGCAAATGTCAGACAAGATTTTTCTTTTACTAATCGTTGTTTTTTGTTGTATCGGAGTAATGCTTTATTTAAATTATGTCGAACAAACCGGAGCCATAAATCCTTTTGCCAGCTTGATAGACTTGGGCGGATTAGCCAAAAGCAAACTGGAATCTCCTATTAAGGTTACAAAAGAAAAAGATTTCTTTAACTTTAATCTACGAAGAGAATTGTTGCGGTTATCGGAGAGGCAAACAGAAATGCAGGCCCAAAGGCATGAAATGATTAAAACTCGGACCAAAACATTGAATCAGCTATTAATGGTTAATGATAAAGTTAAAGATGAGGCTATAAAATATGCCGAAATTCTTATAAGTGAAGAAAAAAAGTTCTTGGATCTTAATAAAGATTGGACGGAAGTCGGTAAAGAAATAATGGTTGCTTTTCTTACTGAGGATATTCCTTTGAGAGAAAAAGCTTATACTGAGGCGGAAGGAAAAATATTAAAGCTCTTCGAAGCTGTTGCTGATAAACCGAAAGAAGAGATTAGGGGTGTTAATGATATTTTAAGTGATTTTAAACAAATTGTTGTTGCCGGTAATGAAGGTGTAGTCGACGGCTGCCCGGATGTAGAAGCGTGCTTAAAGGAATATTTAGATGAGATTTATAAGGGCTGGCAAAATCTGGGGCAGGAATCAATTAGTAAGGCAAAGATTGATATAGACAAAATTTTAGAATTATCAACCTTACGCGAATATGAGAATAGAATCATAATTAATAATAGTTCAGCAACGGAGAGTTTTATTGTCCAATCAGAATCAAGATTGGATAGTGAATATAAAGATCTGGTTGAGAAAATTGTTCAGATTTCAGGGAAAGACCTTCTTGATTATATGCTTTTCTTAAAAGAATTGGAGAAAGAACAACTTATTGCGCTAGATAATCTAAAAGTAAATCAGCAGCATTTTTATAATGCGTATGATTCTTCTCAGAAGAAAATTAAGAATCGTATAGCGGATCTATTAAATATTTCAACGATGAAGTTCGGGGCTTTTGATAATAGTTACATTAGTTTCTCGGAGGAGATGAAAAAGAATTTAATTGAATTATCAAAGAATGAGCAGCAAATATTTAATTTATTAGAAAGTTCGAATAAGGAAAGAAAAGATTTGGTTTACAAAATTGCTGACAGAAAAGGTATTGACCTTGATCTTTTGTTGGAAGAACAAGGTTTGGACAAGAAAGATGCTAAACCGGTTTCTGCGCAAAGTAAACGTGAATGGAAAGGAGCAGCTACTCTTCCAGCGGATGTTTCTGCCCCAGCAGAAGATGCGGAAGGGCAGATAATTGATAAAGATGCTGCTGAACGTAATTTTCAGGAAAATTTAGAAAGGGTTAGAAGCCGCCGCGATGATAGGCTTAAAAATCAGCAAAGACAGCAGGGTATTTTAAATCAGATGCAAAAAGAAAGAGAAAAAGTTACTGATGGCGGATTTTATAAGTAATCTTATATTCTTGATAGTTGCTTTTTTATCGTTTGTTTTTGGGTACTGGATGTTGTCTAGTCCGCAGAAAATTATTAAACTGCAGCAAAAATTCTATTTATTGATAAATTGGCGGATGGAACCGGTTTCAATGGCAAAAGAAATTCGTAATACCAAAATCATGGGTTTGTTTTTAATTATTTGCGATGTATTGTCAATAGCATATTTCTTATTTTTTTAATGTTTTTTATGGTTATAGCTTCGTTAGTTTTAAACATATTTTAAGTAACTGATTGCCCCGTAAAACATTAGCGCTTGACATAAATATAAAAAGAAATAATAATATCGTATAATTTGTAAATGTAGCCCTACCAATGGAAAGGATTTTTATGCAATTATTTCAATTCTTAATCGTAGGTGTAATCGTAATCTTCATCATGGGAATCAGGATAGTCCGCCCCACTAACCGAGGTTTAATCGAAAGATTAGGTAAATATCATCACTTTGCCAACCCCGGATTTAATTGGATTATCCCGGTTATTGATAGCATGTACCTGGTTAATATAACCGAACAAATGATTGATGCTGAACCGCAAGAAATTATTACGAATGACAATCTTAACGCCCGTGTTGATGCTCAAGTATATTTTAAGATAAAACCCGACGAGGATAATGTTAAGAATTCACAATATTATGTCAATAATTTTAGATATCAAATTGTAAGTTTGGCGCGCACAACACTTAGAAATATAATCGGTACGATGACCTTAAAGTCGGCCAATAGTGAGCGTGGAAAGATTAACCAGGAACTTTTAAAGACGCTGGAAAAAGAAACTACTAATTGGGGTGTCGAGATTGTTCGTACTGAGTTAAAAGAAATTGATCCGCCTAAAGATGTTCAAGAAACAATGAATAAGGTTGTTAAGGCTGAGAATGAAAAATTAGCGGCAGTTGATTATGCGACTGCGGCTGAAACAGCAGCTGATGGTACAAAAAGGTCGGAAATTAAAAAGGCTGAAGGTATAAAGCAGGCGATGATTCTGAAGGCTGAAGGTGAAGCCGAAGCCATTCGTTTAGTTAATGAAGCGGCTAATAAATATTTCACCGGCAATGCCCAAGTATTAAGAAAAATTGAGGCAGTTGAAAAATCTTTACAAAATAATGCAAAAGTCGTTCTGCCAAATAATGCCGAATTAGTTAATGTGATCGGAGAAATGGCGGGAATTGCTCCATTAAAGAACTTATAAGCTATTATAAATCAATACTTTATAGCCAGATAAGGAAATGTTTATGGATAAAATCTCTGAAAGCAATCCTCTAAAGTCGTTATTTCAAAGGCTTAAAATTAAAGATGTTATGACTTATCAGTACAATTTTGTTTACGATGACCAGGATTTAAGTATTGCAGTTGGTAAGTTTTTAAATAATCCGATAAGCCATTTGATAGTTTTAGATAGAAAAGATAAGCTTGCGGGCCTATTAACACCAAAATACATTTACAAAGCTCATTCCCCAAAAAGAATAATCAATGATACTGTTGAAATTAGCCGTGATGTTATGATTGACGGAGACGCATTTTATGACAGAAACGCTCTTAATAATTATATATTACGTAGTATTATGAAGAAAGATCCGTTTACCTTACATCAGGAAGATTCTCTATCCGAAGCAATATCTAATATGAAAAGGGGCAACCTCAGCTGTATTCCTATCATTGATAGCCAGAAAAAGGTATTAGGCCTAATATCTAGCAATGATATTGTTGATTTTTTGTCTAACGTAATCAAATGATACTAAAATAGTCTATAAAAGCTATTTTTTATACATCTAGTTAAATTTTATTAAATAAATATTGATTACCCTAGCAGATATGATAACTTAGTTTGTGTCGCATAAGTTGAGTAAGATGTACTATTTAGGTATCTTTTACTTGAAGGGGGGAAATTATGCTAGATGAACAAGCTGAAATTGAGGCGGCTCAAGAACAAAAGCAACAAGATATTGATATCCGGCTTTTTGTTTGTTTCAAACTTGCCCACGAAGAATACGCGCTTGATATCCAGTCCATCCAAGAAGCAATAAAAGAATTCAGAATAACTCCTGTTCCCCAAATGCCGGAATTTTGCCTGGGAATAATCAACAATAGAGGCAGTGTTATTCCTGTCTTTGACTTAAGAAAGAAATTCCATTTAGATCCCAAGCCTTTTGATGCCAATACAAGAGTTTTGGTTGCTTTGGTAGACAATATTACCATAAGCCTTGTCGTCGATGAAGTCTTGGATAATATTAAATTCGAAACTTCTAAGATTGATCCCGCGCCAACAGTTCGAATGAAAATTGAAAGAGAATATGTTGAAGGTTTGGGTGAAATCGATAAAAGGATGATTATTATTCTTAATTTATCTAAAATGCATGAATTTATCAAAAAAGAAATCGCGGATTATCAGAATAAAATAACAGAAAAAAGACACGATGCATAAAAAGGAGACATATGTCTGCTAAAGTTACTGATAAAAAGAGTGATATTTTATTGGAAGCTGGAACTAACGAGTTGGAAATAGTTGAATTTTCTCTAGGTAATTCTTTGTATGGCATGAATATTGCTAAGGTTCGAGAGATTATAAAGTCTGACATATCTATTGTCCCTGTTCCCGATTCCCACTCGTCTATTGAAGGCGCTATAAATTTAAGAGGCAAAATAATTCCGGTAGTAAATTTAGGCCGGCATCTTAATGAAGATATAAAGCTTGATAAGAGAATAAGCCGAATAATTATTTCAGAATTTAACCGTATTATTGTCGGGTTTTTAGTAAGTTCAGTTGCAAAAATTCACCGCATTTCTTGGCGGCAGGTTGAAAAGCCTTCGGATATGCTCCAAACTGAACAAGGTTATGCCGTAGGTATCGTTAAAATAAAAGATAAGGTTTTGTTCATTCTTGATTTTGAAAAGATAGCTGCGCATATAAACCCTCGCGCTAATATTCAGTCTCCGGAAACAATGAAGTTTAAGGCCCAAGAAATTTCTTTCAACCGCGCGGCAAAAGTTGTTCTCGTCGCCGAAGATTCAGATTTTACTAGAAACATGATAATTGATTATTTGGGTGAGGCTGGTTATCGGGTCATCTCGACTACGAATGGGGAAGAAGCTTGGGCTCAGATTGCCAAGAGCATTGATTCTCCAAATTTTCAGAAAATTGATGATACGATTAATTTAGTTATTACTGATATTGAAATGCCCCAAATGGATGGCTTGCATCTTATTAAGAAAATAAAAGAAAATTCCAAGACAAGAAAATTGCCTTGCATTGCTTTTTCTTCTATGATTTCGCCGGAATTATCCGCTAAATGTAAAAGCATTGGAAGTGACGGAGAAATTTCTAAACCAGAAATCGAAAAGCTAGTTTCAGTTGTCGATAACAAGGTATTATAAAAGAGGTGCAAGTATGAAAATTATGAAACAAAAACCTCAGCTCGTTGAAAGAAGAAAGTTTTTAAGGATTCCTTCGGAAGATGTTTTGAATTGTAAGGTTTTCTCAGTGGTTGATTTGGTTGAAGAGGTCAAGGGATATGAGATTCAAGCTATAATGAAAAATATTAGTGCCGGAGGGGTTCTCTTTGAATCAAACAGCCGATATGAAGTCGGCTCAATTCTCAAGCTTTCAATTGATGTTAAAGGATGGGAAAACTTTAAGCCGGAGTTTTTTAAGGGAGATGTACTTTCTAGAAAACAACCATTGGTTGTTTTGGCTAATGTGGTTAGAGTTGAGGTTGTTGAACCTTACTCGAAATATGATATTGGTGTTTGTTTTTCAGCAATTGATGAAGGTCATCGCTGGGCGATGATAAAATATGTTGATAGGAAAGTAAAAGAAAAAACAGTTTTTTAGCGTTATTGCCCTCCAAGTCCGAAAGGGCGTGGATTAATGGCGCGGGATGTTTCCATCTTTCGCAAAGCGTAGTAAATAAAGGTGTCACGGTTAAACCGTGGGGTTACACTTAACGCTCTTTTGAAATTAACCAGGCTATCTTTTTGGGATTGTTATTATTACTTCCAATCTTTTTTGACAATAATGGAGCGTTAAAGTTGTCATACCCAAGAAAATAAAGTTAGCACGGATGATATATATTGTTTATTAATTGAGTTTAAAGGAGAATTTATGAAAAAGATATTATTAACAGTTGCGGTTTTTGCTATGTTAGCTTTTGTCATTTCTACTATAGCTATGGCTGAAGATCTAACAGCGCAATCTTGCAAAGACAAAGCAATTGCTGCTGGTAAGCTTCTAGAAGCCGAAGGCGAAGCAGCTATTGCTAAGCTTAAAGATGCGGCTGGCGAATTTAGCTGGGCTGGCGGAGAAGGCTATATTTGGGTTCATAATTTAGATGGCATGATGGTTATGCATCCTAAAAAGCCGGCTATGGATGGAACGGCTCTTCTAGAAATCCGCGATGTTAACGGTGTTTACCTTTTTGCGGCGATGAATGAAATTGCTGGAGAAAAGGGTGCGGGTTGGGTAGCTTATGCATGGCCTAAACCGGGCGCTGAAACACCTTCGCCAAAGGTTTCTTATGTTGTAAAAGCTGGTAATTATGTAGCTGGTGCTGGAATTTATGATGTTACAAAAGATGATATCAAAAAGCAATTTCCAGAAGATCCAATTTATGAGGAATAATTGAGTTCAATTTGTTTGGATGCTAATTAGTTCTAAGGAGTACTTGTTCCCTAATTATAGGGGCAGGTACTCCTTGGTTATCAGAAATAATACATTGTTTTGATATTTAAATAGATTTTCATTCTAAGATGCCTCAGCAGTATTTTAAAATACTCTAGGAATTAGGAATAAGGAGACATGATATGAAATTAAACTTAAGCAAGAAACTAATTGCCGGATTTCTTGGTGTGGCTCTTTTAGTTGCTGTGGCTGGAGGAGTCGGAATGAAAATGGCTAATTTAATTGCCGGAGCAGGTAATACTATTGCTAAAGAAAAAACTCCATCACTCCGGGCTGTTATGGAAGCAAAAGCACTAGTTGCTGAATCGCAAAAGAATTTAACGCAACTGACTAATGCTTTAGCTGGCCTAGGCCCGATAAAAGAAAGATTGTTGGAAAATATTGGCGATGCGCAAATGCGTGTGGAGATGCTGTTGTTTGGAACAAATTCAAAAGAGTTTAAAGAATCTATTAGCGGACAAATGTATGTTAAAGACGGAATGACAATTACGGTTCCCAAAGGTACGCCAAAGGGTATTGAAATAGCAACACAATCCGAAGAAAAATTAAAAACATTTTCTAAAGATGTCGAAGCTCTAATTAAAAATCAGGATGAATTTGCTAAATATGCTGCGCATACAGATAAGGGTGTTTTTGCTTTAGATGTTTTTATAAATATGGTTCAATTGCAGCATTTAGATTGGATTAAGAATTTAAAAGATGCGGTAAATATGGGTAATACTTATACCGGACAAACTGACCATACCAAGTGTTTTATGGGCAAATGGCTGGTATCATACAATGTAGATGACCCTAAATTAACAGAAATAATTGAAAAATTTAAAAAGAATCATGAAAAGCTTCATGGCTTAGCTATAGAAGTTAATGGAGTAAAAGATGGCCAAGAGAAAATTAAGTTGCTCGCTAAAAAAGGTTCTGTTATAGGTAAAATTGAAAATAATTTCAATGAATTACAAAAATACGTTCAAACAAAGTATGGTAAATTAAGCGCGGAAAAACAAGCTATTATGGATAAAGTTAATACATCGGTTGAAGAGCTAAATAAGGTTTTTGAAGAGCTTGTAAAACAAGTTGAGAATGAGGCTGATGAAGCTATTAAAAAAGCTGATGCGGCTAAAATCCAAGCGAACACCATTTTGCCGGTTGTTACTATTATTGCAATTATTATAGCTATTGTTTTAGGTGTTGTTTTGAGCGGTGGCATTGTGAAACCGATACAAAAGATTGTCGTATTAGTCAAGCAAATTGCCGAGGGTGATTTGACCCAAAAAGTCAGAATTGAAACCGGTGATGAATTGGAAGATTTAGGAAAGAATATTAGTTCGATGACGGATAGCTTGAATCATATCGTTTCGGATGTCAAAGGCTCGGCGGAACAAATTGCTGCTGCGGCAGAACAAATTTCTGCTTCTACTCAGAAAATTTCTGATGGAGCCCAACAGCAATCAGCCAGTTTTGAGGAATTATCATCATCTGTCCAAACTAATGCGGATAGCTGTCGTTCAGCAAATGATTTATCACAGGACGTTTCTAGGAATGCCGAAAAGACTGATGCGGCTATGGATAGCACGGTTGAGGCGATGAATCAGATGGAAAAAAGTTCAGCTCAAATTGCGGAGGCGGTTTCTCTTATTACTGATATTGCTGATCAAACAAATCTTTTGGCTTTGAATGCCGCAATTGAGGCCGCTCGTGCGGGTGAGCATGGAAAAGGTTTTGCTGTTGTTGCCGATGAGGTAAGGCAATTAGCAGAGCGTTCGGCTTCGTCTGCAAAAGATATAGAAAACTTAATTAGAGATAGCAAGAAACAAGTTGAGAACGGAGTTTCAATTTCTAAAACTGCCGGAGATAATTTGAAGAATATTATCGGCAATATTAAGAAAGTTGCTGATGGAATTGGCTCTGTTTCAAGCGCAACGCAAGAGCAGGCAGCTTCTATGGAGGAAAACACCTCTATTACTGAATCTAACGCGGCAGCAGCGGAAGAGTTAGCGGCAGCAGCGGAAGAGTTAGCGGCTCAGGCTGATACTTTACAAAAAATGGTTGCTAGTTTTAAAGTTAAAGAAGGGATAGAAAAAGATTCGTTAAATTTAAAAAATACTGAGAATATTGTTAGTGAACCGGTTGCTGTTCCAGCGTTAAAACCAAAGAAAGATTTTGAGAAGAAGGTAGCTAAAAAAGACGAAGCTAATGAGCCCAAGGTTTTTAGGGATAAAAAAATAAAAGGTGAAGAAGAGAAATTAAGAATTGGGTAATTCTTCAATCGTAAATTTTAAAAATATAGTTGCTTCGTGAGAAACTGAAAGGAGGTGGGACGAGGTTCTCGTTTCCTAAACACAATTTTAATTATTAATTACATAAACAAAGTTTTAAAACATTAGATGTAAGAAAGGAAATTGGAGGCTAAGATGAAATCAATCAAAATTATTTTAAGTGTTATGTTGGCAGCTGTGATGGTTGTATCTTTTTCTCAAGCTGTAATGGCTCAAGATGCAGCAGCAAAAGTTAAAGATGCAATGAAATTGCTTCAAGAAAAAACAGCAGCTCTTGGTGCAGCCAAAGTTGATGGTGTAAGTTTGTTTTTTGGTGCAGATGAAATGAATGGCAATTATGATGTTGTTGATGAAGTTGCCGAAGCCCAAAGCTGTACCGCAACTCTTTTTGTTAAGAAAGACGATGGTTTTATGAGAATTAGTACCAATGTTATCAAAGATGGAAACAGAGCCGTTGGCACTATGCTTGACCCAGCTGGCGCAGCTTTCGCCGCTATTTCTAAAGGCGAAGCTTATTATGGCCAAGTTGATATCTTAGGTGACAAATACGAAGCTGGTTATGAGCCGATTAAAGACGCTAGTGGCGCAATCGTTGGTGTTTTTTATGTCGGATTTAAATTATAAATTACATCGTAAACAGGCAAAGGGGACGAGGATATGTTTAAAAATATGAAACTGGGAGTTAAGATCGGAGGAGGTTTTGGCCTTCTAATTGTCTTAACAATTGCTTTGGGCGCGATTGCTTTTATTAGCATGGATGCAGTTAAAAAAGCAACTTTTTCTCTCGCCCAAGAAAGTGTTCCGGAAGTAAAGCTCTCAAATAATATCGAAAGATTTTCTCTCCGGGCTCTTTCGGAAATGCAAAGATTTTCATTGAGCGAAAAACCAAAGTTTTTGCAAGGAGTTCGCGACAATCTATCCCAAGTTAAAATTTATTTGGAAGAAGCAAAAAAACATGGTGCCTCATCCCCCCGCCTCGTAAAACTTAAGGAATCAGCTGAACAATCAATTACTATGGTTGCCGAATATGAAAAAGTATTAAGCCAAATGGGATCTTTAAATGATCAATTGGCTTTGGAGCGTACAAAAGCAGAAGAAGCTTCAAAGAAATATTCGGAATCAATAAAAAGTTTTCTTAAGGTACAAACATCTGAGATGGAATCGGAAGTTAATATTGGAGCGAAAGCTGATAAATTAATTGTTCGTTTGAAGAAAATCAAATTAGTGAGTGATATAACTGGCTTAGGTACTGAAATAGATAACTTGTTCTGGCGATCCCAGGCTCGAAGGGATTTGAAGGTTTTAGATCCTGTTAATTCTATTTTTGATAAAGCAAATAAAGATTTTCAGGATTTGGATGCCATAACCAAAGAAAAGAATTTGAAGAAAATAATAGTTGAGTGTAAAGCAGCAGCTGATAGCTATGGCAATGCTATAAAATCGTTTATTTCGAAATGGCAAGCGAAGGAAGAAGCTACTAAGGAAGGAGATAAATTAGCCGCTGAAGTTTTAAAGTTGGCTAAAGGCGCGTCTTTAATTGGCATGGAAGATATTAATAAGGCCTCGGACACTTCATCAAAAGCTTTGACCAAGGCTTCTTTAAGCCTATTGATTGGAATAATCGTAATTTTAATTATCGCAATTATTATTGCCTTGATTATTACCGGTTCAATTGTAAAGCCGGTTAAAAAAGTTGTAGATGTTTTAACAATAATGTCGCAGGGAGATCTAAGGAATAGAACCAAGGTTGATTCTAAAGATGAAATTGGGATGTTAGCTAAAACGATGAATGATTTCTCGGATAAATTAGTACAAATGTTACAGCAGATAGGAGAAGCTAGCGAACAATTAACCGGAGCGACTGAAGAAATACAATCTTCGTCTCAGCAATTAGCCGACGGAGCGCAACAGCAATCAGCTAGTTTTGAAGAGTTGACGAGCTCGATTCAAGCTTCGGCGGAAAATGCCCGCAAAGCCGACGGATTATCTAAAGATGCCAGCCAAAATGCTGAAAAAACTATTACTGCGATGGATAGTACCATTG
>JAKLDK010000050.1 GCA_022703565.1 Candidatus Omnitrophota bacterium
ATCTGTGCCATCTTCAAAAATCAAATTAACTAAAGCAAAACCAAAAGAAGACGAGGAACGGACATCTTTAACTTTTGGAATTCCCATTAAACCGGTTGTTAACGGATATGTTACTTGGTTTTCAACGTCCTGTGGGCTTCTTCCCGGCCAATCGACATAAACAATAACCTGCATATCTCCAATATTAGGGATAACATCAACCGGCGTTTGCTTCATAGATACGACGCCCCACAAAATAATGAAAACAAAAATAACTATTATTGTTATTCTGTTTTTCAAAGATATTTCTATAAGCTTATTAATCATTAATAAATCCTTTTAAGTATTAATGCTGATGCTTCGCCTCAACAGGTGATCCCTTACTCTCTTCAATTGCTCCGCCATAAGCCGATGAAACAACACCGGTTATTTGACTTTGCGAGTCTATTAAGAAATTACCTTTGGTCACAACTATTTCGCCTTCTTTTAACCCGCTTAAAATCGGCAAATATTTCTCATTAACACCATTAATATTTGCCAACGCCTCCGGGCCTGTTTCAACTTCTCTTCCTTCAAAATTACCCCCACCCAAATCAACCCAAACAATTTTTCTTATTCCCGTATCAACCAAAGCATCTTTAGGAATAGCTAGGTTCATATGATCGCCTTTATCTGAAGCATAAAAACTAGAAATCATAATATCAACATACATATCCGGCTTTAATTTAAGCTCCGGATTGTTCACTTTAGCCCGAAAAGTAATTGAACGCGTGTTTCTATCAACCGTCGGATTAACCGAAGCAATCAATCCTTCAAACTTCTCACCCGGTAAATTGCTGCTCGTAACAACAATCTTCTCATTGGGCTTTATCCAAAATAATTCATATTCATATGCTTCGCCATAAATCCAAGTATCTTTTTGAGGAAGGATCAGATTATCTTCTGTAAACTTATTGCGCTCTAACTCAGCAATCTGCTCATCGCCTAAACCCAAAAGTTTTAATTTTTTACGAGATGATTTAACCAGCTCTTCACTTCTTCTTATCGCATCTTCTGTTTCACTTTCCTTAACCCTCTCGAGAGTTTTTAGAGAAGAAATAAACTCATCTTGCGCTATTGCCAGTTCCGGGTCATACGCTACCATGCCAATTGTTCTAACTTCCTTAATTAAATGCTGTTTACTCGCCGGAATTGTTTTTATTCCGAGCAAATTTAGTTCCTGGGATTTAACTTTTACACGATTAATAACTCCTTCACTAGCGCTATCTTCAGCTTTAACTTGGCTATCTTTATAGACCGGGATTAAGTCCATCTTACAAATCGGGCAAGTCGTACTTCCCTTATTATAATCATCGGGAGAAACATTGACGCTAGGATGCATGCCGCAAGTATAGAACGATATGTCGTTTTCTTTCTCTTTTGCCAAGGCTACCTCATGGGAAAAAATAAAAACATTGGATAAAACAAAACAGGATAAAAAGAAAAATATTATTTTATTGGAATATTTTAATACTCGCATAACTTCTCCTTTTCGCTTTATAAATCTTTTCCAACAACCATTTCCAGTTCAGCGATTGTTTTTTCACAATCAACAACCGTGCGATAATAAGCAAGCTTGTTTTCAAGCAAATCCCTTTGCGCCTCTAGGACATTAATAAAATCGGTTTCGCCGCGCTCATAATTTGCTTTTGCCGCATCAAAGCTCTGCTCTAATTGAGAAAGCAATGATGTTTCATAGAGGATTTTGATATTCTTATAAGCCTCAATTTTATAAAACAAATCTTTTACCTGCGATATAGTGCGATTCTTAACGTCAGAATAAGCCTTTTCTACAGACTCTAGCTTGGCGCTTTTTTCTTTTATTTCGCTATTTATCCCGCCAAACCAAAAAGGAATACTAACCATTATCTTGGCCATCCACTCGTCGCTGCTGTTGCCTGTAATATTATCTTCGACATCGGTATATTCAACTCCAAAATTAAAATCCGGCGTATAATTAAGCTTGGAAAGCGTCTTTTCCTTCTCAGCCATTATCTTTTCAAAGTTAGCCATTCTAATTTCTGGCCGCTCTTTTTCTGCCATTTTTTGCAACAAATCAAGATTGTAAGTAAATTCGGCGGGCTTCAGATTGCCTACCGGAGCTAAAATATAATTTTCGTTACCTAGTAAAGAACTAATCTTAGCGTTCAAACTTTTTCGGTTTTGTTCTAATAAAATAATCTGCTCATCAAGCTTGGTTAATTCGATTTGGATTCTAACTACATCCTGTTGGCTGCCGCGGTTAGATTCATATTGAATCCTGGCAGTTTTATTTAATCCCTCCAAAATATCTTTTTCATCTTTCGCAACGTCTAAGGATCTATCTACCCAATAAATATCATAGTACACACTCTTAATCTCCCCGATAAGAATTCTCTTTTCTTCTTCAAGCCTTGTTTGAGCTATTCCGGCTTTTTCTTTTTGAATCTCTGAATCTAAAGCTTTCTTTCCCGGAAAGGGAATTTCCTGGCTCACCTCATACTTATTTTTTTGCGGGCCGTCGGGATTATCTATATTCTCGCCGTAAAACGTATACCCAACCATCGGATTAGGAAGCGACCTTTTTTTGTTAATAGCGAACGACTCTGATTTCCATGAACTTTCTAAAGATTGTATCTTCGGGTTATTTTCTAAAGCATACTTAATAATATCGCTTAAACTTTGGCCCTCTTGAGCTAAAGCATTAGCCGTCACCATTAGAAACATATATAAGAATAAACTTTTAAGAATTTTCATTCTAAAATCCTATTTTCTTTGATAACAAATCAATTATTTCATCAATCTTTTTCTTCTTTTCTGCGTCAGATTTACCTTTCAAAGAATCAACAACACAATGCTCAAGGTGCCGCTGATAAATCTTGTTTTTAACACTCATAATCGCTTTTATTACAGAGCGCATTTGAATTAAAATATCAACGCAATAGCGCTCCTCTTCAATCATTCTTTGAATTCCCCGGATTTGGCCTTCAATCCTTTTTAAGGCAACAATATTTTCTTTATGACTGGGGTTATTTTTCATCTGCTCCTCCTAGAATATTAAATTAGCGATATAACCTAACAGCAAAATTTGCGGGACGGTAACCAAAGGAAGCCACAAGGCTGTCCTTTTGCCAATGTTATGCCAAAGTAATCCGATTTCCGTATAATCCGTCGCGACCCCGGCCATTAAGAATACGAAACTATTTCCTAAAGCACCGGTTTGCTTAAAAATCTCGAATGCCAAAGGCGATGTACCTTCCGAACATACTTCCATCACTGTCGCCAAAAGTAATGTAACCAACATTCCGATTAAATTCGGGCCCATAAACTTATGGAAAAAATGCTCCGGGACATAAGCTGCAGCTAAACTAGCTAATCCCATACCTATCAAAATCCACCATAAAACCATTTCTGACAAGGAAATCATTCCGGCAAAAATTCCCTTTATGTCATTTGCAACCCTATTCAAGCTAAATTTATATTCTCGCGTGCCACGCATAAAATGCTCACCCAAAGAAAATTCATGGTCATAAGGGATGGAATGCGGGTTACTTTCTACTATTTTTTTCTTCTCTAATACCTGGAAAATAAGTCCGGTCGTAATAGCAATTATCAAAGCTGAAACTATTATGTATAATGCTTTTACAATTCCAAAGAAGCTAATCAGTAATAGCGTAACGCTTATATTAGCCCAGGGGCTAGCCAACAAAAAGGCAACAACCGATGCAGTGGCCGCCCCCTTCTTATAAAACTGAATCGCTAGGGCTAATATACCGTGGCTGCAGAAAGTCATAATAAAACCCAATCCTACCGCATTAAATATTGAACGTTTTCCCGAATGGGCAAAAATATTGGAAATATATGTTTTAGGAACATAATATTCAATTAATCCACCTATAAAAATACCCAAAAGAATCGCCCACCAAATCGCCTTAATATAGGATAACAACGAGCCCCGATAGGAAGCAAATATCTCAAAGTAATAAGATAAGATGACCGGGAAGAAAACAATCAAAGCAACAATAAAAATCTTATGCCAAGAGCTAAGGCAAGCAACTCTTGTCTTTCCCTTATCCGGTATTTTATTTTGGCAACATTGCATTATTCTTTCCCTTTCTTATCTAATAATAGCATACCCCCATGGGGTATGTCAACGAATAAAAAATAAGGGCAAATCTCATTATGCCGCATATGATCTGCCCTTATTCTCCCGGCCTTAAAACTATTCCTCAAAAAGCCATGTTGATAAATATCTTTCTCCACAGCTAGGTAATACCGCAACAATTGTTTTGCCTTGCGCTTCTTTTCTTTGTGCGACTTGAAGTGCCGCCCAGATTGCTGCTCCCGATGAAATGCCAGCCAATATCCCCTCTTCCTTCGCTAATCTGCGGGCAATTGCTCCGGCATCTTGATGCCCGACCTTAATTATCTCGTCGATAACATCACGATTTAACACCTTAGGAATAAACCCGGCTCCAAGACCTTGAATCTTATGCGGCCCCGGATTTCCACCGCTTAAAACCGGCGAATCGATTGGTTCAAGCGCAATAATTCTAACATTAGGATTTCTTTGCTTTAAGACCTCACCAACTCCGGTTATAGTGCCCCCGGTACCTACTCCGGCAATAAAATAGTCAACCTTACCATCAGTATCATTTATGATTTCTTTAGCAGTTGTTTGGCGGTGAATTTCGGCATTAGCCGGATTATTAAACTGCTGTGGCATAAAACTACCGGGGGTATCCCGGTTTAGCTCCTCAGCTTTTTCAACCGCACCCCGCATACCACGGGCGCCTTCGGTTAATACTAATTCTGCACCCAGCGCTTTTAATAACTTTCTTCTTTCAATACTCATCGTATCCGGCATAGTTAGAATTAATTTATATCCGCGGGCGGCGCAAACAAATGCCAAAGCAATTCCGGTGTTGCCGCTGGTCGGCTCAATAATTATCGACCCCTTTTTGATTAAACCTTTATCTTCGGCATCTTTCACCATCGCGTAACCAATCCTGTCTTTTACACTCGAGAGCGGATTAAAAAATTCCAATTTAGCTAATATCGTTACATTTAACCCTTGGGTTAATTTATTGATTCTGACCAAAGGGGTATTGCCGATAGTTTGGGTAATATCTGAATATATTTTTGCCATAACTTTCTCCTTTTCCGCTATTACACCTTGGGGGACATGTACCGTACGTGTCCCCATTATAATTAATTTAAAGCCTGCTCAATATCAGCGATGATATCATCAGCATTTTCAATCCCGATAGAAAGGCGGATAAAGTCCGGCGTAATTCCCGTCGATTTCTGTTCACTTTCTGATAATTGTTGATGCGTTGTCGAAGCCGGATGAATCGCCAAACTTTTAGCGTCACCGATATTAGCTAAATGAGAAATCAATTTTAAAGAATCAACGAATTTCTTCCCCGATTCAATTCCGCCTTTTATTCCAAACCCGATAATCGCCCCCGCTCCATTCGGCAAATATTTCTTAGCTTTTGCTTTTTGCGGGCTTGATTCCAACCCGGGATAATTAACCCAGGAGACTTTCGGATTCTTCTCTAAATATTTAGCTATTCTTAAAGCATTTTCACAATGGCGCGGCATTCTCAAATGCAATGTCTCTAATCCTTGTAAAAAGAGAAAAGAATTGAACGGAGAAACCGCTGGTCCGATATCACGAAGCAATGTGACTCTGGCCTTGATAATATAAGCAATATTTCCTAGTGGTTTTAAAGCCTCAACAAAGTTTATGCCGTGATAACTCGGGTCAGGATCGGCAATTAACGGGAATTTGCCGTTTGTCCATTCAAACTTTCCGGAATCAACAATTACCCCACCCAACGATGTCCCGTGCCCACCGATAAACTTAGTTGCCGAATATACTACAATATCAGCCCCAAATTTAATCGGCTGCAGCAAATAAGGCGAAACAGTATTATCAATAATTAAAGGAATTCCGTTTTTATGCGCGATTTTCGATAGCTCTTCGATATCGGCCACGTCCAGCTTTGGATTTCCGATTGATTCAGCATAAATTGCCTTGGTCTTGGGAGTAATCGCCTTTTGAAAAGCCGATAAGTCTTCCGACGAAACAAAATTAACCTTTATTCCTAATCTTTTAAAGGTATGCTTAAAAAGCGTATAAGTCCCGCCGTACAGATTATCCGCCGAAACAATCTCATCGCCGGCCTGTGCTATATTAAGGAGGGCTAAAGTAATTGCCGATTGTCCGCTGGCAGTTGCAAGCGCGCCGACTCCGCCTTCAAGCGCAGCAATCCTTTTTTCAAAGACATCAGTTGTAGGATTCATTAACCGGGTATAAATATTCCCGAATTCTTTTAAACCAAATAAATTAGCGGCATGTTCGGAACTTTTAAATTGATACGACGTGGTTTGATAAATCGGAACTGCCCTAGAACCAGTTGTCGGGTCAGGTACTTGCCCAGCGTGTAAAAGAACAGTCTCCAGCTTTAAATCTTTCTCATTAAATTCTTGTTTAGACATTTAATTCTCCTTTAACCTTGTTTATATTCCCCCGCCATCTTCCACTTGCCAGACATCATGGAAATCATTTTTCTTTGTTATGTTTAACCGGTTAATTTTACCCCTTTTGATATTAATATAAATATCACCATCCTCTAGACTATAAATTGTTTCAATTAAGTCTTTTATTATCGCATCATTTACGATGTTCTTCTCTAATAATTTATTCATAACACCCGCCTTAAATTGAATATATTGGTTCTTCCTGCTGACTTTTTACCTTGGATACTAAATCATCAAAATTAACATTGTCAATTACTCCGGATATGGCTTTGGTTGTATCTTCCCAAACTTTTCTAAAAACGCATTTGTTAATATCCGAACAATTGGCATATTCGCCTTTTAAACAAGCAATCGGTTCAATCGGCCCATCAATAAATCTAATAACTTCCCCTACTGTAATTTTAGCTGGCTTTCGCGCCAGCATATATCCACCAACATTACCGCGCCGGCTTTCAATAAATCCGCCTTTTTTTAATTCCGATAAAACCTGCTCTAGAAATTTAATTGGAGCATCGATTCTGACAGCTAAATCATGAGTGGTTACCAATTCTTTATCGTAATGCAATGCTAAATCCAAAATTGTCTTTAAAGCGTAATCGCCTTTGTATGTTACTTTCACTTCATGACCTCTTTCCTTTTAATATACTTATCCTATCTGCTTAGTAGGAATTGTAACATATAAAATCAAGTTGTCAATACTAAATTTTCAAAATTTTAAAAATGAAATTACTCGAAGAATATACTCTCGGAAAGGCTATCAAAACAATAAAGAAAGAATAAGGATTAAACCACTAACATTCTGAAAAGCGATAGTTAATTTGGAAGATTGCACTAACGCAACTTTGTTCGCATATTCTTTTTTAAGAATTAACGCTGCTTTTGCCGGTAGGAAATACAGAAAAATAACTGCCAAGACCAGGAAGTTTAAATACCCCAAGAAAACATTAAGAATAATAAAATATATCGTTAAGCTCGTTATGGTGCTATAAACCCAATGCGCATTTTTCGGACCGCACATACGCACCCAATTAAATTTCCTTGCAGCACAATCTTCATTATAATCCGGAACTTCATTGGCAAAAAGGATAGCCATTATCATTAGCCCAAATGGCACAGAGAGTAGAAAACTTTTTATATCCGGGAATATTCCGGTTTGGATATAGTACCCGCCCATAACCAAGGCCGGCCCAAAAAGCAGGAATATAATTATCTCTCCCAAATAATTATAGGCAAACTGGAAAGGTTTATGCGAATAGGTAAATCCCAAGAAACAAATAACCAAAAAACAACAAATCGGTAAAACACTCTTTAAAATAAATGCTAAAATAATGACACAAAATAATGCTAAACAAAAATAAATTATTGAATGCATTAAATAAAATTTAGCTGAAAAAACGCCTTCTTGAATTAATTTTGATCCGCCGAAGAAACCATAAAAAGTTTTGTCCTTGCTATCAACCCCGGATTTGCTGTCAGCATAATCATTAATCAAATTCGCACCCAAGTGCGTCGAGACTGCCGCAACCAAACCCAGAAGAAAACTTCCCCAAGTAAAATAATATTTCTCAATTAATGAACCAAAAACAAAAGGCAGAATACTGGCAGTTACAAAAGGCAGCCGTAAAGCTCGAATATAATTTTTTATCATTTTATCCTGTTTTTTATTAACTCCGACAATATCCCAATCTGCTTCCTAACACCCCAGCTACGGTAAATACACATAAAATAATGCAACATAGACGGAATTACACCAAAGATCTCCCGTCCAAAAACAAATCCGCAAGAGCGCCCATTCGCCATTGGAATTATATACCCTAAATCGACCGGGTTAAATTTCTTTAAAGGTTTATTTTGCATTAAATTTTTGATATTCTCCGCCGCGCAAATACCCTCATAAATCGAAAATTGTATCGCCATACGTAACGGCCTGCCTTTAAACTCATAGTTAGCCGAATCGCCAACCGCAAAACAATTATGGCTGATTTGCAGATATTCATTTACCTTTAACCTGCCTTGCGGGGCTTTTTCCTGTTTTAAAATATCAATATAATCGGCGGTTTTAACTCCAGCTGCCCAAACAATCAAGGCTCTTTCCAAATTAAACCCGTCGGTAAATGAAACAAATCCATCCCCCATAGATTTTACCTGTGCGTTGTAAAGAACAATAATTTTGAGCCGGTTCAAATTCTCCGCAACATAGCGGCTTAAATTATCAGACAAATTAGATAGCAATTTATTCGAACGCTCAACAATATAAATATTTTTTTCTTTTTTGGTTTTCTTAAAGTGACGCCAAATATTAGTGGCAATCTCGATTCCGGTATAACCTCCGCCGATTATTACAAAGTTATCATAATTTCCTTCCTTAATTGTCTCCCGGATTAAGGCACCATCAGAAGCGGAATATAGCTTTAAAGCATATCTTTGCGCTTCCTTATTCCCATAGAAATTATTAGTAGCCCCGCTCGCAATTATCAAGAAATCATACCTGAGCTCCAAATCCTTTAGAATCACTTTATTATTATTGAAATCAATATTAGTTACTTCCTTATTAAAGTATTCTGCGTCGTATTTCTTAGCCAACTCAGCTAAATTAACAGACAAGTATTCTTCCTTGATTCGCGAGCTTATAATATCGGGTAATAGCGGCAGAAATTCGAAATTATTCTTTTTATCAATTAAAATAATGTCACAAAATATTTTTAATTGCCTGATACGGCGCATTGCACAAACGCCGGAAAATCCGCCGCCGATAATTATTATTTTCTGTTTATTTCGCATCTTGTCCTTTATATGGCACACAGATAAATTTGCATGCCCCTGTTTTCGCATCTAGAGCTAATTCATTTTGCGGATCCAACTCCAAAGCCTTATTAAGATAGAATTCATATTTGGCTTCATCTTTTCTCTCTTTATAAATCTGCGCTAACCTTACATATGGATCTGGAAATAACGGGTCTTTGGCAATCGCCTTATTAAGAAATTCTTCCGCCTTATCCAAGTCTCGGCCTAAAAGTTTTGGGATAAGCATATAATAAGCGCCAAACCCAAAATTTACAGTCGGAGAATCGGGATCAATATTCCTAGCCTGGCTTAAATGTTTTATAACCGCATAGCCATTAGATATTTTAGCAATCATGCCGCCATAATGAGCCATCATTCCCTTAGAAGCCGCATATAATCCATAAGCTCTAACAAAATTTGGCTTATCAACGTTCTTAGCCCCTAATTCGGTTACCTGATGCGCATAACCGGCTGCTTTGGCAAAATCCATTTTTAAATACCGGATATAAGCCAGCGTAATTAATGCCGGAGCAAATTTCGGATTTTCTTTTATTATCGAATCAAGGAGCTTTTCGCTTTCATCAAGCTTATGCTGCCGCCTTAAAACTTCCGCCTCGCCCCATTTTGCTTCAATTGAATTATTATCTTCTTCTGCAACCATTTTAAAATATTTTAAAGCCTCTTCACTGCGATACAAATTCAGGTTAGCCAAAGCTAAAAGATAATTATATTCAATAGAATCTTGCCGATAGGAAGTGCCGGAGGAGATCTCCTCGGGATTAAGGCCATCTGCCTGATTGTGAATTGCAACCCAGTCTAAAGAAAATGCCCAGGAAGAAATTGCAATTAATAATATAGTTAGAAATATAGTTCTTGTTTTCATATTAATCCCCCAATCAATAATAGTTTATTAAATAGTTTCACATAGTCAAGCTAATTAAACCATTGGCTTGAATTTTTAAACAACCAAGATATAATAGCCAGCATGCAGACAATAAGAATCAAAACAAACCGGCGGGAAGAAATTATTGATATAACCCAACTAATCCAGAATTATATCAATCAAAATAAACTTAATTCAGGAATTATTCTTGTATACTCACCGCATACAACAGCGGCAATTTCAGTTAATGAGAATGCTGACCCGAGCGTCAAGTCCGACATTAATAATTATTTAAGCAAACTCATCCCCCGAAATTCCAATTTTTCTCACGCGGAAGGTAATGCTGACGCGCATATCAAAGGAAGCCTGGTTAATTTCTCACAAATGTTTATTGTTGAGGACGGGAAAATACAACTCGGAACCTGGCAAGGGATTTTCTTGATGGAATTTGACGGCCCACGCAACCGGGAGATTTGGATCAAGTTTATAAAGGACATCTAGCCACAAGACACAAGGGCTCAAGTCACACGCATGTGGCTGGTTGCTGGTGGCCCCGCGACTTTATTATCTTACCACTCTCAAAATAACTTCCGCGGCATTGGTAGCAAGTATTTTATTTCCCAAAGGGCTACAGTGCCCAAAATCACCGCCGAATTTATCTTCAAAAATATCGGAAAAACTTTCTTTCTCAACCGCCTTCTTGAAAATATCTTCATTATCGACAAAAGCCAAGATATCTTTTTCTTTGAGCAATTCCTTTAAAGGCAAAACACTTCGCATCGGGTATTGCATGCTTATTAACTTAATCTTTCTTTCACTCAATATTTCTGCCATCTTTAAATAATTGTATTTTGTCGGCGCATAAAACTGATAAGGCCTATCACTTTTATTTTTGGCGTAAAGGCCTTGCAGTTTTAATTTTATTTCATCAGCCGCGCTAACATCTCCCAAAGCTTTATACGCCGCGTTCAAGCCTAAATAAACCTCATCCAAATCACTCACAATACTTCCTTCCGTTAAACTTAAATAAATATCCCGCGCTCGAGTGAAATTATTTCTCCTTAAATAAAAATCTGCCAAAACCAGCTTTTGCCCGGAATTATTATCGCCTTCTTTCACCGCATCAATTGATTTCTTATACATTTCCTCCGCTTTATCAAAATCTTTTATAGCTTCGCTGAACTCGCCGTAAATCCGATAAGCCCATTTCTTAGAAGGATTCCTTTTTAGCGCTAAATCATAAACTTCTCTAGCTTTTTCTGTTTGAGCATTCTTTAAATAAAACTCACCTAAGAGATCATAAGGCCAGTCTTTTTTAGGATTTACTATCAGCGCATAACGCAGAATCACCTCTTCTTTTATCATATCCTTTTTGGCGGCATAATAACCGCTTAACTCGATAAAATATTCGGCCTTCTTAGGGTTGGATATTATTTCGGTAAGTAAGCTTCTTTCAAAAGTATCATTCACCGCCACAAAATTAATTTTATTTAGAGTAAGGTAACCGGCATAAACCATACGAGCGTGATGCAGTAAATTGGCGTAAAAAAGCTTAAATATTTTTACAGCCCGGATATTAGCCAAAAATAATTTCATCTTATCCGGTAGGCCTTCTTTATAAACAAGAGTATTTTCGGAATCATTAATCCCCATCATTCCGATAACAATATCCGGATTATATTTATTTATATTATTCTTTAAATTCGCAATTATCCCGGATGTTTCTATTCCCGCTACCCCGCCGTTTATTACTTTAAACTTTATATTCTTGCTATTTTCATCTAATATCTTCTGTAATTGCGCCGGATATGCATTGCTCTCCCCCATCATCGTCGTAGACTCACCTAAGCAAAGTATTTTTATTGTTCCTTTTTTAAGCCCGCGCTTATTATCAATTTCTTGCTTAGCCAAATAGGCAAATCCCAAAATCCTTAGGACGATTTCTATTGATATTAAAGTAAAAACCAGCCCGGCTAAAAAAGCCAAAATACCGCTTTTAATTCTCTTGTCAGCAGGCAATAAATTCTTTTTTATCATAATTTATATTTTAACTATTTTCGATGAATTGGAAAGAGCAATCTTATATAAGGATAAGTTCCTAAGGATTCTCCAATTGAACAAGTGTTATACTTCGGGTAAAAGGCAAAATATGATATTTTCTAACCAATTCATCAATCTTTTA
>JAKLDK010000051.1 GCA_022703565.1 Candidatus Omnitrophota bacterium
CGGCATGCAGCGGCGGGCAGCAGTTAATTAATAATGAATGCCAATGCCGGAATAACTTTTATTGGAATGAGAATGTGAAACAATGCCGTCCGATAAGGACTTGCTATCCCGGGCAAGTTTTCGACCACAATAGTGATAAATGTGTAATCAAGTAATAAAATGTAATTTTGCCTAAAGACGATTTTTTTAATAATGGGCTTAACAAGGTTGTTCCGATAGATGGATATATAAAGAAAGGTTCTATCGGTAGGCAAACTTTTCGTAAAGGTTCTGCTGTTTATGTCGAATTTCCCTTTGTTGTTGATGTGAAATATATTGAACCGCTGTAAAAATTTCTTGCTTAAAATCAAAATAGACATTTTTGAGTGTTGCCAGTACAATGCTTGCTTCGTAATGAAGTAAAGCAAGTTTTAGCGATGATTTGTTTCCAATTTTTAATATTTGCATTAGGCATAAAAAAGTAGTATACATTAAGCCTTTAAAAGATTTAAGACGAGGATAACATTTATGATTTCATGTAATAACGTTTCATTGCAATACGGCCAGCGCAAACTATTTTCCGGTGTTAATATTACGTTCTCATCCGGGAATTGTTATGGGCTTATCGGCGCTAATGGTTCGGGCAAATCAACTTTCTTAAAGATTTTATCCGGTGAAATCGATACAACGACCGGAGAGGTTGCTGTCCTGACGGGCAAACGCCTTTCGGTTTTAAAACAAGACCATTTTGCTTTTGATGAGTTCTCGGTTCTGACGACGGTTATTATGGGGCACAAAAGGCTTTATGAAATCATGTGCCAAAAAGATGAGTTATACGCTAAGGCTGACTTCAATGATGCTGACGGTATGCTTATTGCCGACCTTGATCATGAATTTCTAGAGCTTGACGGCTGGAATGCCGAATCTGAAGCTAAGAAATTGTTGCGAAATGTCGGAATTAGCGAAGAGCAATGTGCTCTTTCCATGAAACAGCTTGAGGCCGGGCAAAAAGTCCGGGTACTTTTAGTCCAAGCTCTATTTGGCAATCCGGACATACTTCTTTTGGATGAGCCTACGAACCATTTAGATGTCGAAACTTGCATGTGGCTGGAAGAATTCTTATGCGACTTCGAAAACACGACAATAGTCGTTTCTCACGACCGGCATTTCTTAGATAAGGTATGCACCCATATCGCGGATATTGATTATGGTAAAATCCAGCTGTATCCGGGAAATTATACTTTTTGGCAAGAGTCAAGCCAGCTTATTTTGCGCCAACGCAGCGAGGCTAATAAAAAGATTGAGGATAAAAGAAAAGAGCTGCAGGATTTTATTGTTCGTTTTAGCGCTAATGCTTCAAAGTCCAGGCAAGCTACCAGCCGCAAAAAGATTTTAGAGAAATTAACAATTGAAGAAATCCGCCCCTCCTCTAGGAAATATCCTTACCTAGGGTTTGAGCAGGAGCGCGAAGCGGGAAATGACCTTTTGCATATCAAAAACCTTTCTAAGTCAATCGACGGGAAAGTTATGTTTGAGAACCTTGATATCACGATTGAAAAAGGGGATAAGGTCGCTTTTGTCGGTCCGAATGACTTGGTTAAGAGTGTTTTGTTTCAAATTCTAATGGAAGAATTGCCTGCGGATAGCGGAAGTTTTAAGTGGGGATTTTCAACGCGCCGCGCTTATTATCCAAAAGACAATATTAAATATTTTAACAAAGAGTTAAACCTAATTGATTGGCTTCGCCAGTATTCGAGCGATACTGATGAAAACTTTGTCCGTGGATTCTTAGGCCGGGTGCTTTTCTCCGGAGAAGAGAGCTTTAAGCCGGTTGGCGTATTATCCGGCGGAGAGAAAGTAAGATGTATGCTGGCTCGGATGATGCTTATGCGGGCTAATGTTTTAATTTTAGATGAACCGACCAACCATCTTGATTTGGAATCAATTACTGCTTTAAACCGCGGGTTAGAAAGATTTAATGGCACTATTCTTTTTTCATCGCACGACCATACTTTGGTGCAAACCGTAGCTAACCGTATTATTGAAATTACTCCTAAAGGTTATATCGATTTAGTCGGAACAACGTTTGATGAATATCTGACGAATGATAAAATCAAAGAGCGTTCCAGACAGTTGTATGTTTAGAATAGTTTTCTACTTAAGGAAGACAAGATGATGAAGAAAATTCCCAAGAAATACCAGCCCAAGGGTTTTGAAATTATATATGAGGATCGGGATATTATTGTGGGCAATAAGGCTGCAGGTTTTTTAACAGTAGCTGCCTTATGGAACAAAGAAAATACTGTTCATTCCGCTTTAAATCAATATGTGCGCAAAGGAAATTCTAAATTGCGGCTTTGTGTTTATGTTGTCCATCGGTTAGACCAGGACACGACGGGAGTCCTGGTTTTTGCAAAGACCCAACAAGCACAAATGTTTTTAAAAGATAATTGGAAAAGCACAAACAAAACTTATTTGGCGGTTGTGCACGGACGATTTGCGCAGAAATCCGGTACAATTTCCAGCTATCTAGTTGAGGATGAGGATTACGTTGTGCATTCGACGGAAGATGATTCGGCCGGCAAGTTATCGCATACTGCTTATACAGTCTTGCAGGAAGCAGAAAAGTTTAGTTTATTGAAGATTGATCTTTTGACTGGACGAAAGAACCAGATCCGGGTTCATTTATCTGACGCCGGGCATCCGGTTGTCGGGGATGCTAAATATGGAAAGAGTAACTCTCGCTATCCTCATTTGGCATTACACTCACAGTCGATTTCTTTAACGCATCCTTTTAATGGTAAACGAATGAGTTTTGAGGCCCCTGTACCGAAATATTTTAATGAATTAATGGGTAATAAAAATTAAGCGTATTGTCCGGCGGCATATCCGGAGCTCCAAGCCCATTGCAGATTAAATCCACCCAAGTGGCCGGTAACGTCTAAGACTTCTCCGATAAAATAAAGTCCTGGTGCTTTTTTTGCTTCCATAGTTTTGGAGGAAAGTTCGTTTGTGTCAATACCGCCGACGGTAACTTCTGCTTTTGCATAGCCTTCGGTTTCTTTGAAGGATATTTCCCAATTACTTAAGAAATGTGCGATTGATTGCAATTCTTTGCCAGTGTATTGATTAATTGGTTTAGATTTAAGAAAATGCGTACACAATACTTCGGAAAGGCGCGAGGGAATATATTTTGTTAGGAAATTTTTTAAAATAATTTTCTCTTTTTGATTGTTCTTTAATGCTGCCAAGATGTCGGTGTTAGGAACAAGATTAATGCGAACGTATTTTTTTGGTTGCCAGTAAGAAGAAATCTGCAAAATCGCCGGCCCACTTAAGCCTTTATGCGTAAATAAAATGTTTTCACGGAAAATAATGTTATCGCAGCTTACGATTGCATCCAATGAAATGCCAGCGAGAACTTTGAAGATGCTTAAGTCAGCTTTGTTGAAAACCAATGGAACTAAGCCGGGCCGGCAATCATGGATTTTAAGGCCAAATTGCCGGGCGATTGTGTGCCCAAAATTTGTCGATCCTAAAGAAGGGTATGATAATCCACCGGTTGCAATTACCAGGCTTTTGGCGCGAAATACTTCCCGGGGAGTTGTAATATGAAAGGCGTTATTTTTAGCGTAATTAACTATTTTTGTGCCAAGGATAAAATCTATTTTATAGCGGTCGCATTCTTGTTTCAGAATCTTAACTATTTCTTGGGAATTTTTATCGCAGAAGAGTTGTCCTAATTGTTTTTCATTAAACGAAACTTTGTGTTTTTTTAATAACGAGCAGAAATCATGAGGAGTGTAATTTGCTAATGCCGATTTGGCAAAATGTTTATTTTGTGAAATATAATTCTCGGAAGTCGCGTGAATATTGGTGAAATTACAGCGCCCGCCTCCAGAAGCGGAAATTTTTTTCGCTAACTTTTCGCTATGATCCAGAATAACAACTGAGCGGTTGCGTTTACCAGCTTCAATTGCGCACATTAGCCCGGATGCGCCTGCTCCGAGTATAATAACGTCGGTATTTAATATCCTCATTTTGTTTGGCCCATCAAAGTTATTTCTTCCCGGTCATGATATAACTGCCGGATATGTAAAGATTGGCAATAAGGGAGGAGCCCGTCTTCATAATTTCTTATTTTATTTAATAAAACAATTGGGTCATTTCGTCCGACTTTAATATTAATGATAAAATTATTACACCATTTATTGCCGAGCCATTGATGCAATAGTTCTAAAATAATTTCAGGCTTTTCTAAAATATCACACAAGAGCCAGTCAACGGGTTTAGGATAATCGTATGTAAATTTAAGCGCGTCAACTTTAAGATGCCGCATATTATAGTGCAATTTAACCGGGTCTTTTAAGGGGCCGTTATCAATCGCAATAACCAATGCCCCGCGTTTAAGCGCGCTATAACTCCATCCGCCGGGAGCGGCACCTAAATCGATAACTTTCTCGTTTCGTTTTGGCTCATGCCCGTATATTCTAAAGGCTTCTTCTAATTTCAAATAAGATCGCGAAGGGGATTTGGGATCCATTAACATCCGCTGTTGTCCGGCGGAAAGGGCCTTAAATGAAACAAACACCTGATTAAAGTCAGTGAAATGCACAAAAAATCCTTGCGCGAAACTTGCGCTGAAAGGAATTCCTTCCCGGGCAAGTTTTGCCACTCGCGACATTTTCTTCTGCAGTTTATCTAGCCAATGTTTTTCAACCGATTTCGCGCGGTGAATTAATTGTTCACTCCCGGATGAAGAAAATTGAAATGCCCATGAGTCAGTAATGCGCTTCGTACCAAGATTTGTTGTAAATAGATTTATGAGCTCATCGGTTAAGCTGTTTACTGATGAGGCTGAAACCGGGATAGGGTTTTCTCTAATACTGTGTGCGAAACAAGGGATTATTGTTTGCGTTTCATTTTCTTTGGTAAATGTTTCATCATTGGCTTGCGCAAGAATCCATCCCTGGCCTTTTGTTTGAGGAGTGAAATTATACAAGGCGACTTCGCGTGCCAATATTTTTTCGTAATCTGTTTTGCAGGTTATTAAGAATTGTGTCGCCATAAGAGTAAATTTTTTCTGTCTATCCGTCGGATGAGAGTTTTTAGGCCCGTGGTCCTTAGGAATGTTATTGAATTTATAAAACAAGTTTATCATAAAAACCAATTTGTTTTATTAATATATTTTTCTAAAATAAGATCTATTGACATTTAAGCAATAGATGTTACACTTCAACGAGTATAGGTTTAGGAGTCTTAGCCGTTTAGACAGAAAATCTGATCTTTCGGCTATTTTTTTTGTCATTGTTTGCCATGTTAGGAATCCAAAGATTCTTTAGGGAAATGATGATACGGATTTCTAGCAGTTTACTAAATTTAATAAAAAGGAGGTAGCAAACAATGGCACAAGGAACAGTAAAATGGTTCAGTGATCAAAAAGGTTATGGATTCGTAACCCCGGAAAACGGGAAAGATGTTTTTGTTCATCATTCTTCGATTTTAGGAGATGGTTATAAGTCTTTAGCTGAAGGTCAAAAGGTTGAGTTCGATATCGAACAAGGCCCTAAAGGTGAACTAGCTATTAACGTAGTCAAGATATAATCTTGTCTTAAATAAGGCCCAGCATCTGATTTATAGATCTGGGTCTTATTTTTTTAATAAAAAATAACAATATCTTCAGAATTATATGGCATTAATCAGTTTGCAGGAAATATCTTTAGCTTTCGGCGGGCCGCTTCTTTTTGATAATTTAAGTTTGCAATTGGAAGCTGGCGAGCGGGTTGCTTTATTAGGGCGTAACGGAACCGGTAAAACAACCTTAATGAAAATGATGGCCGGAGAATTCGGGCCCGATGAAGGCCGGATTATCTGTCAGCCGGGGCTTGAGATTACTCATCTGCCGCAGGAAATTCCATCAGGGTTAGAAGGAAATGTCTTTGATATTGTTGCAACCGGTTTAGGCAAGCGCGGAGATTTACTAAAAGAATTCCATCATATCAGCCACGCGCTACATACTGATCATTCTCCGCAATTAATGCGTCAGCTTGACCGTGTGCAGGAAGAATTAACTCGGACCAACAGCTGGGACACAAATAGCCAAATTGAATTTGTTATTAGCCAGTTAAAATTAAACGGCGAAGCCGATTTTAAGCAATTATCCGGCGGGCAAAAGAAGAGAGTTTTATTGGCCAAGGCCTTGGTTATTCACCCGCAAATTTTACTTCTTGATGAGCCCACCAATCATTTGGATATTGAATCTATCAATTGGCTGGAAGAATTCTTAAAAAAATATTCTGGCACGTTATTATTTGTTACGCATGACCGGATGTTTATGCAGCATTTGGCGACCCGAATTGTTGAGCTCGACCGCGGAAAACTTTACAGTTGGGATTGTAATTATGCGACTTTTCTTGAACGTAAACAAAAGGTTTTAGATGATGAAGAAGCTGAGCGTTCTAAATTTGATAAAAGATTGGCCGAAGCAGAGGTTTGGATTCGTCAGGGAGTAAAAGCCCGACGGGTACGTAATGAAGGACGGGTAAAAGCTTTGGAGAGGATGCGGGAAGCAAAAAAAGCCCAGCGCCAGCAAATCGGAAAAGTAAATATGCAGGCGCAGGAATCCGAGCGCTCCGGGCATTTGGTTGTTAAGGCGGCAAATTTAGGATATTGGTATGATGATAAATGTTTGTTTAAGAATTTTACGACTAATATTATGCGCGGGGATAAAATCGGTGTTATCGGGCCTAATGGTTCGGGAAAGACAACACTTCTTAGGGTATTATTAGGGAAAATGCCGCCGATGCAGGGTAAGGCTCGCTTAGGTACTAATCTCGAAGTTGCTTATTATGACCAATTGCGCGAAGTGCTAGATGAAGAAAAGACAGTAATTGAGAATATCTGCGGTAATAGCGAAACCATTATGATTAATGGTAAGCCGCGCCATATTATCGGTTACATGCAGAATTTTCTATTTTCGCCGAATCGGGCGCGTACGCCGGTTAAGGTGTTATCCGGCGGGGAACGTAACCGGCTGTTCTTGGCGAGGTTATTTACCAAGCCATCAAATGTTTTGGTTATGGATGAACCGACCAATGATTTGGATGTCGAGACTTTGGAATTGTTAGAAGAATTATTGCTGGATTATTCTGGTACGCTAATTTTAGTTAGCCACGACCGCGCGTTTTTAAATAATGTAGTAACAAGCACAATCGCTTTAGAGGGTGAAGGCGAGATAAATGAATATCCCGGCGGATATGATGATTGGCTAAGCCAGCGTAAAGAGAAAATAACAGAGCCTAAACAAAAAGTTGCCAAAGTAGATTCACAAGAAAAAATTGTGAAGCCAAAAACAATTAAACCGCGCAAGCTTTCATTAAAAGAAATAGATGAGCTTGCCAAGATTCCTTCCAAGATTGAAGATCTTGAGAATAAACAAGAAGAACTTTATTCTTTAATGGCTGACCCGGCATTTTTCAAAAAACCTCCGGAAGAAATATCCGCGATGAAAAGTAAGATTGAAAAAGTTGAAGACGAGCTTCTGGGAATATTTAAGCGTTGGGAGATTTTAGAAAGTATCCGCCAATCCAGCCCGGATCAAAATCAATAAATTACATTTAATCTCAGAGAAAGGCTTCTTAAAAACTTGCTTATGTGTTTTTTGTAGGTTAAGATATTTCTTAATCGTGTAGGCACAGGAAAACGAATACTTATGATTAATAAAGACTTAACCATTAGTGTTGTCCGTGGAATTGCGATAATTTTAGTTGTTTTAGGGCATGTAATTCAACGAAGCCTTGATCCCATTGGACAAGATTTCTTTCTCGACCCTGTTTTTAAAATTATTTATACATTTCATATGCCGTTATTCATTTTCATAAGCGGATATGTGATGTTTTTTAGCTTAAAAAGAAGGGCGCTTAGCGAAGCTTTTATTGCCAGATGTAAATCTTTGTTGGTGCCCTTTATTGCCTGGAGTATTTTGGGAGTTATCACGGCTTTATTCCTTAATGTAATCGACGGAAAGACTGTTAATTTAAAAGAATTTCCTTTTGCCTTGGCTAATGATTTATTCCTGCATCCGATGATATGGATTCTATCTACGCTTTTTATCTCAAGCGCGTTATTGTTGTTCTCGATAATGTTAGAAAAGCGGTTCGGGATTATTAGTTACTTTGTTATATGTTTGATTGTTCTCGCCGTTCCATTGAATGATTTGTTCTCGTTCTATTACATTAAATGGTTTTATTTGTTTTATTTGGCCGGATATTTTGCAAATAGGCATTCAATAAAAATAATGAAGCAACCATTAAGTGGTTTTATCTTATTCCTTTCTCTGGCCATTTTCGCTGTGTTAGCGTCCTTTTGGGTTAAAGGCGATTATATTTACATCAATAAGATGCAATTTATTCCAGGTAATTATTTTAATGATTTTTTAAGGCTCGTTTATAGGGCATTAACGGCTTTCTTGGGTATCCTTATAATCTTTTATATCGGGAAGTCTCTGGTTAAAACAAAAATTGGCGCTAGCCTAGATTATATTGGTAATTATTCGCTCGATATTTATTTAATCCAAAGGTATTTAGTCGAGGGCCTTTATCCTAGGTTTGTTCAGAAAATGCAGTTTAATTTTGATTTTAATTCAACTCCAATTCTTTACTTGGTTGCTTTCTTGATTAGTTTAGTTTTTGTCGGAGTTTGCATATTTATTTCAAATCTTTTAATTAGGAAAAACCCCTTATTGAACAAGCTGCTCCTAGGCTCTAGAAGCTAGTTGGCTGAGGAGATGATGTGGTTTTTATGCCTTTGTTTCCGACAAATATCTTCTCTGGCAAACCAAATTGTATACTTGTTGACAAAGAAATATATTTAAAGGACAATAAAACCATAAATTATCGTTTTAAAGTTTATTTATAAAAGAAAAGAGGCAAGATGAGCGAGCAGGATACAAACGAGGATTCTTCAATATCAGAACAGCCTGAATCTGATGTCATAGTTTTGATTAAGAAAATGCAGCAGCAAATATCGTTTCTCGAGAAGAAAATAGATATTTTGATTAGCCAATCACAAGAAAGATATCCTAGGGAAAAACAGTTTTCAAAACCTTTTAGATCATTCGATCGCTCTAGCCGGCCGGGCAATTATCATAACAATCGGGATCGAAGCGGTGATTCTAGGCATTCCGGACGTAATTTTGAAAAACGTCATGGCGATGATAACCGCCGGTTCAGCGGCCCAAGGAAAGATTATGGTGATGAACGAGAAAATGTTCCTGGAGAGGAAGGTTATTTTAAGAAGCAATTTGGCGATAAAAAAAGAGGATTTGATCCAAGAAAGAAGCCTTTTTTTAATAAGCGTAGAGAGCGGTAAAGGTGTAGCATAACCAGTTAACCGGTATTCTTAAAGGATACCAAAAAAAGGAGATAGTATGGGTTTTCAAGGTGGGTATGACAGACAACCAAGAGAAATGCACAAAGCAGTTTGTTCTGAATGCAAAAAAGAATGCGAAGTTCCATTCAAGCCTAGGGGAGATCGTCCAATTTTCTGCAGAGATTGCTATTCAAAAAGAAAAGATAGCGGCCGTTAATATTTATGTCAATTAGCGCCGGAGAATAATCCGGCGGCTAATGGCAGGAAGACCGGGTATTTAAACTACAATAAAACAGTTCTCCCGTATTTCTTAAAAATAAAAATGTGAGGATAAATGCGGAGCTCTGTTTTAAAACGAAACGAATCCTTTAAATTAGCAATAAATGGTTATATTTTTCCTAAAAACCATAGTTATAGCCATATCCGAATGCTTGTTGTTGAACTATAATGCGATTTGATATAAGATAAATCCTTCATTTACGCAAAATAAGTTACAGGAAGTCTTTATGGATAAAGGTGCTGACCAACAATTAAAAAGAAGAGTATTCCGGATAACTTTGTTTATTGCTTTTGTTATTGTTGTTAGCGGGTTTATTATAGAAAGATTTGCCAGCTATAGCCTTTTATCATATCCCCGAATAAAGTTTGGCTCATATGGATTTAATCTTGCCCAAATACCTTCCAAAGATGATGTAGGAAACAAAAAAAGAGTTGTTATGTTGGGTAATTCGGTTTATCAGTATAATCGTATTCCGCAGTTAATGCAGGAAATTGCTGATAGTGAAAAAAATAATTTGGCTATTTTCAATATGGCCCAGATTTCGTCGACTGTTTATGATTATTTAGCCCAAACAGCGAAAATTGTTAAAGATAAACCGGATTTAATTGTTTTTTGTAGTAACGACGGGACCTTCTCTCTTGACCCAAAATTTAAAACAAATTCTGACCAGTTTGTTTTTGATGCGGATGTTTTAAGGGTATTACCGAAGTCTTTTTATTACAGATATTTTGATTCAAAAAAAGCGGCGGAATCAATTCTTTCAACCACGTTACCTTTAAGACGTATTGATCCCTTGTTGCGCTGGAAATTAAAATTCCGTGATTTTATGCCGGCGTGGTTTCTAAAATGGGTGTCTTACCCGGATTTAAATATTCCTCCCGAAGGCAATGCTAAGACTATTCAGATGACGCAATTAAAGAAAACTCCCGGAGATGAGAAATTTATAACTCTAAATGAATTGCTGGATGTGTTAGAAAAATATGAAATACCGGCGTTATTTATTTGGCAAGAAGCCAATGTGTCTTATTCGCCGGAATTTTATGCGGCTCAGAAAATAATCGAGCAGAGAGAAAATGCCCTTTTTGTTGATTTGTCACGCTATTGGAATGAAAAAGATTTTAACGACATGATTCATCCTTTAAAAGAGGAAGAGCCACGTTATGCCAGGCGTCATTTGAATGAGGTTATTAAGGCTTTAAAACATTTTGAGAATAAGAATGGAGCCCCACGGCTAAAGCCGTGGTACCCGTTAATAAACCCAGCTTTGCTGGGTATCTATCCACCTTTTCCGAGAAAAGCGACATCCCCGCACTCGTTTTCCTTAAAACTTCCAGATGAAACAAGTGCTGTACTTACTTCTTCTCAAGCATTAAAAGAAAGTAAGCACGAAGCAGAAACGCTGGGATTTTCGAATTCATCCACGGGTAGGCCCGTGGTTTTCTGCGAAGGTGGATAAAACAATTGAGCTATTACAATGATATTTAATTCCTGGGTATTCGGAGTATTCTTTTTTATTGTATACCTTTTATACCTTAAATTAGGGCACCGCCGACAAAACATTTTATTGCTATTGGCCAGCTGGCTTTTTTATGGTTATTGGGATTATCGTTTCCTTTTTCTTTTATTAACTTCAACCATTGTTGATTATTTTATCGGCCTGCGCTTAGGCGAAATGTCGGATACTAAAGCTAGGCGAAAGTTAATTGCAATAAGTGTCATTGTTAATTTAGGAATATTGGGTTTTTTCAAATATTATGATTTCTTTATTCAAAATATTTCGCAGGCGATGTTAAGCTTGGGGATAAAATTGCCTTTGCATACGCTGGGCATTATTGTCCCGGTTGGTATTTCTTTTTATACTTTCCAATCTTTGGGTTACACGATTGGGGTGTATAGAAGAGAAGATAAGGTTTGTCATCGCTTTCTGGATTTCGCTTTGTTCGTAAGTTTTTTCCCGCAATTAGTGGCCGGTCCTATCGAGCGAGCCCGTAACCTTATTGCTCAGGTACAATTCCCGAGGACTATTTATTTCTCAAGAATAAAGAATGGCCTTTGGCTTATTTTAAAGGGTTATTTTCTGAAGGTTTATGTCGCTGATAATTTGGTTAAGATGGTCGACCCTGTTTTCTCAGCGAGTGATGCTTCTGGTGCGCAAATATTAATGGCGATATATGCATTTGCTTTTCAAATTTATGGTGATTTTGCTGGTTATACCAGTATCGCGCGGGGAATTAGCAATTTAATGGGATTTGATTTAATGATAAATTTCAAGGCTCCTTATCTGGCGGTTAATCCGAGTGATTTCTGGCGAAGGTGGCATATAAGTTTGTCGCAATGGTTGAGAGATTATTTATATATTTCTCTCGGAGGCAATCGTAAGGGAGAAAGAAGAACTTATATCAATCTGATGCTTACCATGCTCTTGGGTGGATTATGGCATGGAGCAGCCTGGACCTATGTTGTTTGGGGGGGTTATCACGGGTTGTTATTAGTTTTGTATAGGGCCTTGCCAAAGATGAATAATTGGGGCAGATCGAAAATAGGGAATCTTTTA
>JAKLDK010000052.1 GCA_022703565.1 Candidatus Omnitrophota bacterium
TATTAAGGCGATGATTATAAATAAAAAATTAAGGTTGTTTGCTGCCATTAGAGAATTCTTGAGGGATCGCTTCAATCTCGACGAAGATAAAGCAAATGAAAATGAAATTATCGAGGGCGGCCAATATCGTTACCGTAAAAATGAAGAACGCCATTTATGGACCCCGGAAACAATAAGTAAATTGCAATTTTCGACCAGGGCCAATAATTACAATCTTTATAAAGAATACGCCGGGCTGATTAATGACCAATCGAAGAAACAAAGCACACTCCGCGGGCTATTTAAATTTAAGAAAACTCACGCTATTCCAATTGAAGAAGTCGAGCCGGCGAGTGAGATTGTAAAAAGATTTGTGACATCTGCGATGTCGTTTGGTTCAATCAGCCGGGAAGCCCATGAAGCAATGGCGATTGCAATGAACCGCCTAGGAGCGAAGAGTAATTCCGGAGAAGGAGGAGAAGACCCGGATCGTTATAAGTTATTAGCTAATGGTGATAATCGCTGTAGTATGGTTAAACAAGTAGCATCGGGAAGGTTTGGTGTTACGGCGGAATATTTAGTTAATTGCCAAGAAATGCAAATAAAAATTGCGCAAGGAGCCAAGCCGGGAGAAGGCGGGCAACTTCCCGGGCATAAAGTAAATGAAGAAATTGCTCGCGTTCGCCATTCGACTCCGGGCGTAACTTTAATTTCTCCGCCGCCGCATCATGATATTTATTCGATAGAAGATATTAAGCAATTAATTTTTGATTTGCGTAATGTTAATCCTAAAGCCAGAGTTGCTGTTAAATTAGTTAGTGAAGTTGGAGTGGGCACAATTGCCGCTGGTGTTTCTAAGGCTCAGGCGGATATGGTTTTAATCAGCGGTTATGACGGTGGAACAGGCGCATCGCCTTTATCTTCCATAAAACATGCTGGTGTCCCTTGGGAATTAGGATTATCTGAAACACAACAAACTCTGGTGTTAAATCGTTTAAGAGATAGAATCCGCGTGCAGGCCGATGGCCAAATGAAAACCGGGCGGGATATTGTTATTGCGGCACTTTTAGGGGCGGAAGAATTTGGTTTTGGAACTGCGTCTTTAGTTGTTTTGGGTTGTGTTATGATGCGAAAATGCCATTTGAATACTTGTCCGGTTGGAGTGGCAACGCAAGACCCGGAATTACGTAAAAGATTTTTAGGAAAATCCGAATATTTGGTCAATTTCTTCAATTTTATTGCGCAGGAAATCAGAGAATACATGGCTGAGTTGGGCTTTAAGACTATGGATGAAATGATTGGCCGGGTTGACATGCTTGAGATGAATGAGGCAATTGAATTTTATAAAGCCAAGGGGTTAGATTTTTCAAGGATCTTAACTGATGTCACGGAAAAAGTTGATCATCCGCGAAAATTTATTAAAGCGCCGGACAGGGGTGTTTCTCAAGTGTTAGACCGTAAATTAATTGAACTCTCAAAAGAGGCATTAGAGAACAAGAAAAAAGTTAATGTCGAGATGCCAATAAGAAATACAAATTTGGCAACTGGGGCGATGTTGTCGGGTGAAATTGCCAAGAAATACGGGCATAAGGGATTGCCCGAGGATACAATTACCTGCAAATTCAGAGGTGCGGCGGGCCAGAGTTTTGGTGCTTGGGCGGCCCGGGGTTTAACTCTTATTTTGGAAGGCGAAGCAAATGATTATTTAGCTAAAGGGTTAAGCGGCGGAAAAATTATTGTAAAACCTTATTCTGGCGTTCCGGAAGATTATGAGGCTGATAAGAATATTATTGCTGGAAATGTTATTTTATATGGTGCGGCTGACGGGGAGCTTTATATTAACGGTAGTGTTGGCGAGCGTTTTGCAATTAGAAATAGCGGATGCCTAGCGGTTGTTGAGGGTGTCGGCGATCATGGTTGTGAATATATGACAGGCGGGCGTGTTGTAATTTTAGGAAGCACCGGTATTAATTTTGCGGCGGGAATGAGCGGCGGCATCGCTTATGTTTATGACCCGCTTAATAAACTTGACGGTAGATGTAACTTAGATATGGTTGATTTGGAATTAGTGCAGCATAAAGAGGATATTAAGCTTATTAAATCAATGATAGAAAAACACCTTTCTTATACTAATAGCAAAAAAGCAAAATACATTTTGGATAATTGGCAAGAAGCATTACCCTCTTTTGTTAAAGTATTTCCGATGGAATATCGGAAAGTTTTGGGCCAAATGATGAAAGAAGATGAACAAATAGAAAGAGAAGAAGAGGTTTTTAAATAGATATATGGGTAATCCCACAGGATTTATGAAATACGATAGGCAGGATTTTGGTAAGGAATCTGCCCAGGAAAGAATTAAGCATTACAACGAGTTTACAAAATACTTACCGGAAAGTGATATGCAAACTCAAGGTGCTCGTTGTATGGAATGCGGTATTCCTTTTTGCCATTGGGGATGCCCTATCGGCAATTTGATTCCTGATTGGAATGATTTGGTTTATAAGGGTAAATGGGAAGAAGCTATCAAATATTTACAGGAAACAAATAATTTCCCTGAATTTACCGGAAGAATTTGCCCGGCACCTTGTGAAAATTCTTGCGTATTATCAATTCATGCCCCGGCTGTAAGCATAAAAAATATTGAAATATCAATCATAGAAAAAGCATTTAAAGAGAATTGGATTAAGCCTAATCTTCCGAAAAAACGTAGCGGCAAGATGGTTGCGATTATTGGCTCTGGGCCATCTGGATTAGCGTGTGCTGATCAATTAAATAAAGCCGGGCATTTAGTAACTGTTTTTGAAAAGAATGAAGATATTGGAGGTTTATTAAGATTTGGTATCCCGGATTTTAAGCTGGAAAAGAAAATTGTTCAAAGGCGCGTTAATATTATGCAAGAAGAAGGCGTACAATTTAAAACTAATACTTGTGTGGGCGTTGATATAAAAGGGCAATATTTAAAAAAGAATTTTGATGTAGTAGTTTTAGCCTCTGGCGCGGAAGTGCCGCGCGATCTTCAAGTGCCCGGGCGGGAATTAAAAGGCGTGTATTTTGCAATGGAATATTTAACTCAGCAGAATCGTTTTAATAAAGGGATTAAAATCCATGCCGATGAAAGAATAGACGCTAAAGGCAAGAATGTGATTGTTTTGGGCGGAGGTGATACCGGAAGCGATTGTGTCGGAACGGCCAATCGGCATGGTGCAAAATCGGTAAAACAATTTGAACTTCTTCCCGAACCTCCAAAAACAAGAGATTGGGATAATCCTTGGCCATATTGGGCAAATATAAAAAGGACATCGACTTCACACGAAGAAGGTTGTGAGCGTGGTTATAGTATTTTGACTAAATCTTTTGAAGGAGAGAATGGTATTGTTAAAAAATTAAATGCTGTTAGGCTTGAGTTTGGCGCTAAAGACCCTGTTACCGGACGCCGGCCGATGAACGCAATTTCGGGAAGTGAATTTAGCGTTGATTGCGATTTGGTTTTCTTGGCGATGGGATTCTTAGGACCGGTTAAGAACGGAATGCTGGAAGAATTAAAGGTTGAGTTAGACAAAGTTGGCAATGTCAAGACTGATAATAACTATATGACTAGCATTGCTGGTGTTTTTGCTTGCGGAGATGCCCGTCGGGGACAATCTTTGGTTGTCTGGGCTATAAATGAAGGGCGGATGGTAGCTTCTGCTGTAAATAAATTTCTTAAAAGCAAATCTTAATATTTTCTTTCTTCCTCGCCTAAATCTATTTTTAAAAAAAATATTGAAAAATTTGCATATTTTTATATCTGATGTAGAATTACCTTTAATATGTATTTTTACATAGAGTGTAAAAACATAACCAATATATAAAAAGGAGAAGTAGAAATGAAAAAGTTAATCATGCTTGGATTAATGTGCTTTTGCGTAGTTTCATTAGCTTTAGCACAAGATGCTGCAGTTATTGCAGAAAATCCTACAACCGAAGCTGTGATGAATGCTGTAGTTGAGCCAGCAGCTGAAGCTGTGGTAGCAGAGCCGGTAGTTGAAGCTGTGGTTGAACCGGCTGTTGAGGCAGTAGTTGAGCCAGCAGCTGCAGTTGTTGAAGAAGCTGTCCCAGCTGTTGAAGCGGCAGTTGCTGAACCAGCAGTCGAAGCTCCGGTAGTTCAATCAATGACACTGAAAGGTGATATTATTGATAACAAATGCGCCGGAACACAAAAACCTAAAGAATTAGCTGAATTTGTTAAAACACATCCTAAGGCATGTGCTCTTGCGCCGGATTGTGTTGCTAGCGGATATTCAATTTTTGTTGATGGAAAATTAATGAAGTTTGATGATATCAGCAATCCAAAAATTGAAGAATTCTTAAAGAATGAGAACAGCAAATTACAAGTTTCTGTGATCGTAAAAGATGTTAAGGGCCTTTTAAGCTTAGAATCAATAGCTAACCAAGAATAAATTATTCAAAAATGGTAGGATAAAATTAATCTTTTATTCTACCATTTTCTTTGGGCTATAAGTAATTACTATTACAATGTCTTGTAAAATCAAACAATAATCTGTTGACGAAATTAACGGTTTATTATATATTACATCAGTTTTTAGGCAATGGCGTCTAAAGACTGTTTCGTGTTTTATGAATATTAAGGGCAATGATGTCCTCAAATAAGCCAGATTGGCTTTTTGAGGACTTTTTTGCAAGAGGGACGATATAGTAGTCAATGAATAAGATTATTGATAAAACGCAGTTATCTGCTGAAGTATTCAAAATCAAGGTAGAAGCCCAACTTATAGCCGAAGAATGCCTTCCAGGCCAATTTATTATGCTGCAGGTTGATGAAAATGGTGAAAGAATTCCATTGACTATCGCCGATTCAGACCGCAAAAATGGTACTATAAATCTTATTTTTCAGACAGTCGGAAAAACAACGCATCTTTTATCCGAAATTAATAAAGGTGAATATATCCTTAATCTTGTCGGCCCTTTAGGGAAACCAACGCATGTTGAAAAAGTTGGAACTGTTCTTTGTGTCGGCGGGGGTATTGGCGTTGCTCCACTTTATCCGATTGCTAAAGCAATGAAAGTTATCGGGAATAAGCTCGTTGTAATTATTGGGGCACGCAACAAATCATTGATTATCCTAGAAGATGAAATGAAGGCAATTGCGGATGAACTTATTATTTGTACTGATGATGGTTCTTATGGGCAAAAATCTTTGGTTACGCATCCTTTAAAAGAACTTTGTGAAAGAAGAGAAAAACCGGATTTAGTTGTTGCTATTGGCCCGCCAATTATGATGAAATTTTGCGCGGAAACAACACGGCCGTATAAAGTATCGACGATAGTTTCTCTAAATACAATCATGATAGATGGAACTGGTATGTGCGGAGGATGCCGTGTTAATGTCGGCGGCAAAGCTCGTTTTGTTTGCGTTGATGGCCCAGAATTTGATGGGCATCTGGTTGATTTTGATAATATGATGCAGCGCTTAGGGTCTTATAAGAAACGCGAGGAAGAAGACCATCATAAATGTCATATGGATTTAGAATATAAGAAAAAAATGAGTGATCGAAAATGAATTCTTCTCGGATTGAAAATAATAATTCAGATAAAGATAAATCTCAAAAGATTGCTTTTGATAATAAAACATTAAGCCCCAAGGAACGTTTGTCAATTCCCCCGCAGGAAATGCCAACACAAGATCATCATCTTCGCATTAAAAATATGAAAGAAGTAGCATTGGGATATTCTGCCGAACAAGCAAAAGTTGAAGCGATGCGATGCCTGCAATGTAAAAATGCCCCATGCATTGCTGGATGTCCGGTTGGAATTGATATCCCCAACTTTATAAAAGCTATTGCTGATGGAGATAATAAAACCGCTATTGAAATTATTAAGAAAAGCAGTTTATTGCCGGCAGTTTGCGGAAGGGTATGCCCGCAAGAAACGCAATGTCAAGCGCCTTGTACAGTTGGTAAATCACTCAAGGATGTCAATAAGGCTGTTTCGATAGGAAGGCTTGAACGCTTTGTGGCTGATTGGGAACGCGATAGTGGAATTCTTGCTGCGCCAACAACAAAAAAAGAGACTGGCAAGAAAGTTGCGGTTATTGGCAGCGGCCCAGCCAGCATTACGGTTGCCGCTGATGTCAGAAGAGAAGGACATTCGGTTACAATGTTCGAGGCTTTTCATAAGACCGGCGGTGTTATGGTTTATGGCATTCCTGAATTTCGTTTACCGAAGAAAATTGTTCAAGAGGAAGTTAACACTCTAAAAAAAATGGGCGTTAAAATTGAAACAAACTTTGTCGTCGGGCGCACTAGGAAGCTGGCTGATTTGATGGCTAAAGATGGATTTAATGCGGTATTTATTGGCGCCGGAGCAGGCCTTCCGCGTTTTATGAATATTGAAGGTGAGAATTTAGTTGGAGTTTTTTCAGCGAATGAATATTTAACCCGAGCAAATCTAATGAAGGCCTATGACTCTTCTAATGCGCATACACCGATATTTTCTGCTCGTAAAGTTGCGATTCTTGGCGGAGGAAATGTGGCAATGGATGCTGCGCGTATGGCGGTACGCTTGGGGGCAGAAGAAGTTCATTTGATTTATCGTCGGACAGAAGTCGAGATGCCGGCTCGTGTTGAGGAGGTTTCCCACGCAAAAGAAGAAGGGGTAATCTTTCATATGCTGGAGAATGCAAAACGTATTTTGCCGGATGAAAAAGGCCGGGTTAGGGCGATTGAATGTTTGCGCTATGCTCTTGGCGAGCCAGATGAATCCGGAAGGCGCAGGCCGGTTGTTATTGAGGGAAGCGAGTTTGAGCTTGAGCTAGATGCTGTTATTGTTGCAATCGGGAATGACTCCAACCCTTTGATCAAGCAAACAACACCCGGGCTTGAGACTAATAAATGGGGAAATATTATTACGGATGAAAATTGTAAGACTTCGCTCGATGGTGTTTATGCGGGAGGAGATATTGTCTTGGGAGCAGCAACTGTGATTTTAGCTATGGGCCAAGGAAGGATTGCGGCCAAAGCAATCAATGAATATTTAAGACAAAAATAAAAAGATTAAAAACTTTTAATAATTATTATTTTAACAAAAAGGAATAAGCGAGGAGGGACGAATGGCAGACTCAAAATTAAAGCAGTTTATGCAAAAGGTTATTGCAAGAAACCCAGGGGAACCTGAGTTTCATCAGGCAGTGCTAGAGGTTGTCGAATCATTAGAACAATTCATTGAAAAGAATCCAAAATATAAGGAAGCTAAGATTTTGGAAAGAATGATTGAGCCGGAAAGATTAATAATATTTCGCGTACCTTGGATTGATGATAAAGGCGAAATTCAAGTTAATCGAGGTTACCGCATTGAAATGAATAGCGCGATAGGCCCATATAAGGGAGGGATTAGATTTCATCCCAGCGTTAATCTTAGTATTCTTAAATTTCTTGCCTTTGAACAAGTTTTAAAAAACAGCTTAACAACTCTTCCGATGGGTGGTGGAAAAGGTGGTTCTGATTTTGATCCTAAAGGAAAATCTGACAATGAAGTAATGAAATTCTGTCAGAGTTTTATGAGTGAACTTTTTAGGCATATTGGGCCAGATACTGATGTTCCGGCGGGTGATATTGGTGTTGGTGGCCGTGAAATTGGTTATATGTTTGGCCAGTATAAGAAGTTAAGAAATGAATTTACCGGCGTTTTGACTGGCAAAGGTTTAAGTTGGGGCGGAAGCCTTATTAGGCCAGAAGCTACTGGTTATGGCTGTGTTTATTTTGTGCAAGAGATGTTAAAAACAAAAGGAGAATCTTTTAAAGGTAAAATATGCGCTGTTTCCGGTTCAGGAAATGTTGCTCAATATACAGTTGAGAAATTATTACAACTGGGTGCTAAGGTTGTTACCTTGTCTGATTCTGACGGATTTATTTATGACAAAGCTGGTATTGATAAACAGAAATTAGAATTTGTTCTTGATTTAAAGAATGTTCGCCGCGGACGGATTAAGGAATGTACCAAGGAATTTAAATGTGAGTATGTTGATAAAAAGAGGCCTTGGCAAGTAAAATGCGACGTAGCTTTTCCTTCGGCAACTCAAAATGAAATTTCCGAAGAAGATGCTAAAATGTTAATTAAAAATGGCTGTATGGCTGTTGGCGAAGGTGCCAATATGCCTACTACTCCTGAAGGTATTAAGGTTTTTCAAGATGCTAAAATACTTTATGCTCCTGGTAAAGCAGCGAATGCTGGCGGGGTAGCAACATCTGGCCTTGAGATGAGCCAAAATAGCATGCGTTTATCATGGACTCGTGAAGAAGTTGATGAAAGACTACACAATATTATGATAGCTATTCATGAAAATTGTGTTCGTTATGGAAAAGAAGGTAAATACATCGACTATGTAAAAGGCGCGAATATTGCTGGTTTTGTAAAAGTTGCCGACGCAATGATTGCCCAAGGTGTAGTTTAATCCAGGATGTAAATAAGCGTTACGTGAAAATTAGTGTCATTGCGATTAGAATCCTTCAAATCGCAATGACACTAATAAGTTTTAGCCCGATAAACTTTTAAGATAATCTTTAGCTCAAAAGAATGGCAAATCATGAAATGTCGTTCGACACTTCCCTATATCAGAACAAACAATATTTCAGCCCCTATTTCTTTAGATAGTATCTGCGAGGAAAAGAGCCATTGATGGTTAGTACTGGATTAAAAGAGTTAGACAAAGTTATTACTGGCCTAGAATTGGGTGATAATGTTGTCTGGCAAGTTGATGCTGTTGAAGATTATTCCTACTTTGTCGAATATTTTATTAAGAAATCTCTTAATGATAAGAAAAGATTGGTTTATATCCGTTTTGCTAGCCAAAAACCAATTGTTAAAGTAAACAAAAAGATAACTGTTTACGAACTTGATGCAATGGGAGGATTTGAATCTTTTTCTTCGGAGTTGCATAGTATTATAAAAAAAGAAGGTGAGGGTGTTTTTTATATCTTTGATTGCCTTTCTGACTTGCTTTCCGCTTGGTCTAATGATTTGATGATTGGTAATTTCTTTAAAATAACTTGTCCTTATCTCTTTAAACTTGATACGATTGCATACTTTGGGCTTTTGCGCAACAGGCATTCTTTTAAAACTATAGCGCGTATAAGAGAAACAACGCAGCTTCTTATTGATGTTTATCGTTATAAAGAAAATCTTTATATTCATCCCTTGAAAGTTTTGGGGCGGCATTCTCCCACCATGTTTTTGCCGCATGTTAAGTCAGGGGATAAATTAATTCCAATTGCCAACAGTGTTGATGCGGCTAAATTATTTTCGGATATCTTTAGAAGAAACGATAAAATTATTGAGCGTAATCTTGACTATTGGGATAGATTATTTATCAACGCGCGAAATCTTACCGATAACTCTGCCTCTTCTAGAGAAGAGCGAAATAAAATGTTTGATCAATTGAGCAAATTGTTAATATCCCGCGAGGAGAGGATGTTAAAGCTTGCTCAAGAACAGCTTGCCCTTGAAGATATTATGGCGGTAAAGGCCAAGATGATAGGTACCGGTTATATCGGAGGTAAATCCGTAGGTATGCTGATTGCCCGAAATATTCTACTTAAAGAAAAATATTTTGCTGCCGATAAAGTTTTAGAGCCACACGATTCTTTTTATGTCGGGTCGGACGTCTTTTATACTTATATCGTCGAGAATGGTTGGTGGAATGAGCGGATGGAACAGAAGACTAAGCAAGGATATTTTGAAGTAGCCCGTACGCTAAAAGATAAGTTATTGCACGGAGTTTTTCCAAACGAAATAAAAGAGCAGTTTCAGCAAATGATTGAATACTTTGGGCAATCGCCGATTATTGTTCGTTCCAGCAGTTTGTTGGAAGATAGTTACGGTAATGCTTTCGCCGGAAAATACGAAAGTTTCTTTTTAGCGAATCAGGGTTCTCCGGAAGAGCGATATGCCAAGTTCTTAGAGGCTGTACGTCGTATATATGCTTCGACCATGAATGAAAATGCGCTGACTTATCGTTTGCAGCGGGGGCTGGATCAGGCGGATGAGCAGATGGCCTTATTAGTTCAAAGGGTATCGGGGTCTTATCATCAGGATTATTTCTTCCCTGATGCCGCGGGTGTGGGGATTTCTTACAATACTTTTGTTTGGACTAAGACAATGACTCCTGAGGCGGGAATGCTTCGAATAGTTTTTGGCTTGGGGACCAGAGCGGTAAACCGCGTGGAAGGCGATTATCCTCGTATTGTAGCCTTGGATGATCCATTACGTAAAGCAACGTCAGGGGTTAAGGATGTGCAGAGATTTTCCCAACATGATGTTGATGTGATCAATATAAAGAAAAATAATTTTGATACGCTTCCCTTGCGGCAACTTCTTAGTGAGAAAGTTGGAATGCCCTTAGATTTAATTGCAATTAGGGACGAGGACGCCAATAGAAGATTTCAGGAGAAGGGTATTGATGAAGAATCCTGGATTATAACGTTTGATGCTCTTGTTTCGCGAACAGAATTTTCTGGTATTATGCAAAAGATACTTAAGTCTTTGGAAACGGCATATGGATATCCGGTTGATATTGAATTTACGGTTAATTTTAAAAAGAACAACCAGTTCCAAATTAATTTACTGCAATGCCGGCCTTTGCAGACCAAAGGATTAGGCGCCAAGGTAAGGATTCCGCAGAGCCTTCCTGAAGGAAAGATTATTATTAAATCAAAAGGCAATTTTCTAGGCGGGAATATATTGCAAGCTATTGATAGGATAGTTTATGTTGACCCTTCTAGCTATGCTAATTTGAAAACGGAGTCTCAACGATATGACATTGCCCGTTTAATCGGAGAGCTTAATCGTAAAATCGGGGACAAAGAAAACTCTATCGTAATGCTTTTAGGCCCTGGCCGCTGGGGCACTTCTACTCCAACTTTAGGTGTGCCGGTATCATTTGCAGAAATTAGCAATATATCAGTGTTGGGAGAAATTGCGTTTAAAGCCGCTAGTGCTATGCCGGAATTGTCTTTTGGCACTCATTTCTTTCAGGACTTAGTGGAGACGGGAATTTTTTATCTTTCTGTTTTTCCCGGGCAGCAAGGAATGAATTTTCAAAAAGAATTCTTTTTTTCTTTGCCAAATAAGCTCGAAAACTTAGTGCCGGAATATGCAAAATATGAAAAAGTGGTCCGAGTCCTTGATGTTAAAAGAAAAAAGATTAAGGTTGCTTCGGATATAAGTTCACAGCAATTGATTGTATATGCTGAATAGTAAAAACATCATAATCGTATGGCAAGAAGTTGTGTAAAGAATAAAGGCAGTATTGCTAAGAAAATTATTAAATTTTAAAAATTATGTTATAATTACACCTTATGGCGTTGGAGCCAAAAAGTGTTATTAACGGAGTTATTTGCGATAATACATTTGCATTGTCGCGCTGAAGCGATAAGTGCTTATTAATAATAAAAATGCTAACATATTTTTCCATTTCTAAAAAGCTTCATTCATCCGTATATATAAATTTATTTATTCATATACATTCCAAATATAGGGGAGACTATGCCTAAAAGAGCCGGTTTTGATAATGAAAAATATTTAAAAGAACAAACTGAAGCTATCCTCGAGAGAGTAAACAGATTTGATAATAAATTGTATCTGGAATTTGGCGGAAAATTACTTTTTGATTATCATGCGGCTCGGGTTTTACCCGGTTTTGATCCTAATGTTAAAATGCGCCTTTTAAAGGGCCTAAAAAATGAAGCAGATATTATTTTATGTATTTACGCCGGGGACATTGAGCGCAGAAAAGTTCGAGCGGATTTTGGGATTACTTATGATGTTGATGCATTAAAATTAATTGATGATGTTAAGGATTGGGGAATACAAGTTTCGGCTGTTGTTATTACCCGTTTTGACAATCAGCCGGCAGCAACAATATTTAAGAATAAATTAGAGCGGCAAGGAATCAGAGTTTACACTCACCGATTCACAAAAGGTTATCCGACGGATGTTGATTTAATTGTTAGCGATGAGGGTTATGGGGCTAATAAGTATATTGAAACAAAAAATCGTTTGGTA
>JAKLDK010000053.1 GCA_022703565.1 Candidatus Omnitrophota bacterium
TGTATGAAGTCTATTATAAAAATGGGCTTTTAGATGGATTGGCCAAATCTTATCGTCAAGACGGAACGCTTTACCGTCAATCGTATTATGAAAAAGGTTTGTTAAATGGAGTTACCCGCGAGTTTAACGAAGAAGGCCAATTGGTTTATGAAAGAGAATATAAAGATGGTCAAGCTGATGGAATGGCAAAAATGTATTCTAAGGAAGGAAGCCTAATAAGGCAGGCAGATTTTAATCAAGGAGTCCAAGAAGGTTTAATTAGAGAATTTGATAAAGACGGAAATATGGTCAGGTCTTATGAGGCTTATGATGGGGTTCCGCAAGGCGTGATTAAGGAATATTATCCTAGCGGTGAGTTAAGGCTGGAGAGTTTTTTGCGTGATGGTAAAGCCGAGAATTCCGAAATAAAAGAGTTTTATAAAAGCGGAGAAGTGTTAAGCGTATCAAGAGTAAAGGACGGAAAAAGAAACGGTATTTACGAAGAGTTTTATCAAAGCGGGCACCTTAAGGAAACCGGAGAATATTTGGACGGAGAAAAGAACGGTACTTTTAAAGAGTTTTATGTCGATGGGAAGGCAAAGAGAATCCGAACATACGAAAAAGGAGTCCTGTCGTTTAGTAAAGCTTATGACGAAGCGGGTAATTTAATTCTTAATGAGGAAGAAAAATAAGATGATTTGGATTGTTTTAATAGTGTTAGCTGCTGTTGCTGGAATTATAATTTTAAGCGTGCATTCTCCTTTTCACAAGAAAACGCGCGAACAGATTATGGCATCATTGGCCAAATTCTTAGAATCCAAGGCGGAGCCGATTGCAGAAAGCCCGAATTCTTTCAGGATAAAGTTTGTTTTTGAAGGCCGAGAATTTATTTATGAAGATATTGAAAGGCCAAGTTTCCGAGAGAAGATTTATAAAGCATATCTCAAATCGCCGTTAAAACAGGATTTTACGATGAATTTTTCCGAGAAAGAAAAAGAAGGCATTATCAGAAGTGAAACTTTTACCCGCGCAACTTTAAGCCGAAATATCGAGCATTCACAAATCGGAGATAAATTAAATATTCCGAAAGAATTGTCAAGCTTTAGTATTTATACTAATAATGTAAAATTGGCTAATAAGCTCTTTGAAAATAAAAAAAGCCTGAATATCTTTTGTGGTTTAGTGAATTTTGATCACAGAGGCACGCATTCGATGCCTTTAAAATTTATTGATGGAAATTTAATCCTGGAATTTGATTCTACGGAGAATAAAAAGCCCAATATTAAAGCCTTGCATCGCGACTGTTTTTCAATAGAAGGCTACCTTGTTTACTTAACAAAAATACTGGAAGTAATTGATAATGGTTAATTAGGGCGGTTGTTATTTGAAAGTTGACAACACAAAATGATTTGTTATAATAGCGGCTTAGCAATCTTAGGATAAGAGTGCTAATCAGCCAGGAATAAAACTATAACAATCGTAATATATTACACAGGAGCTGGGAATGACAGCTAAATTGATAGATTCTCGACAGAGAAAAAATGATGTTTTATCTATTGTCATTGAGCAATATACTCGTAGTGTTGCTCCGGTTGGTTCTAGCTTTATTGCTCAAGTTTTACCTTATGATGTCAGCTCAGCTACTATCAGGAATATTTTATCCGAGCTGGAGGAAGATGGTTATTTAACTCATCCGCATACATCGGCCGGCCGGCTTCCTACTCAAAAAGGTTATAGGTTTTATGTTGATTTTCTGATGCAGGAAATCAAAATGTTGGAAGAAGAAAAGAATAAAATTCGGCAGAAATATCAGGAAGAAACAAAAGAATTAGACCGGTTGCTGGAGCGTACATCGCAGGTTATATCCGATATTACACATTACACCAGTATTATCTCGGTGGATGATGGAGGAAGTAAAATTATCTGTAACGGCCGCAGTTTTATTGTGGAATATCCTGATTATTATCAGGATTTTAGCTGTATAAAAAAGATTCTATATGCGCTTGATGAAAAGCAAAGGCTGCTTGAGGTTATTAATCGTGATTTAGCACGGAAAATCCAATTCTTTATCGGCAGCGAAACGGCTTGTAATGATATTAGTAATTGTTCTTTAGCGATAACCGAATATAAAACACATCATGGCCCTCGGGGAAGAATCGCGCTTTTGGGCCCGACTTGTATGAATTATAAAAAAGTTACATCTGCTTTAGATTATTTCAGTAAATTGATGGAAGATTTATTCTAAAAGGTAAAAGATATGTTTGATAAAGAAAAACTAGATAAAAACAATAAAGAGCCAGAAAACCTTAAGAGTCCGGAAGAATCGTCCGGAGAAGGAAATATTGTTGAAGTTCCCGAGGGGGAATATAAGAAGCTCTTGCAGGCTGTTGCGGAGTTAAAAGACAAGAATTTGCGCCTTTATGCTGACTTTGAAAATACTAAAAAAAGGCTCGAGCGCGATAAGTTAGAATTTATTAAATATGCGAATGAAGTTTTGTTATATGATTTCTTGGAAATTTTAGATGATCTTGAGCGTTCAGTTAAAGTTGCGCAAGAAAAACATCAGGATTATGAAGCTTTTTTAAAAGGTGTTGAATTGGTTATGAATCGTATTAATTCCTTATTAAATAAAAATGGGGTTAAGCCGATAGAAGCCCAAGGTAAAATGTTTGATCCTCATTATCATGAAGTTTTATTGCAGGAAGAAAGAGAAGATTGCGCGGAAGGAACAGTTGTGGATGAATTGCAAAAAGGATTTATTTTTAATGACAGAGTCCTTAGGACAGCAAAAGTAAAATTAGCGAAAAAGAAAGAAGAAGGAAGTCAGTCCTAAATATTTAGGCTGTAAAAATAAATAATAATTAAAAGAATCAATTTAGATTCAAAATAAAGGAGGTTTATCATGGCAAAAGCAATAGGAATAGATTTAGGTACTTCAAATTCTGCTGCTGCCGTTATGGAAGGCGGGCGACCAACTATAATCCCATCAGCAGAAGGGGCGGGGGTAGCTTCGGGTAAGGCTTTCCCTTCGTTTGTGTCATTTACTAAAGACGGGCAGAAGCTCGTCGGAGAACCGGCCAGAAGGCAAGCTCCGGTTAATTCCGAAGGGACAATTTATGCTGCTAAAAGAAAAATGGGAACAAGCCATAAATATAAAGTTATGGGCAAAGAATTTTCTCCGCAACAAATCAGCGCTTTTATTTTACAAAAGATAAAAGCTGATGCGGAAAAATTTCTTGGTGAGACAGTTGACGAAGCGGTAATCACCGTACCGGCATATTTTAACGACAATCAACGCCAGGCGACTAAAGATGCCGGGGAAATTGCCGGATTAAAAGTTTTACGTATAATTAATGAACCGACAGCCGCTTGTTTGGCTTATGGATTGGATAAAGCTGGCAAAGAGCAAAAAATTATGGTTTTTGATTTTGGCGGAGGAACTTTAGACGTTACTATCCTTGAAATGGGCTGGGATGAAGAACATAAAGCCGCAACGTTTGAAGTACTTTCCACCTCTGGTGATAATTTGCTCGGCGGAACAGATATGGACAATGTCCTAATCGAATATATCTGCCAGGAATTCAAAAAAGAATCCGGAATAGATATTAAGAACGATAAAATGGCTTTTCAAAGATTAAGAGAAGCCGCTGAAAAAGCTAAAGTCGAGTTATCGAGCACGATATCAACGGAAATAAGTTTGCCGTTCATTACTGCCGATTCATCCGGGCCGAAGCATTTACAATTATCTTTGCAAAGATCAAAATTGGAAGAATTGGTCCGCCCTATTGTTGAAAGATGCCGCGGGCCGATTATTCAAGCCTTAAAAGATGCTAAGCAAAAATTAGGCGAAGATGCTAACGTGTCTAAGGTTATTCTCGTCGGTGGGCCAACAAGAATGCCGATAGTTCAGGAGTTTGTCGAGCGAGAAGTCGGAAAGAAAATCGAAGGCGGTATTGATCCGATGGAATGCGTTGCTTTAGGCGCAGCCATTCAATGCGGAATTATAAAAGGCGAAGCCAAAGAAGTATTGCTATTGGACGTTACGCCGTTATCTTTAGGGATTGAAACCTTGGGCGGGGTTTTCACGAAATTAATCGACCGCAACACTACAATTCCGGTAAGAAAAAGCCAGGTGTTTTCAACTGCTGATGATAATCAAACTGCGGTTACTATCCGGGTTTTACAAGGCGAAAGACAAATGGCCAATGATAATACCGAACTAGGCCGGTTTGATTTAATCGGTATTCCTCCGGCGCCACGCGGAATTCCGCAAATAGAAGTAACTTTTGATATTGATGCCAACGGCATTGTTCATGTCGCGGCTAAAGACAAAGGCACCGGAAAAGAGCAATCGATAAAAATCACAGCTCCAACTAAATTATCAAAAGAAGATATTGATAAGATGGTTAAAGAAGCTGAGAAATATGCTGAAGATGATAAAAAGAAAAGAGATGAAATCGAAGTTGTAAATCAAGCCAACAGCTTGGTTTATGCAACGGAAAAAGCAGTTAAAGATTATGGCGAAAAAGTTTCTGCTGCTGATAAAGAAAATATTGATAAAGAGTTGAATTCTTTAAAAGAAGCGATAAAGTCAAAAGACCTTGAAAAGATTAAATCAGGCATGGAATCGCTTCAAAAAGTAAGCCATAAATTAGCGGAAGAAATATATAAAGCTACTGCTTCTCAGCAAGCTTCCGGAGCGCAAGGAGCGAATCAAGGACAGGAAGCTCCGACAGAAGAGAATAAAGAAACAAAAACTAATGAAGGCAAGAAGGATGATGTTATCGACGCTGATTTCAAGGTCGAAGATAATAAATAAACAGTAATCAGTGATCAGGGGTCAGTGATCAGTATTCGGCAAGGCGCAAATTATGCTGGCCACTGAAACCTGAGCACTGACCACTTTAAAGAATTTTAATCAATGAAACGTGATTATTACGAAATAATTGGAGTTGAAAAGAATGCTTCTTTACAGCAGATAAAGAAAGCCTATCGTTCTTTGGCTTTAAAATATCATCCGGATCGAGTCCAAGAAAGCGAAAAGAAGCAGGCGGAAGAGAAGTTCAAAGAAATATCAGAAGCCTATGGCGTTTTATCCGACCCCAAAAAACGAGAGTTATATGACCAATATGGACATTCGGGAATTGATCAGAAATTCACTTCCGAAGATATCTTTCGTCAGGCAGATTTCAGCGGATTTGAAGATATTTTTAGCCAGCTTTTTGGCGGAGGTGGCGGCGGAGATTCAATTTTTGATTTATTTGGCGGAGGTGGCGGTTCAGGGCGCCGTTCTAAAAGGCATTATCGTGGAGCGGATATACAATATGAGATTAATATTACTTTAGAAGAAGCCTATACGGGCGTAGAAAAGAAAATAAAAGTACCCCGTAATGAATTCTGTAAAGATTGTAAAGGAACTGGAGCAAAAAATGGTACGGCTTTAAAAACTTGTAAAACTTGCAATGGCCAAGGCCAGGTTTTTATGTCGAGCGGATTTTTTAGAATGCAGCAATCATGCCATGATTGCCAAGGGCAAGGGCAGGTTATTCAAGAACATTGCCCGAAATGTAACGGACGCGGGGCGATTAAAGAAACAAGAACTATCGATGTAAAAATACCCGCCGGAGTAGACAGTAATTCGAGATTACGTGTGCAAGGAGAAGGCGAAGTTGGCCGTGATGGCCCCGGAGACCTGTTCTTGTACCTCAATGTTGTTTCGCATGATATTTTCCAAAGGGAAGGCGTAAACCTTTATTTGGAATTACCGATAAGTTTTGTTGTGGCTGCTTTAGGGGGGGAAGTCAGCGTTCCAACCTTGGACGGTAAAGTTTCAATGAAGATACCGGCTGCAACTCAAAGCGGTAAAATGTTCCGTTTGAAAGAAAAGGGAATGCCGGAAGTTAGAGGCGGTATGCGGGGCGATTTGTTTGCGAAAGTATTTATTGATGTGCCAAAGAAGCTTACCAGCCAGCAAAGAAAATTGTTGGAAGAGTTTGCCAAGCTTAGTGATGAAAATGTTGATTTAAACGATACTTTTGCCGATAAAATAAAAAAGGTTTTTAAATAAGTTAAGTGTGGACACGTATTGTATGCGTATCCCAAGGTGTACCAAAATTGGAATAATAAGGAGAAGTAATGCCGACATATCAATATGAATGCGAAGGCTGCGGGCACGAAATGGAAGTTTTTCAGTCTATTACCGATAAAAAATTACAAAAATGTCCGGAATGCAAGAAACCGAAATTGCGCCGCTTAATTGGCGCGGGCGCTGGTATAATTTTTAAAGGCAGTGGATTTTACGAAACGGATTATAAGCAGTCTAAAAGTCCTAAGACAGATTGCCCTGTCAAGAAAGACAGTAGTTCCGGGCATGGCGGCTCTTGCGCTTGCTGTCCTAATAATCCTTCTAAGTAATATTTATATATAACTTAAGGCCAGTATTAAAAAACTAAAATTTATCAGATTTCAGTTTAAAGGTTGTTTTTCTTTTGTTATATTGGCTATAGTTAAAAATAGGAACATATAATGTCAAATATAAAGCCTTTTAAAGCAGTTTATTATAATCCGGAAAAAGTTAATGACTTTTCCAAGGTTGTTTCGCCTCCTTATGATGTTATTTCAGCCGAAGAACAAGCTTTTTTGCATAAATTGAGCCCATATAATTTTACCCATATCGATTTGGCGGATGATTTACCGGGAGATAATAAGGAAAATAACAAATATTCTCGCGCGAAAAAGGCCTTTCAGGCTTGGCTTCAGGAGGCAATCCTTATCCAAGATGATAGTCCAAGCATATATTTTTATAAGCAAGAGTATAAAATGATGGGCCAGAAATATTCGCGATTTGGTTTTATTGCGACTCTAGAGCTGGCGGAAGAAGGGGATTCGAAGATTTATCCGCATGAAAATACTCATGCGCATGCGGTAGATGATAGATTTAATCTTACCAAAGCTTTGGATGCCCAATTAAGCTGTATTTTCGTTTGTTTCGCTGATAAACAAAAAGTTGTTGATAATATATTTAACAGAAAAGTTCTTTCCTCAAAGCCGATTATTGATGTAGAAGACCAGGATCATATCAAGCATACTCTTTGGCGGTTAAGTGACCCGGATTTAATCAAAGAAATTCAGGATAGCTTAAAAGGGCAGCAGATGTTTATTGCGGATGGGCACCATCGTTTTAAAATGGCAATGGAATATAAGAAATATTGTTTAGCAAAGAAGGCCAAGCCAACAGGACAAGAGAGTTTTAATTACGTAATGACTTATTTTACGAATATTGATTCGAAAGATTTAAAAATATTTCCGATGCACCGGATCATAAAACGCATGCCGGATAAAATCAGCTTCTTGGAAGAATATTTTAGGATTGATAAAATCCGCAATATTGAAGATTTAGTAATCCTTTTGGCTCAGGCTGGTAAGAATGAAAATGCCTTTGGCTTATACACTAAAGACGGCGTTAAGATGCTGAGATTGAAGAATAAGAAATTAATTGAAGAGGTGGTAAAAGAAGGTTCAAAGGATTACAAAGAATTGGATGCTGCAATTTTAAAATATTTCATTTTTGATAAGATTGGCATAAAGTCCGACGACATCATTTATACTAAAGATATGGATTCGGCCAAAGTTATGGTTGATAACAATCAGGCTGAAGCGGTATTTGTGATGAACCCTGTCAAAGTTTCTCAACTAAAGGCAATCGCGCTTAACGGCGAGAAAATGCCGCCAAAAACAACTTATTTTTATCCCAAAGTATTATCTGGGCTAACCATTCATAAGCTAGATTAATTAAGGATAGATTCTAATGCCTTTATTCGGACGAAAAAAATATACATTGGTTAGTATTAAGAAGAAAGAAATACCTAAGGGGCTTTGGACAAAATGCCCTGAATGCGAAGCTTTGAATTATTCCAAGGAACTCGAGAGTAATCAGCAGCTCTGCCAGAAATGCGGTTGGCATTTTACTATGGGTGCCCGCCAAAGAATTGCCTCTCTAATAGACGAAGGGACGTTTCAAGAGATGGATGAGCATATGATTTCAACTGATCCGTTGGATTTTAAAGGCCCAAAAACTTATAAACAAAAAATTGAAGCCGATCAGTTAGCTACCGGGTTGCTTGAGGCGGTAATTAGCGGTACCGGAAAATTAAACAAAAAACAAATAGTAATCGCGGTTACCGATTCACGTTTTATTATGGGTTCAATGGGTTCGGTTGTTGGTGAGAAAGTTTCCCGGGCAATTGAATACGCGACAGCGAAAAAACTTCCGGTTATAATTATTTCCGGTTCTGGCGGCGGGGCGAGAATGTACGAAGGGGCGATTTCCTTAATGCAGATGGCCAAGACTTGTGCGGCTTTAGCGAAACACGGCGAAGCCGGATTATTGCATGTTTCGGTTTTAACTAATCCCACTATGGGCGGAATTATGGCTTCTTTTGCCGGAGTGGGCGATGTTATTATTGCTGAACCGAAAGCCTTAGTGGGATTTGCTGGCCCTCGGGTAATTGAACAAACCCTGCGTCAAAAATTACCTTCCGGATTCCAAAAATCAGAATTCCTTCTGGCTCATGGCTTGATTGATATGATTGTTGATAGGGCTGAATTAAAATCAACGTTGAGTCGGCTAATAGATTATTTATAAAATAGTATTATATTCCGGGGATTAGAAGAGAAGGATATTTCTAATAAACTTGCTTGAGGCTTTATAATACATGTTGTTTAATTCCTTAAGTTTTCTAATTTTCTTCCCAATAGTTACCATTCTTTATTTTGCTATTCCATATCGTTTTCGTTGGGCCCTGCTTTTAATTGCCAGCTGTATTTTTTATATGGCTTTTGTGCCGATTTATATCCTGATATTGTTGACAACAAATATAATTGATTATTATGCGGCTATATTTATTGAAGAATCTCAAGGCAAAAAGCGCAAATTATTTTTAATAGTTAGTATAATATCAAATTGTTTAATATTGTTTGTTTTTAAGTATTTCAATTTCTTCAACGCAAACTTTTCTTACCTGGCAGGGATAATTGGTTGGAATTATCCAATAAAAGCACTTTCTTTAATCTTGCCCATAGGGCTTTCTTTTCATGTCTTTCAAAGCCTAAGTTATGTTATAGAGGTATATTACCAGCGGCAGAAAACAGAAAGAAACTTCGGGATATATTCACTATATGTTATGTTTTTCCCGCAATTAGTCGCCGGTCCTATTGAGCGTCCGGGAAATTTATTAAAACAGTTTTACGAAAAACATGATTTTGATTATATCCGAGTAACAAACGGGCTTAAATTGATGGCTTGGGGATTCTTTAAGAAAGTTGTTATCGCCGATAGATTGGCAATTTATGTTAATACTGTTTATAACAATCCTTACGATTTTCAGGCCATGAGTTTGTTTTTAGCGACTATATTCTTTGCCTTCCAGATTTATTGCGATTTTTCCGGATATTCCGATATCGCCATTGGAGCGGCGCAAGTGATGGGTTTTAGATTGATGAATAATTTTAACAGACCTTATTTTGCGAAATCAATTTCCGAGTTTTGGCAAAGGTGGCATATTTCGCTTAGCACCTGGTTTAAAGATTATGTGTATATCCCTTTAGGGGGAAGCCGCGTCGGAAAATCGCGGTGGTTTTATAATTTATTTATAACTTTCTTAATCAGCGGTTTTTGGCATGGCGCGAATTGGACGTATATTGTATGGGGAGCTTTAAACGGCGCTTATCTCATAATTGAGATTCTTAGCGCGCCTGTTCGGGAGAAAATTTTTAGGTTTGCCCGCCTGGACAAGAACCCTGTCCTTTCACAAATCATACAAATCGGCACAGTCTTTATTTTGATTGATATTTCTTGGATTTTATTTAGAGCGAGGAATATCGGCGAATCATTTTATATTATTAAGAAGCTGGTGTTTGGTATTGTCAGCTTGCCACGAAACATTATTCATTGTTTAATCCAGCCGGAGAAATTAATAAGCCTTTATCAGCCGTTATTCCTCGGTGAAAAGAAGAGCGAATTGTTTTTCTCGTTTGGCTTAATAGTGTTTTTGATAATTATGGAAAAGTTGCAAGGTTCGAATGGGATTCGTGCTGTAATAGCTAAAAAGCCGACTTTAGTGCGTTGGGCGGCTTATTATGCGTTAATACTTTCAATAATTCTTTTGGGCAAATTTAACAATTCAGCATTTATATATTTTCAATTCTAACAATAATGATAAAAATCTTTTTAAAAAAGTTAATTTTATTTGTTCCTTTAATAATAATTATTGCAGTTGTTAATTATGGCATTGATCCCGGAGGAATTTTTAATACATCAAAGTCAGCTTTGATTGCCAAAATATTGTTGTCGGGCAAGAATGCCGCCAATATATCTAACTTTGATGAACGAGCTTTTCAGAAATATTATATTCAAGGCTTAAAAAAACCTAAAGATGTTGTAGTTTTAGGGTCAAGCCGTTCAATGGGAGTTGGTACGAGTATCTTACCGGCTAATCTCAGCTTGTTTAATAGCTTTGTATCCGGCGGGAAATTAGAAGATTTTGAAGCAATATATTTTTTATATAAAACCGCACAAATGTTGCCCAAAGTTGTTATCCTGGGGGTTGATCCGTGGGTATTTAATAAGTTTGCCGGTGAAAGCCGCTGGACTAAATTGCTTTGCGAGAGGCAAGAGATGATGCGGTTAATGCAGTTGCCTTTTTTGGAAGACGATTGTAACAAAACAAAACCGATTAACTATCTGGAGATTCTTTCTCTTAGCTATTTCCAGGCATCAGTTAAGAGTATGATTGCCGGTAAGATATATCGGCCTTGGCTTTATGCTACGGATGAAATGGATGGAAAGACAGAAATAAAAAGAACAGATGGTACTTTATCTTATCCTAAAAAGGATAGGGAACGCGATAGTGCCATAATTTCTTCAGAAGCTGTTGCCTATGCCAAAAAAGATTCAGTATATTTATTGGATAATTTTACTGATTTAGACATGGAGCGCGCTTATGAGTTTAGCCGGTTCTTGGATTATTTGAAGCAAGACAATGTTGCGGTTATTTTCTTTCTTCCGCCGTATCATCCGGAAGCATATAAAATATTGTCTGAGTCTGTAAAATACAAGACGATAGTCAAGGCTGAAATATTACTAAGAACTCTCGCTAAATATCGAGGCATAAAAGTTGTTGGTTCTTATGATCCAAACTTTTGTGGGGTAACTGATAAAGATTTTCTTGATGCCGCGCATATAAAAGAAGCACCAACAGTGAAATTATTTAAATAAGGTTATTTTTGTCACAGGGGTTATTGTTTATACTGCTTATTAAACAAAACCGTTGCATTCTTAATTTTATTTTATTAGAATAAAACATTAATATTGATATTAATATATTAAAAATAGGATAGCAAATGGCACAAATCAGCTTAAAGGAAGTTTCTAAGGTATATAAGGGTGATGTAAAGGCTGTTGATAATCTTACTTTAGGCATTGAAAATAAAGAGTTTATGGTTTTAGTTGGCCCTTCCGGTTGTGGCAAATCAACAACGCTTAGGATGGTTGCAGGATTAGAAGAAATTACCGAAGGTAAGATTTGGATAGGCGAAAGATTAGTAAATGATGTTCCTGCCAAAGACAGAGACATTGCCATGGTTTTCCAAAACTACGCTTTATATCCACACATGACTGTTTATGAAAACATGTCTTTTGGTTTAAAATTAAAAAAATATCCCAAAGTTGAACAGGTTTTGTACTTGTTGCGGAGCAATCCCTGTATTACCGGATGCATCTATTGTGAACAGGCATTTAA
>JAKLDK010000054.1 GCA_022703565.1 Candidatus Omnitrophota bacterium
ATCTTCCAAACCGTAATGTGTTTTTCCGGCGTGGCCATAATCAAAACCTTCGCCGATAGAAACAATCCTTACCGGGAAATTATGAAAAGCCGCTCCGTTACGGATAAATTCATACGGCCGCAATGAAGCAAAACTTACAATTGAATAAACAAACGGAACAAATCCGTCCGAAGCCAACCCGGTTGCAATCCCTAGCATATTTTGCTCAGCCACTCCAACATTAATAAATTGCTTAGGATGTTTCTCAGCGAATTTCTCTAAAACAGTAAAACCCAAATCGCCGGTTAAAAGAATAATATTTTTATTCTTACCAGCTAATTCATCCAATGTGTTTATAAATTCATTTCTCATTTCTTGTCTTCAATTTCTTTTAACGCAACCTTATACTCTTCATCCGACATCGGCCAATAATGCCACTTTATTTTATTTTCCATATAAGAAACGCCTTTGCCAAATATCGTATGCGCAATAATTACATGCGGCTGGCCTTTTTTCATATTGAGGTTATTAAGAGACTCAAGGATATCTTTTTCATTATTACCGTCGATAGAAACGACATTAACGCCAAAACTTTTGAACCGTTCTTCTAAAGGATTAAGATTAATGACATCTTTGGTATAGCCAAAAGCCTGTTGTTTGTTATCATCTACAATAATAATTAAATTAGACAATTTATGATGCGCGGCAAACATTACCGCTTCCCAAACACAGCCCTCATTGCATTCGGCATCGCTCATTAAAACAAATATTCTGTTATTTTTATTTCTTAATTTTGAAGCTAAAGCGGCACCCGTTGCAAAAGTTACCCCTTGGCCTAAAGACCCGGTTGAAAACTCAACTCCGGGTAAGCTATGCTCCGGATGAACGGCAACAATACTGTCATCAGCGCAATATTTGTCCAACGAGTCCTTAAGCATAAACCCTTTCAAATATAAAGCCGCATACAAAGCTAGAGCTGCGTGGCCTTTTGATAAAACAAAACGGTCGCGATTTTCATCTTCATATGAAGGAATGTTTAATACTTTAGAATATAAAACCGCAATAATATCCGCAATTGATAAAGCCGAACCAATATGACCCACATTAGCCCTTTTAGACTGCTCGAGGATTACTTTTCTAACATCTTGGCCTGAAAATAATATGTTTTGATTTTTCATTTTAATTATTTCTTGAAAGCATCTGTTTTAGTATCAACATATTAATTAACCTGACTTTTTCTATCGCTTCTCCGCCTAAGAACAAAGTCCCGAATCTATTTCCAACCTCAATTCTTTTAAGCACAATATCATTCTTACCTACAGGATAATCGCCAACTATCTTAGACATTTTGGGCGATAAATTAGTATTAAAAGAAACCCACAATGTTTTATTCCTATCAATATCCTTTAACCCCGTAAAGTTTCTGATTCCTTCGTACTGGCAAGGAAACTGATAAATCATAACATCTAGTTTCTTAGATACATAGCCAATTTTATTAAAAGCTAAAGCTTGCGCAAAAGTCAACGGCGCACTGATTATATAATCAAAATAATTCTCTTCAATTTCCTTGGCTAATTTCATATTCATTCTTAAATCATTCCTGTATTCCAAGCTTCTTTCCTGCGCCGAGTGGGCATTTTGCAAATGCGGAGCTTTAGGAAATCCATATGAACCAAGCGAATACATTCCTATGAGCAGAATCAAAACAATTTTAGCAATATTTAGCAGCTTTAAAAAACTCATGCCGATATAAACAAATATAAAAAGCAAAAATGGTAACACCAATAGCCAATATCTATTTTGTAACCCCGCTGAATTAAGGTATAAAACAAACCATCCTCCGGCGGAAATAAACATTATTAAAGCAACATAATTTGATTCGATAAATGTTGCCAAATCATAACTTCTACTTTTCAATTTATTGAATATGGCCATGCCGACAAAATAGAATAAACTTAACGTATAAAGATAAATGGGTAAACTCTTTCGCATCTCTTCCCAGCCAGCCCATAATCCCACCATTGCTGCTTTCCCGCCTTTATTTAGAATAAAAAATGAGCAGTACCAAAAGAATATTGAGAAAATCAGCGCAACTATGCCCCAAATAATAGTTCTAAACTTTAAACGTAACTCGCGATCAAACAAAAACAAAATCAAACAAACCATAAAAACGCTGAGACAGAAAACAATCGCGACCCCTTTTGTTAAAACAGCTAATATTGCCAATATCACACTTTGGAATAATTGTTTATTGCTCAGATAATAAATTGCCGCTGTAGAAAAGAATAATACGGGCATTTCCATATTAATTTGTTCAGACTGGCTTTGGAATAAAGGCAAAGAAAGCAATAAAACCGCGCTTAAATTGGCAATAACCTGCGGATATACTCGACGGATAATTTCACGGAATAAAGCAATTATTGCGGCGGATAAGACAAAAACAATAAAATGGTTAAAAAATAAAAAAGCCTTGGCATTCGGGATAAACTTCATCATGAGAGCCAAATACGTCGGATAAATTGAAAACAAATAAACTTTCGGACCGCCGGCCAAGAAATTAGGCTGTTCAGCTAAACCGGCATAATCAAAAGAATTGTTATATAGCCACATCCCCTCAGCAAATGGCCCACTCACCGAATCGCCATAAGGCGGATAGAAAATAACTTCAAACTTAGTCAGAAGCAAATAGGCAAGAATCAAAAAGAAAAACTTTTTTGCGTTTCTATCACGATAATATTTTAGTACAGCTACCAATAAAGCAATATTCGCCAAAAATATACTTAACGGGCCCCAAAAAACATCTTCCATACGGCCGATGTAGAAATCTAAACCCGAATTAACATATGCCCCAATTAATTTATTCAGAATTGTGAATTGCTCGGAAGAATATAGAAATTGGGTTATAAAAGGATGGCAGAGTCTTAATAAATAAAAGCAAGATAACAAAACAAAAACGATAAGAACAGGCGTGATTTCTTGGCTACGGCTTTTCTGCATATCCCTTAAATTCACCTATCTATATTAATATTTATATTAATCCAATGTCTGCTTGTTTCTTTTGCTATGTATAGTAGAATAATTTATCGATAAATACCATAAAAAAATGAAACTTAATTCCTTAAATCCAAAGCATTTATTCCTAATAATAATATTAATTTCGTTTGTTTTCTGCTCAATTATATCCTTTGCCACTTATTACATCGCCTATTGGCCAACCGACTCTTGGCATCTTTACATTCCCGCAGCAAAAGCATTAAAAAACTTTGACTTTATTTCTGACATGCATTTTTATAACAAATTTAATTCTTTACACAGCAAAGAATTCTTGGTTGTATGCATATCTTTCGCTCAGAAATTATTAAATGATTACGACTCTCTTTTCCCAAATATATTGGTTTTAATAATTGCTGTTTTTATCTCGAGCATTATTATTTTCTTGATATTTAAAAGCTGGTTTGGAAAAATAGCGGCATTTTGGGGAAGTTTTTTGCTTATTAGCTGTTTTTGGCCATATCAATATGTCATTCAAGGAGCACACCAGCCTTTGGCTTTGACGAATCTTCTTTTGGCAATATATTTCTTAGTTAAAAGCAAGAATTCCAATATTCGCTTAATATTATCCGGTGTGTTCTTAGGATTATTATTCTTTTCTTCCCCGACTTCAATCGTTTATATGGCTTACTTCTTAGGAGCTTACGTTTTCACCTACCACGATCAATTTAATAGAGCCGAAGTCCGAAACACCTTCATAAAAACAACATTGATGCTTATGGGCTTTTTAATAATCTTTTTAATATTCACTTTTCCCCGCCCGATTGAGATATTAAAAGGCTACCTCTCTTTTATAAAAAACAGCCAAAGCTTAAATGATTTCAATCAACCACAATATGCTTTTGGAATCCTCGAAAATGCCATTTCCAAAAGAGGCGCTGGCATATCTTGGATAATAAATTACATGTTATTAATTGAACCTGTTTTATTTGTTTTTTTCTTAATAAGTATCGGCTATCTCTTATTCTTTTCTTTCAAAGATAACAACAAAACTCCTTTATGGGCAATACTAATCGGCTTATCAACACCCATTATCGTCGAAATATCGCAAGTGGCGCAATTCGGCCGGAATTATTTCTCCTGGCTTATCGGCATAATCTTTCTTATCACCTTCACTATAGACTTTTTTTTAAGAAAACATTGGCCCAAGCTAACTCATAAAACAAAACGTCTTGTATTGATTTTATTCTCAATCTTCTTAACCGGTAATTTATGGAGCAACTATTCTATTTTCACGAACGATGTTTTTCCATCCCGGATGGCAACTAGAAATATATACAAATGGCTGAAGAGCAATAATATCAATACGATTTATATATTAAAAGATCATATGTACACAATAAATACCGTCGCATTCCTTAACAATCCTAAGTATAAAGATAAAATTAATATCGTGCCGATAGATTCGATAAAAGATGCCGAAAAAGGTTTTATTTTGGTTGCACCTATAACTGGGAAATCGATTTGGGCTAACTGCCAGGCTTATGATTTTAAAGACGATCCTTATCTTATTCAGCTTCTTGATTCCGGGGAAATGCCCAGCTATATTGTTAAAACATTTAAAACACTAGCTTCCAGCAAGGTCTGGACACAAGAAGAGGAATATTGCGCGTACCTTGATTTACATCTAAAACAGATTACACTCCTCGACCGAGTAAAAGGAATGATTTTTATCCTTGATGCGGAAAAGCTTCACAACAGATTTAAGCCTAATTAGTTCTTATCTTTTTCTTTATTCAAGCTATCAACAACCTGCTTAACTTCTAATTCAGCTTTATCTATTTTTTCTTTACATTCTTTAATCAAACTAACCGCTTCTTTAACATTATCGGCTAGCTCATCAACATCAACTTCTTCATTCTCTATTTTCTCTAAAATCTGCTCTAATCTTTTCATAGCTTTAGAGTATTTATTTTCTTTCACTTTTCTCCTCCTTAAATTATCTTTTTAACGCTGCTGGCAAATGTCCCGTCTTTAACTTCAGTTAACGTCTCAAAACCGACTTTAACATTTTTTATACTTTTGATTGTTTGACCGTCTTTTGTGCGAGTAATGCTAAAGCCGCGCTTTAAAGTTTTCTCGGGGCTGAAAGCAGAAATCATTTTGCTAAAATTGGTTACTTTCTTATTCTCGCGGATAAAATATTGTTGTGATTTATGAGTAATTTCATCACGATAATTGTCAATATCAGCTTGATATGCTTTTACAATATCTTTGGGCTTATAACTAAGCAAATTTCGACAAGAAATTAATTTCTCATCCTGCGCACGGAAGAATCTAGTTGCATATTGTTGTAGATCAAACGCAAATCCTTTTAAACTGTTTTTTTGCGCAGTAATTTTACTTTCAGCGTTACCAATAATGCTTTCAAGTTTACCGTCAATATCCGACAAGAAGTTTTCAATCAGGCCAATAATATACCTGGCAATAGCGGTAGGTGTTTTCGCAAACGAATGCGCCGCCATATCAGTAATGGTTAAATTTATTTCATGGCCAATCCCGCTTAAAACACAAATCTTGCAATCAGCTATCGCTTGCGCGATTTTTTGGCTGTCAAAACAACTTAAATCCGCTAAAGAACCACCGCCGCGAGTAATAACCAACAAATCTATATCTTCATTGAGAGAAAGCTCTTTTATCGCCTGGCAGACATCATCTTCCGCTTTCTTTCCTTGCATCAAAGTGTCCCTTAAACATACTTTAAAAGCATACTTGCTTATTTTTAACTCCGAAATAAAGTCATTATAAGCCGCTGAATCATATGAAGTTATCAGCCCGAGATTTAAAGGCACCACAGGCAAAGTTAATGTTTTATTTTTATCTAAAACACCTTTTTCTCGAAGCAATTTAATAAGCTTTTGTTTTTCTTGCGCTAATTTTCCTAATGTATAATAAGGATCGATATCCTCGACAATTAAACGTACTGCTCCGTGCGGAGAATAAAAATCAACCTTACACTCAAATTTGACCTCGATGTCATCTTTAAGCTCAAATATCTCCTTACTCTCTTGAAGTTTATCAAGGATATAATCCTTGCGGTTGGCAAAGATTACCAATCCAATTCTAGCCTTAATATCGGCCGCATCAGCTTCCTTCTCGACTAGCTCGAAGAATATATGTTTCTTATTCTTATTGCGGTCAAATTGCTGGATCTCACCGCAAATCCAAATCTTCTGCGGAAAACCGGACAAAATAACATCGCGGATAAAGTTATTTAATTCGGAAATTGTAAAAACCTGATTATCCATAAATATTTTCTTTGGGCAAATCGCTTATTTCTTTTATTCTCCAGAGCAAACACATCTGGGCAATTATAAAGAATGGCGACATAAATATCGTAAATATTAAGCTTAAAGTATTCGGCAAATAAGAATTATACTTCTGCAAATAACTTATTCCAGTTACAAATGTTAAAAACGTAAGCGGTATAAGTAAAGAAAATGTCAAAACCTTAAAGAAATGCCTGCTAACTAAAAAAGCGCTACGGGAAAACGCCCCCATTAAAGAGCACTCTTCGGTAACAATAATCAAGACAATAAAGCTAAATACCGTCATAAAATATATACCGGGCAGGATTAAAAGCATTAAACCGGTAAAAATAGTTAAATAATAAACAAACATCGCGGCTATGCATAATAAATACTTGGCTATTGCCTTTAAAAATATTCCAGGGAAATATATTTCCTCATTCTTTGCAAGTTTACCTAACGCAATGACAACACAAATTGTAGCGAAGGTTGAAATTAATATATCCGGCAATATTAAAAGCGGTAGGTTTTCGACTTTTACTTCAAGCGCTAATAACTTCGACATAAATTTATAACTAATACTGCCAAAGCCATAAATCAACCCTAAAGGGACAAATATAGACGGATTAGCACGAAGAATGCTAAAAGCCCGCGCGAATATTTCCTTTAAATAAAATTGCTCATTTTTTATATTTATCATCTTATAGATATTCTAATAATTTCTTATATAGGCGATAGTTATCTTCATCAAAACAAACAAAAATTACCGATTCAAAACTATTTAATCGGCTAACCGATCTTTTAACAGTATCAACCGCGATACTGGCCGCTTCTTCTTTAGGAAAACGATATACTCCGGTGCTAATGCAGGGAAATGCGATTGTCTTTATTTTATTTTTATAGGCAACTTCCAGCGATTTCTCGTAACAACTGACAAGAAGCTCTTTTTCATTTGATTTACCATTATGCCAAACAGGCCCGACAGCATGAATTACATATTTGGCAGGTAAATTATACCCTTTGGTGATTTTAGCATCACCGGTTTCACACCCTTTAAGCCGTCGGCATTCTTCTAAAAGATTATTTCCCGCCGCTCGATGAATTGCCCCATCAACCCCACCACCGCCTAAGAGTGTTTTGTTGGCCGCGTTTACTATCGCATCAACATTTTCTTTAGTAATATCGCCTTGCTTAACCTCAACAACAGTTTTCATTCTTTTGACCAGATTCTGGTATTTAAATTTAAATCTTCGACTATCCCGATGGCTAAAGACAAGTCCTCAAAATATTCTTTCATCGGCTCAAAATCAAGAAGAGTTTTAAATACTTTCGGCTCCATTAAATTGCGGTTATATGAAATCGCGACATAAACAAAAGAATCAATAAAAGACAAATATATTTCCCTCTTAGATTTAGCCTTAAAATCAACAATCCTCTTCATCAAGCTCGTTGATAATATATACCTCGCTTCTATTTGGTCGGTGCCATAAACAACAAAATATTTCTCAAATTCCGGGTCTTCCAACCTGACTATTGGCGGGCGGGAAACATTAATATTTTGAAGAAATTTACCGACACTTCCTAAATATCTCTCCGAAAAATCAGCCAAAACATAAGTCTTGCCTTTAAAGGCTTTATTAAAATCAGCTTGAAAGAAAAGCCCTTTAAAGATTGTATGCTCATGCCGACGCCCCTTACTATCTTTGGTAACATATTTAGCATTAACTTCAGAGAAATCAATATTCGTTACGCCTATTTTCCCATAAACCCTGTCATCGCCCTGATAAATATCCGGATGTTTTTGGAAAATATTACTATGGATAAATACTGGGACAGGCAGAAAACCATTATTATCATACGTCAGATTAAAATCAATAAATTCCACTATCTTCTCAATAATATCATTCTTAAATTCCCGGACATAACTTCTGGTAAGTGTATTATATATAGCGAGCAAAGCGAAAAAACTCAGCATAATAATCATGCCCGGCAAATTAGAAAGATTACGCGTAAGAAATACCAATCCCAGACTAATTAAGATTGCAATCCCACAATAGGAATAAACATTAGAAACAACCTTTAACCTAGCCTCTTCTAATGTTTTTAGGCGAGGAAAAAGCTTTTCATTGTAAAATCCTTGAAATTCCGCTAGGGTTTTCATTCAAATACTCTAAAGATTATTTCTTAAATAAATCTCCGACATTGACATTCTGTCTTTCTGCTTCCGGAATTTCAAACAATTGCTTTCTCTTGAAGTTCATCATTGAGGCAAAAACACTCGTAGGAAACATTTCAACCGAATTATTAAAATCAGTTACCGAAGCATTATAAGCCCGGCGAGCAGCAGAAATCTGCTCTTCAATTTCATTCAAAGTCTTCTCTAATTGTAAGAAGTTCTGGCTGGCCTTAAGATCAGGATAATTCTCAACCGCAACCATAATCCCCCGGTAAACTCGGGAAAGTTTATTCTCTAAAGCAATCTTATCTTCACTCGATAATTGGCCAGAAGTAGCCTTGGCCCTAAGTTCGGTAATCTCGGTTAAAGTCCCTCTTTCATGCTGCATATAATTCTTAACAGTTGAAACCAAATTAGGGATCAAATCATATCTTTTCTTTAAAAGGGCATCAATACTAGCAAACGCGTTCTCGACTTGGTTCTTACGGCCGATTAAACTGTTGTAAATGCCAATAATAATTACAACTAAAACAACAGCTACTATTAAGAATATGTTCATATCCCTCTCCTCTTCGTTAAAGTTTATAATTCGGAATTATTAATATCGCCAAATAAGCAATAACCATGCTTATAAAACCAACAATAAGCCCGATTTTAAGCCAAAATATAAAAGTAATTTTAATATTTCTTTCTTTTTCTAGCAATCCTAGCGCAACAATATTTGCCGTTGAACCAATCATTGTTATATTACCGCCATAACAAGCCCCGAAGAGTAGCGCCCACCAAAGCGGCTTTAAATTCATATTTAAAGAATCCATGCTTTGGACAATCGGGACAAAAGACGCAACAGTTACAACATTATCCAAAACGCTTGACAAAAATCCACTCAAAAATAAAACCGCACCGGCTAAAACTTGCGGATAATTTCCTACAACAGTAATAATTTTCTTAGCAATAAAATCTGCGACACCGCTCGCCTTAATAACACCAGCTTGCGCGAATAAAAACATAAAGAACAAGACCGATGGCCACTCAATTTCTTTTTCAATATATTCTCTTGCTTTATCATGCCGCACCAACAATATTAATCCGGCAAAAATTATCGGAATCATTATTAGCAAAACATTGTGCTCTAGCCCTAACAAGTGTTCAATACGTTTGTGCATTGCAATAGCCGTAATAATTACCGCAAAAACAACCATGCTAATTTTACCTCTCAAATCCGGAGGAACCGAGATAAGGTAAATAAAACTTTTATCTTCCTGGAAAGGCACCATTTTCTTAGTTAAATCTTTCAGATAATCTTTATAAATCAAAGCCAAAATGAAAGTACAAACAAATAGAATAAATAGCGATAGAGTAAAAGAATGGCTCATAAAATCCTCAAAAGATAACCCGCTTCTGGCAGCGATAAGGATACCTACCGGATTTCCCAAAACAGTTGCCGCAGAGCCAATATTTGTAGCCATAACTGAAGAAATCACAAAAGGCAATGGATCAACATCTAAAAAATCACAGATATTTAAAATAACCATAGTTAAAATCATTGTTGAGGTGACTTCTCCCATAAGCCCGGAGAACAAAAAAGAAGCAAGCATAATAATCACATACATCTTAAGGCCAGTCAAATTCTTGACCCGCAATACGACCGTAATAAGCCAAGCAAATAGCCCGGCTTCTTTCATCATCCCGACGATAATCATCATTCCTATAAGAAACAGGACAACTTCCAAAGAAGCAAACTTTAGAAAATTCTCCATATCAATTGCCTTCATTAAAAAGAAAATTCCGCTCCCGATAAAAACAAAGCTTAAGCGCATTTCCCAGAAAAATAATGTACCGATTATTGACATTGAGAAAACAGACAGAACCCATGACTGTTGTGTTGAGAAACCAGAAGCTTTTGCAAGAAAGCCAATTAATGCAGTTAAAACTATTAATTTTATAAAATTCTTTTTCAAAACAACCCCTTTCAATAAGTAATTAATCAAAAATTACGGTTTTATTGTTATAAACAAGTATTTTCCGCTCCAGATACCATCGTACTGCTCGGCTTAAAACCACTTTCTCTAAATCTTCCCCTTTTCTAATTAAGTCATTTAAGGTATTCCGATGGCTTACCCGCACAGTATCCTGTTCAATTATAGGGCCTTGATCTAATTTAGCAGTAACATAATGGCTGGTAGCTCCAATAATTTTTACACCTTTACGAAATGCCTTTTCATAGGGACTTCGACCCGCAAAAGCCGGTAAAAATGAATGGTGGATATTTATAATTTTATTCTCATATTCATTTACAAACTTACCCGATAAGAGCTGATGATACCTCGCCAAAATAATCAAATCGATACCATTTTTCCGTAAAAGTGCAATTTCCTTCTTCTCTTGCGTTAATTTATTGCTTTTCGTAATCGGAAATTGATAAAACTTAACACCAAATTGCTTCGCAACTTTTTGCGCATAGGGATGATTGCTCACAATCAAAGGAATCTCGCAGGCTAATTGCCCACTTTGATAGCGCAACATTAAATCGTAAAGGCAATGCAGTTGCTTGGACACAAAGATAGCTACTTTAGGTAACTTATCAGAATAATTTAAATCCCATTTCATCGCAAATTTCTTGGCAATAGCACTAAAAACAACAGGGATTTCTTTATTGCTCAACTTAAAACCATCAAGCGACCACTCGACCCGCATAAAGAAAGTGTTAGTCTGCTCATCAATATGCTGGTCGGCATGAATGATATTGCCATTATTCTGAAAAATGAATTGTGTTATCGTCGCGGTTATGCCCCGCTTATCCGGGCAGGAAATTAATAGAATGGCTTTTTTCACATTAATCCTTTCGCTATTATAGAAATTTCTAAAGATCTCTCAAAACACGCAGTTTATGAAGCAGATATAGAAGATGGTTATGTTTTTATAGACGCTAAAACCTTTTTTATAAACGATGAGTATATCTCGGTAGAGTGATGTCAAACGAGCTGGAAGCTT
>JAKLDK010000055.1 GCA_022703565.1 Candidatus Omnitrophota bacterium
GCCGTGGCACCAAGGGGATATCTTTCCCGTCATAGGTACCGGAACTAAACTGCGGATTTTCATAAGTATAATTTGTAAACACATTTAGTTTCTGCAAATATTTGATATCATAGAATTTTAACAAATTCATTTCACTTCCAATTTCCACTCCCAGGCGGCGGGTTTTATCATAATTCTCATTTGCACCCCAGCCAAAATTACCGCCTTGCGGGTTATAATAAATCTCGTTTTTGATATCAATTAAGTATGGAGTAACGCTTAAAACAACCTTATCATTGAAATTGTGTTTTATCCCGGCCTCATATTGCATACCTGTTTGCTGTTTTAAATCAGTATTTAATACACCCGTTATAGTATTAAACCATTCGTCAGTTGCCAGGAATCTGAATGTCTGCTGGGCATTAATAAAAAAGCTTGAACCCTTGGCATATTCGTATTTTAGCCCGCCCATGGCAACCCATTCGTCCGGATCTTGGGTACTGTCATTTGAACCGTTTTTGTTATTGAAATTATAATCGGCCTTCTGAAAACGCGTTCCGCCGTTAACATACCAGCTATCAAACAATTCATATTCAGCAAAACCATAAACACCAAACTCTTCTTTAGAAATCGTATATTCCGTTAATCCACCGGATTCTCTTTTCAAGTCATGCTCATTATCATAGTAATCAATTCCAGTTACAAAATTAACGTCACGGTTAAAAATCGTCTTATCGAATATATACTTCGCATTAAATCCTGTTGTATCAATATTATTCTTGGTCGTCGAAGACCAAGCTACATTGTTGCTGTAAGTATCCCTATTTCTAAAGTTCAAATCTAAAACAAGCTTTCCAAAATACATATCTTCCGGCCAAGGATTAACATCAAAGGATAAATTAACAAAACGGTCTTTGGTTTGAGCGTCATCTTCTGGATTCGAGGCAGCTCTTCTTCCCAGCGTTTCCATTTGAGTATCATCTAAACTGCCCGGCTGGCCATAATCGTCTTCATGCCAGCCTGATTCTAAATCTAAAGAAATTTTATCGGTAAATTTGTAACCTAACCGCATATTGTAATCTTTTGCTAAAGTATCGCTATTATCCCGATAACCCCGCTCATCAAAATATTTCGAATACAGATAATAAGATAACCCTTTTTCTTCACCTGAAACTTCAACATTTCCGCCTTGCTTCTCATAACTGCCGTATTGATAACCCGCTTTACCTGATAAATCTCCTTTTCCTTTTTTGGTAATAATATTAACAACTCCGCCGACAGCATTGTCCCCGTAAAGGACAGATCCGGCCCCGCGGATAATTTCAATACGCTCAACTGATTCAAGAGGAATTTGCGATAAATCAGCTCCGGACATATCAATTGAATTTGTTTTGCGGTCATTTACTAAAAACAAAACATTGCTTACCGCTGTTTCGCCAAAGCCACGGATATCCAATTTTGATGTCTTAGACGAACTATTATCTGTTACATTTACGCCTAAAACTTCTTTTAAAATATCCGGCACATTTGTGGCATTTGAGGACTCAATATCTTCACTTGTAATTACCGTCACATTTCCAGCAATCTTGTAATCAGCCTGGCCAATACGTGTTGCGGTTACAACAATTTCCCCTAAATCTTCCATTGGTACTTCTTGACCCATACAAATTGCGCTAAACCCAAAAATCAAAACAAATATAAATAATTTTTTCATTAAGTTTCTCCTCGACCCTCATTAACCCCGCCTTTGGCAGGATTATTTCGCGCTTTAATTTGCGTTCACTCACGTTCCGCAAAATATGCGCTCAATAAAAAAGCCCAACCGAGGGTACGATTGGGCTTCTTATTAATAAATATTTATCTGACTAACCACGTCCCTCGCAAGGTTAACCATTTAACTATCAAATAAGTATTCTGACTCTCCCGGGCATTTTCTAGCCAGGATCACAGTGGCGGGACCGCTCCTGATTTTCACAGGATTTCCTTAAATTATAGAGTAAGCAGGAATCTTAAAGAACAGAGGCAAAACGAGTATTTTTAACTCTTAACGCAACTGCCTCATATATACCGTAAAGCACAACAGTATAAATTAAAGTGCTAGCTAACGAACTTCTAAAAAACGGGATTGCCATAACAAAGCAATTGACCAAACCGCTTAAATCATAAGTATACATCCCGGTCATAAGCCATACGCCAAAATTAGTCGCAACAAAGAAAATTACGGCTGAAGATAAACTTCCTAAAAACACATTCTTAAAACTCTTGTGCTCTCTTAGTTTTAATCCCATCAAGGCAATAATTAAAATACTTCCCCAGGTAAAAGCCATTACATTGTGTATTCCCAAGAATAAATCAGAGATTACCATTAAAGCTAATGGCAAAATTACCGCATATTTACGACTGACATAAATCCCGCTAAACAGAGCAATCGCGATTAGTGGATTAAAATTCGGGGTATGAATAATTAAACGGCTGAACAAACCTAAAACAATTAAAAGATATGCTAACATTTTTATTTCTCCTTAATTTTTGTTTCCAATTTAACCCAATTTCATACGGCTGTCAAGGACATTGTCAAAATGATGAGTTTTAACCTTTACCTTATTCTCTAAATATATATAAAGCAGCTGTTAATCCTACCCCGACCAGATAAATAGCTAATGTTCCGCGCAAGAAATATGGATAAGCCATCAACAATATGCCGATCATAATGGGCTTAAATAAAGCGTTTTTCTTACCATACATAAATGCCACAAAACCAATACTACCGAATAATATACCACCAATCATACCCGGAACAGAAAAACCACCGATTAAATTGTTAGAAGATGTTTCGCTGCCCGCGTAAATTTGCGCAGCTTGATTCAATACCGACGCCATATCCTGCGCCCAGGACAAACCGGAAAAAACCATTATCGCGGCCATTATCAAAAAACATTTCTTTATCATATTTCTTCTTTTCATTACTTCAGTTTCTAAAACCATCTCTTTTGCTTGAAAAAAATCAATAATGCGACAAATATAACAGCCATAGCTCCAACAACAAAATAATATCCGTATTGCCAATCCAATCCCGGCATATATTTAAAATTCATGCCATAAATACCGGCGATAAGGGTTAAGGGGATAAAAAGCGCGGTAAATACGGTCAAAACCTTAATAATTTCATTTAACCGATTGCTTACCGTCGATAAATAAATATCGTGCAAACCGCCTAAAATATCCTGGCACATTTCGATTGTATCAATAATTTGGACGGTGTGATCATAAATACTGTGAAAATACACGTTATTCACCTTTGAAATGATTTTGGATTCGGATTTAGTTAAACTGTTAATTAGTTCGCGCAAAGGCCAAACTTGTTTTCGGACATAAACAATATTAGAGCGGACACTATGCAATTTTTGCGGGATTCTTTTTACCGCATCATTAGTAATTTCATCTTCCAGCTCTTCAATTCTTCCTTCTACCTTCTCCATAAAGACAAAATACCTATCAACAATCGCATCAATTAAAGCATACGCCAAATAATCCGCACCTTGCTTTCTTATCCGACCTTTCGATTGTTTTATCCGGTCTTTTATACCATTAAATATATCCCCAATTTTTTCCTGAAAAGTAATTACATAATCACGGCCGATAATAAAACTGATCTGCTCGGATAATAAGTCCTTGTTTTTTTTATCGAAATTCAGCATATGCATGACAACAAAGATATATTCTCCGCTGTCTTCCATTTTGGGCCGCTGATTAGCCATAATAATATCTTCGACAATCAGGTGGTGAATATTAAGATGCCCCGCAATTTTTTGAATAGTATTCACATCATCCAGCCCGGCAATATTAAGCCATGTAACCGATTTATTATGGAAAAATTTAAAAGCATCCTCAACATTCTCAAATTCCTTATCCTGATAATTATCGGCATCATATTCGATTAAAGCAATCTTTGCTTTTTCTGATATTTCCTCTTCAATTTCAAGATGATTCGAATTATTTTCACTATTTTGTGGCATATTGACCTCGTATCTTCAAACTAATCTTGTTTAATTTTTTCGTCATTGCGAGGAGCAAAGCGACGTGGCAATCTGCCAGGAGATTTCTTCACTCCTTAAAAACTCGCTCGCAAGGACACCATTACTGCCTCTTCGCTTAATTATCTCACTCCCCAATATCCTCATCCCAAAGCCTTGGGCTCATTTGAATAAATTCTTTCATTAAATTTATACATTCTTTGTTCTGCAATACTTTTATTTTTACTCCGCGCGATTTAAGCAATTTCTCCTCGCCCATAAATGTTTTATTCTCACCGATAACCACTTTTGGAATCTTATAAAGCATAATCGCACCCGAACACATCGGACAAGGTGAAAGGGTCGTATAAAGCACACATTTTTTATATATCTTGGCAGGAAGCCTTCCAGCATTTTCTAAAGCGTCCATTTCCCCATGCAATATCGCGCTCTTTTTCTGCACCCGGCGGTTATGCCCACGGCCAATAATCTTCCCCTGATAGACAATTACTGAGCCAATCGGAATTCCGCCTTCCCTATAACCTTTCTTTGCCTCAGTTAAAGCAGCGACCATAAATTTATCCATAAATAAGCCTTTCGCCATTTTATTGACCTTATAATATCACAATTAGTATTGGTAATATCGGATTTTTTTGATATATTCCTTATGAAAATGAACATACTGGACAATAAAAATATCATCTGCCCGCAATGCCCTAACGGCTGCAATATTAGTTTGCAACCTGAAAAAAATGGTAATATCTTAATCGACGGAAACAAATGCGAAAAAGGTTATAAATTCATCTGCCGCAAGGTTGAAAAAGAAGGCATCAAGGGCAAAGTTGTTGCCAAACATAAGTTTTCGAGCCACTCGACGGAGGAACTAAAGTATATCGCACATAACTTTGGCGTTGACTTAAAAGAAATCCATCCCAAATTTGATATTGATGGCAGCCCAGAGCGTACAATCTTTAGAATCGTCATCGAAGATAGCAATAGTAAATTTTATATTATCGAACAAATTCCTTTGCATACCCAAGAGACAAAAATCAATATCGGGAAAACCTTAGAAACATTGGATAAAAACGGTGTTCCCTTTATCAACCCTTTTTTAAAAACCAAATCCGGTGAATTTGTTTTAAGTTTTAATAATACATTCTGGCAAATTGAACCTTTTATTAAAGGTGCAAAATTAAACCGCACGAATTACATGTTTGATACCTGGCGGGCTCAATATTTAGCCAGCTTTTTAATCCGGCTCAAAGAAAACTCCGCTAATTTACCACATATTGATAATAAAGATTTCTTCTCAATAAAAGAATATATTTATAACTTAAAAGAAAAACTTATATCAAACAATAATGGCGCGCTGAATAAGATTGAACCAATAATTGAGTTTCTCGAGAACAAATTATTTCCCGAGCACGACAACTTAACCCATTCTTTATGCCACGGCGATTATCACCCTTTAAATATTATTTGGTCAAATAATACGATTAAAGCAGTAATTGATTGGGAGTTTCACGGAATAAAGCCAGAAATATACGATGTCGCCAATATGATCGGATGTTTGGGAATTGAAAATCCCAAATGCCTGATAGATAGTTTAGTTATTGAGCTTATCAAATTACTTCGAAATTCAAACATATATTCGCAAACAAGCTGGGACAATCTTTATGATTTTATAATTGCCCTGCGTTTTGCCTGGCTCTCCGAATGGCTCAGGAAAAATGACGACGAAATGCTCGCCCTTGAAATCGATTATATGAATCTATTAATTGAAAATAAGGATAAAATAAAAGAAGCTTGGGGAATTTAATACAAAGAATAAGTGAACAGTTTTAAGTATTCAGCCCTAATTTACAAATCTTCTTTAAGTCTTTACTTCGTCATTCATTGCGAACTTCTCTCGTCGCTACCAAATCCGCTCCGGTATTAAGGAAATCAGGAACGATTATATCTCCAACTTTAACACTATTATTAATTCTAATTTTCTTGATTTCTTCCGCTGCTGTTAAAATTAATTTCTTGGCAATTGGCTTATTAGTCCGCACCGGAACCATTTTTATTTCTAAGCCCTCGGCTAAGACAATTGAAGTTAATACTCGCGAAGGATTTTCCACCTCGCATTTGGCATAAGTTTCGCCCTTTTTACATTTATTCCCCGTAACATTAACTACCTTGTCGTTCTCAATATCAACGACGAGTTTGCAGCTGTTAGGGCATTCGATACAAATAAATTCTTTTCTCATTTCTTATCCTTTAAATATTCCGCCGCCATTTTGCCCGCTAAAATGCTATCCCGTGCAACCGAATCAACCAAATCGTAAATCTGAAAAGCATTTCCGCAGACAAATAATCCTTCGATAGATGTCTTATTTTTGTCCGTCGCAACCGGAGTATTGGTTTTACGGTCGATTTCAACTCCGGCCATTTCAATCAATTCATTTTCCGGAATAAGCCCAGCGGAAATTAAAACCGTGTCGCAAGATATTTCAAATTTTGTACCCGGAATTTCATTATATTTATCATCAACTTTTACAACATCAACTTTATTAACCCGGTCCTGGCCGTAAATCCTAGATATTTTATGGCTCAAATATAAAGGAATACCAAAATCATCTAAACATTGCACAATATTACGAACCAAACCTTTGCTTTGCTTTTGAATTTCAATAACCGCCTTAACTTTAGCTCCCTCCAAAGTCATCCGCCTGGCCATTATAAGCCCAATGTCGCCTGAACCGACAACCACAACCTCATTTCCGGCAAGTAATCCTTCCACGTTTATTAATTTCTGAGCTAAGCCGGCAGAGAATATTCCCGACGGACGTGTTCCGGCAATATGCGCCATCTCGCGCGTACGTTCCCGGCAACCAGTTGCCATAATAACCGCCTTGGCTTTAACTTCATTCATTTCACCGGGCTTTAAATATGTAATTTCCAAATTATTATTTAATTTAATTACAAATGATTTTAAAGACACCTCGATATCTTTGATGTCATCTATCTTCTTAATAAAACGGTCAGCGAATTCCGGGCCGGTTAATATTTCTTTAAAATAATTTAATCCGAATCCGGTATGAATACATTGATTTAAAATACCGCCCAAGAATTGATCGCGCTCTAAAAGCAGAATATCTTTAACTCCATTTTCGTGAGCAGAAACTGCTGCCGCCATTCCCGCCGGGCCGCCGCCAACAATTACCAAATCGCGCTCAATCATTATGTCCTCTCTTTAACAACAATTTTTGACTTTCCCCCGCGCTTGGTTAACTCAACAAACGGTATATTTAATTTCTCGGATAATATCTTTAATATTCTCGTCGTGCAAAACCCACCGTGGCACCTTCCGGCCTGTGCCCGGGTGCGGAATTTTACGCCGTCTAACGTTTTTGCCCCACGCTCTATTGCTTCTTCTATTTCTCTTTTTGAAACCATTTCACAGCGGCAGACAATATCGCCGTATCCGGAATCTTTTTTAATAATCTTTCTCATTTGCGCATTATCAGTCTTGAATAAATGTACGGTTTTCTTGCGGAATCTTCTAAAAAATAACTTTTTGTTCAAATTCAAACCATTATTCTTTAAGATATCGGAAACCATTACTGCAATCGCCGGCGCAGCTGTTAATCCAGGAGATTGGATTCCAGCGACATTGACAAATCCCGGTACTTTATCTTCATGGCGGATAATAAAATCGCTCCCGCTCGTCGGCCTAAGACCGGCAAAATAAGCAATAATGTCGCGTTCATTTATTGAAGGAACCAATCTTTTAACTGAATTTAAAACCTCGTTTAATCCGTTATCATCGGTGGCTAAATCATGCTTATCTTCAATTTCTTCCGCAGTCGGACCAATCATCGGATTTCCGTCTGAGGTTTTAATAACGAGCGTTCCTTTTGATGTTTTAGAAGGCAAGGGGAATATCAGATGGTTAGTAATATTCTCGCGTTTTTTATCTAACAAAAACTCTTGGCCTTTTCTTGGGCTTATAACAAAATCATTGATTCCTACCATTTTGGAAATTTCATCGGCAAATAGCCCTGCGCAATTGACAACATAACGCGATTGATATTTATTTTTATTAGTAATAACCTCAAATCTTTTCTCTAAAACATTAATTTTCTCAACCTTGTTATCAGTATAAATTTGAACACCGTTCTTAGCCGCATTCTCGCTTAGATCATAAGCCATTCGGTAAGGACTGATAATTCCGGCGCTAGGAATAAAAAGCGCAGAAATAACTTCTTTACTTAAATTCGGTTCGTTTTCTTGAAGCCAAGCCGAATCAACAATAGACATATTCTTTATGCCCAGCTTCTCGCCTTCTACTTTGATTTCTTTTAGACGGATAACTTCCTCGTCATTAAACGCTACTATTAATTGTCCGACTTCCTGGAAATCTATTCCTAATTCGGAAGCAATCTTGCGAATCAGAGTATTCCCTTCAACGCAAAGTTTTCCTTTTAATGAACCGCTTTTATTTTGAGTCCCGGGATGAATTATCCCGCTGTTTGATTTGGAAACTCCAAAAGCAACTTCAATTTCTTTTTCTAGAAGCGCGATTTTAAGCCTATAGCGCGAAAGTTCTCGGGCGATTGCTGTTCCAACCACTCCTCCGCCGATTATAATAATGTCGAGCATAAAAGTTATTATAAATTATCACTGATAAATAGAAGCTGTCATTCCTGCGCATGCAGGAATCCATGTTTTTAACAAATACACACCAAGTTTAAAGATCCCTGCCTTCGCAGGGATGACAATATTTTGCGAAACAAAACGCTTTATCTTCAACCTTTACTTTTGTTTCCATCATTTTCCTTCAATTCATCATTCATAATTTATCATTCATCATTTTATTAAGGCTTTTTTTACCGCAACCTGCCACCCCTCATAATACCTTGCAGCATCAACTTTCTTCATTTTCGGGCTAAACTTTTTATCCCGTTGCCAGCATTTCTTTATTTCATTTGAATTTTCCCAATAACCAACCGCTAACCCCGCCAAATAAGCCGCGCCTAAAGATGTTGTTTCAATTACTTTTGGGCGAATAATATCGATTCCTAAAATATCTGCCTGATACTGGCACAAAAACGAGTTCGCAACTGCTCCGCCGTCAACTCGCAACTCTTTAATTTTTAATCCCGAATCTTTCTTCATCGCATCCATTACATCTTTAGTCTGATAACACATCGCCTCAGTCGCAGCCCGGGCAAAATGATTACGATTAGTCCCGCGGGTTATCCCGATAATTGTCCCACGCGCATCCTGGTCCCAATACGGCGCGCCCAGGCCAACTAAAGCCGGCACAAAATATACGCCTTCATTATCTTTTAAGCTTTCCGCCATTTCTTTTGTTTGCGGCGCTTTTTCAATTATTTTTATCCCGTCCCGCAGCCATTGAATTGCCGCCCCGGCAATAAATATTGCGCCTTCCAAAGCATAAACCGGTTCACCCGTCGACCCGCAAGCAATAGTTGTAATAAGCCCGAACTTCGATACCAATCTTTTTTTGCCAGTATTTAGCAAAATAAAAGCACCTGTCCCATAAGTATTCTTTATTGTCCCAGCTTCAAAACAATTTTGCCCAAAAAGCGCAGCTTGCTGGTCTCCAGCAATTCCGGAGATGGGAATTCCTGCTTTGAGCTTACCGTTTTTTACAGTAACGCCAAAGATTCCGGATGATTTCTTAACATCAGGAAGGATTGCTTTAGGGATAGTGAATTCTTTTAGTAAACCTTCGTCCCATTTCAATTTATTAATATTAAATAACATCGTTCGCGAGGCATTGGAGAAATCAGTTGCATGAACTTTTCCTCCGGTCAAGTTCCATAAAACCCAAGTATCAGTTGTACCAAAAAGAAGTTTGCCTCTTTTAGCTTTCGCTAAAGCTCCCGGGACATTCTTAAAAATCCACTCAATCTTTGTCGCCGAGAAATAAGCATCAACCGGCAATCCAGTTTTATTTCGAATGTTATTAGCTAGGCCTTTTTTATTTTTTAAGCTATCACAGCGGCTAGACGTACGGCGGCATTGCCAGCAAATTGCGTTATAAACCGGTTTACCTGTATCCTTATCCCAGATAACAGTAGTTTCACGTTGATTTGTAATACCGATTGCCGCAATTTCAGCGTTAGGAATTTCTTTCAAAACATTTTGAATTGAGTTATTAACGCTCGTCCAGATTTCCTGCGGATTATGTTCGACCCAGCCCGGCTTAGGGAAATATTGCGGAAATTCCTCATAGGAGCTAGCAATTTTCTTCCCCATTCTATCATAGAGAATCGCCCTGCTTCCCGTCGTGCCTTGATCAATTGCCAGAATATATTTCATTTCCACCTATGCCTTGGAACCAGAAGGTTGTTTTTCTTATAGCAATACTTTAGCGCATAAGCTAGGGGTCTGCAAATTACAATTAAACTATTTTTCATCATAATAAGCATAAGAACGATTTACCTTTCCTTGTTCATTTAAAAACATGATTTCGGTCGCACTTTTATTTTTAGCTTCATAAATAATCGATATTGAATCAACTCCGACCATGATATCTCTCAACTTAAACCTTGTACCATTTAAACGAAACATACCGGCAAAGAAATACTGCCGCAACCTTTTCTTTCCCTTGATAGTACAATTCATATCGCGGGTAAACTTAACCACCATAGGCGAGGTATGCTGAATCCTATCAGAGTAGTAATTCAGCACCCGGTTCAAATCCCGCCTATTCCAAGCATCAATCCAATCTCGGGCAATAAAATAAGCCCTTTCGCTAGTTATCATTATTCACTCCTTTCTTGTTTATAGTTTTCTTGATAACCACAATACGAATAAAAAAACCCCTATCGGTTTCTAGTCCGTAGGGGTCGAGACGATTCGAAGATTTTGGGACCCCTAACGGAGGCGGACGTACCATTAGCGCTACGATGGCAACTAATGAGGCCTCGCTGGTTTGTTTTAAAATAATCCTGTGTATTTTATGATTTGTTATTCGCATATTAATATCTCTACTAATTTACCCCGCATTCGCGGGATTAATGGTTCGCTTTTCGCTTACCACCCCTTAGCTTATCTAAGGGGTTCGCATTATGGTTTATGTTCACTGTGTTCCATAAACTCATCAACCCAGCTTTGCTGGGTCATTTCGTGCTCTAATTTATGTTCGTTTCACTCCATAAGACCCTTTTTCGGTTAATTTATCAGAAAAAGGGTTAATTCCGACCTACAACTTATGTTCGCTTGAGCTCCATAAGTTGTGTCGTCATTAAAAAAGCCCCTTCCGGTTTTTCCACCGAAAGGGGCTTATGAATTTCTTAATATTTTATGTTACCC
>JAKLDK010000056.1 GCA_022703565.1 Candidatus Omnitrophota bacterium
CTGTAATCACAGTGAGACTAAGGTTGTTGATTCTCGCCTAAGTAGCGACGGAAACGCCATAAGGCGAAGGCGCGAATGCCTGCAATGCGAAAAAAGATTTACCACCTACGAATATATCGAACATGTTCCTTTAATGGTAGTTAAACGTGACGGCCGCCGCCAGCCATTTGACCGCAAGAAGATTATCGGCGGGCTTGTTAAGGCTTGTGAAAAAAGGCCCGTCAGCATGGATAAGATGGAAGAAGTTACGCTCGAAATCGAGAGGGTTATCCAGAAGAAATATGACCGCGAAGTTGATACGAAGGCAATCGGCGAAATTATTATGGAAAAATTAGCGGGGTTGGATGAAGTTGCTTATGTCCGTTTCGCATCAGTATATCGGCAGTTTAAAGATGTAAATCAGTTTATGAGCGAGCTTACCGTCATGCTGGATAAAGAAAAACAAAAGTCCTAGGGCAAAATGATCCCAGTTGAGTTAACTAAAATTATTATTGATGAAAAAAGGCAAGACCAGATAATTGTTTTAAAAGAGAAAAAAGGCCAACGCCAATTTCCGATTGTAATCGGTATTTTGGAAGCTTCCAGCATAAAGATGAAAGTTTCCGGGATAGAGCCTCCGCGGCCTTTAACGCACGACCTGCTTTTAAATGTTGTAAAAGGTTTAGAGGCACAGTGTGAAAAACTTATTATTGATAAAATGGTCAGCAATACTTTTCATGCTAAATTACAGCTTAAGACAAAAGATGGCGAAGAAAAATTGATTGATGCCCGTCCGTCCGACGGGGTAGCTTTGGCGGTTAGAAGCGGCATGCCGATTTTTGTTACTGAAGAAGTTCTGAATAAGGCCGCGATATTTAAAACAAATTGAGCTTTAAGATATTAAAGAATATTGATCCGAGATTCGTCCTAAACTTAACTTCTAAATATAAAGGATGGATTTCGGATTTATCACATTATGGACTTACTTAAAGAAAATCTATATATAAAGATAATAAAGGAAATAGCCCAAAAGAATAAATCAAAAGTTTATTTAGTTGGTGGTTATATCCGTGATTATCTTTTGGGCATAAAGAAGGAAGACTTTGATTTCGCGGTCTCTAAACATGCCCTTAAAATCGCCCGCCAGTTTTCTGCCGAGATTAAAGGCGCGTTTATTCTTTTAGACCAGGAGAGAAATTGCGCCCGCGTTGCTAAAAAAATACAGGATAAATTATTTACCTTTGATTTCGCTGATTTTAGGGCGAGCACCTTGCAGGGCGATTTAGCCCACCGTGATTTTACGATCAATACTTTTTGTGTTGATTTGTCCTCTTTGGCAGAATCGCGGGATTTTAAGGAAACGATAGAAGATCATAAAAAAGGATTTAAGGATTTATCGAATAAGATTATCCGTATGACCAATGCCAGGGTTTTCAAAGAAGATCCTTTAAGGATGTTAAGGGCTTTTAGCTTAAGGGCTGGGTTGGGATTTAAAATCGACGGGAAGACTTTGTCGCAAATCAAAAAAGATAAAGATTTAATTTTAAAGGTGTCGGAGGAGAGAATCCGGGAAGAGTTTTTTAAGGTTTTAAAATCAGACAATACGGCCAAAATATTAATTGAGATGGATAGCTTAGGCTTACTTGACAAAATAATTCCGCAGATAAAAGTTATGTTTGCCTGTAAGCAAGGTGGTTATCATCATTTGGATGTGTGGAAGCATACGAAAGAAAGCTTGGTTCACTTCGATAAACTGCAGGATTTCATACGTTCTAATAAAGAGCTTAATGATTATTGTTACGAGGTTATTGCCGGCGAACATAACCGGTTGAGCTTGATTAAATTTGCGATTTTGTTGCATGATATTGGTAAGCCGGATACGTTTAAAAAGGAAAACGGTAAAATCAGTTTTCACGGGCATGAAAGGGTGGGCAAGAAGATTGTAAATAGTATCGCCTGGCAAATGAAGCTATCGACGGAAGAACGGCATGCCCTTGAAGATATTGTTTTATGGCATTTGCGCCCCGGGTTTTTATCGGATTTAAAGAAGCCGACCCCGAAAGCTATTTATCGGTTCTTTAGGGATACAAAAAAAGAAGCGGTCAGCATACTGCTTTTGTCAATTGCCGATCAGCGGGCTACGCGCGGCCCGATGAGTTTAAAAAAAGATATCAAGCATCATGAGAAAATGTGTTTAAGCTTGATCAATAAATATTTCGAAGTAAAAAAAGATAAGCCTTTTGAACGCTTGGCTGATGGGAATGAAATAATGCGTTATTTGAAAATCAAGCCGTCTATTATGGTTGGAAAAATATTGGGCGAGCTTGTTGAAAGCCAGAATTTGGGAAAAATAAAGACTAAAAAAGAAGCCTTATTGTTAGCAGAAAAGATTTATTCAAAGTTGTCTAAAGCGAGGTAGAAATGAAGATTAGAGAAATAGAATTTAAGGTTATAAAGAAAGATATTGCCGAATTAAACGTCAATGCTGTTATTTTTACCAATAGTAAAATATTAAAGAAAAAAAGTTTATCTTTGGGGGAGGTGTGTTTTTCCCGAGGAGAGAAGTCCGAAGCGAAATATGTGTTTTATGGTGCAATCCTTGATAAAAAGAATATGGCAACGGAAGAATCGATTAGACAGGTTACTGCTAATGCGTTTAAGCTAGCGAAGAAACTTAAAATAAAAACCATTGCTTTTCCGTCTTTAGGATGTGAGGATGCTAATTTTTCAGCTGTTGGCGCTGCTAAAATTATGACACAGGAAGTTTTACGTTTACAAAGGGATAAAGAGATAAATTTAAAAGAAATCTTATTTTGCATTAATGACGCGAAACTTTACAAAACCTTTGAGAAAACAGTTAATGGATATGTTCGGCATGTTCAGGAAGATTTAGGGTTAGAACCTTATGTTACCGCTGATATTATTATTGAGGTTAAAGGCGGTATTATTATTATTGAGAGAAGCAATCCTCCGTATGGCTGGGCTTTACCCGGCGGATTTCTTGATTTCGGCGAAAGTTTAGAAGAAGCCGCAACTCGGGAGGCCCAAGAAGAGACGGGCTTAAAACTAAAGAATTTAAAACAATTTCATACCTATTCCCGCTTAGGACGCGACCCGAGATTTCAGACTGTATCGACGGTGTTTATCGCCAAAGGGCTAGGAAATCCTAAAGCAGCTAGTGACGCCAAAGATTTAAGAATTGTTGCGGAAAAAGAACTTTTCAAATATACATATGCTTTTGACCATCAGCAGATATTGTTGGATTATTTGCGCTTTAAGAAATTGAACAAGTAATATTAAGGAGATATTTAGTGCCGGGAATTATTCCGCTTTTTGTTTTAGTGCTAATATTCTTAAATTTAAGGCAATCCAAAAGTTTTTCTAATAAAAGCCAAAGGGAGATATATTTAGCGGCAGTAATAATCTGGGGAACAATATTTTGGGCGATAACAGAAACCCTTAGTTTGTTTTCCCGTCTGGACTTCTCAACTCTCTTTATAGCATGGGCTTTCTTCCTAGTAACATTTCTAGTTATATTCTCAGGGAATTTTAATAAGAAAAGTTTTAGCTTTAGTATCTCAATTTCCGGATTAACGATAACGGAGAAAGCATTATTGGCGGGAACAGTTTTTATCTGTCTTATTACGCTGGTTATTGCTTTAAAAGCTCCACCGAATACCTGGGATTCAATGACTTATCATATGAGCCGGGTAGAACATTGGATTCAGAACAAATCGTTATTGCATTATCCGACGACCATTGGCCGGCAATTGTACAATCCGCCTTTCGCGGAAATGTTAATTCTAAACTTTCAAATATTAAGCAAAAGCGATATCTTGGCTAATTTTGTGCAATGGCTGATGATGGTATCAAGTTTACTGGCTGTTTCTTTGCTGGCCAAATTATTTCAGGCGAATCGATTCGGGCAATTACTAGCGTCTTTTTTTGCGGTAACAATTTCAGTCGGTATTTTGCAGTCAACCAGCACGCAAAATGATTATGTCGCCAGTTTCTTTTTATCCGCATTTGTATATTTTCTTTATAAAAGTATTACGGAACCAAAAACAAACAAAATATTTTGTGGTTTATCTTTGGGATTGGCTTGGCTTACCAAGGCCACAACTTATATTTTCTCCGTGCCATTTTTGGTGTGGTTTTTATATCGATTGATTTGTGGCAAGAAGCTAAAAGAAATCTTAACGCTAATAATTATTGTTTTTTTAGCGCTTATAATAAACTTCGGACATTTTGCTAGAAATTATTCCGTCGTTGGCAGCATTTTTGGTTCAGAAAAACATTTAAAGATGCATTCTTTAGAGAATAAATCTTTAAATGTGGTAACGGCTAATTTTATATGCAATATTGCCATGCACCTAGGAACAACTTCGGATAAGATAAATAAAACAATCCAAGACGGTGTTTATAAAATAAGCAATCTTCTCGGGGTTGACTTGAGTAATCCGGACGAAGGTTCTTTTAACGAAGGGTTTGTAATCCTAAATTCAGTGCAAGAAGATGTTGCTGGCAACTTTTCTCATTTGGTTGTAATTATAGCATGCTTTTTCTTGGCATTTTTAGGTTTAAAATCCAATGGTTTTAAGCAGGGTTTAGCATATTTTATGTTGATAATTGTTGGGCTTATTTTATTTTCTTTTAGCGTTAAGTGTTATTTGTCTAATACGAGGTTGCATTTGCCACTGTTTATTTTAAGCGCCAGCTTTGTTGGGATTGTTCTGGGAAGCCATAAACAAAATAAATATTTGGTTGTTTTTATTGCGGTTTGGTTATTTGCTAGTTCCATGCCGTTTGTTTTGCGAAATAGTGCCCGTCGGTTTATATCAAGCAAATCTACGGTATTTTCTAAGCCGAGAATAGAGCAATATTTTAATCATGATACCACCTTGTTTAAACCTTATTATGAGGCAGTTAAAGTTATTAAAGAATCGCAGTGCAAGCAAGTTGGGTTGATAATTCAGCCCAATTCTTGGGAATATCCTTTTTTTGTATTGTTAAAAGAGGCAAGCTTAAAAGATATCCGGCTAGAACACATTTTAAACAAATATTATGATATTGAACAAAATGATTATCCTCTGGGAGATTTTGACCCGTGTTTAATTTTATCGGTAAATGTCCCGACTGAGAAATCCTTAGTAACGGAATTGAGCCCAAAAGAGTATAATCAGTTTTGGGAAGATTCGATTATTAAGATCTACAAGTAACAAGTGTTTTATTAATATTCTTATTTTAGTTAAATTATATCTTTTCTTAGGATATAATCTGGGTGTCAACATTCAATATTTAAAAGACAAATTAAAAGGGGAGATTTAATGCAAAGCGAAATTCCTTCTATCCAAGAAGTTGAAAATCTTTCGATAGAAACATTAGGCGAATGTAAATTTGATACAACGCTAAAAAGAATACAAAAAGGCTATGTTGATGATACCAGCAAAGTTGCTGTTTATGCTCGCTCGGAATATATGGACCAATATTTGTCCAAAGGGAAAAAGCTTCCTACCTTTGAGCTTGCCGGTCCAAGGCAAAAAGTATATTTTGATCCGCATAAATTAACCTGCGGGATTGTTACTTGCGGCGGATTGTGCCCGGGATTAAATGATGTTATTCGAACGATAGTTTTATCTTTGCATTGGCAATATTGCGCCAAAAGGGTTATCGGGTACCGTTATGGATACGAAGGGTTGTCGTCGAAAGCCAGCCAATCGCCGATTGAATTAATACCGGAGATTGTTGAAGATATTCAAAATAATGGAGGGACGATTTTGGGAAGTTCGCGCGGGCCGCAGGATCCGAAAGATATGGTTGATACTTTGGTTAATCATGATGTTGGGATATTATTCGCAATTGGAGGAGATGGTACATTCACGGGAGCGGCCAATATTGTTGAAGAGGTAAGAAGAAGAAATCTAAAAATTTCGGTAATTGGTATTCCGAAGACAATAGATAATGATATTTACTGCTCAGAAAGAACGTTTGGCTTTAGCACTGCGGTGCAAAAGGCCCGTGAGGCAATTTATTCTGCGCATGAAGAAGCAAAAGCGGCTTGGAATGGAATCGGTTTAGTCAAGCTTATGGGCCGTGACTCCGGATATATTTCAGTGCATTCAACTTTGGCAAACAGCGATGTAAATTTTTGCCTTATTCCGGAGAAGCCTTTTAAGCTGGAAGGTGAAAATCAATTCTTGGATAAACTGGAAAAAAGATTGCTTCGAAAACGCCATGCAGTTATTGTTGTGGCTGAAGGCGCCGGGCAAGATTTAATTCAAGATTTAGCTAGTGCTGAACGTGACCCGTCGGGTAATGTTAAATACAAAGACATTGGTATTTTCTTAAAAGATAAAATTGCCCAGCATTTTAAGGGAAAAAAGATTCCGATATCGTTAAAATATATTGATCCCAGCTATACGATAAGAAGCTGTCCGGCTAATGCGGATGATTCGGCTTTTTGTATCCTTTTGGGGCAAAATGCTGTTCACTCTGGTCTGGCGGGACGGACAAATATGTTTGTTGGGTATTGGAACCATAATTTTATTCATGTGCCGTTAAGTATGGCTATCAATAAAAGGAAAAAGGTTGATTTAGAAGGCCCATATTGGTTGTCGGTTGCGGACATGACCAAACAAGTCGAAGAAACATGCCTTTGGAAAGGATAAGTATTTTGTTTAATAAGATTTTGTTTTGTTTATTATTCTGTGCGTTTTTTCTGGCCAAGATTGTTTCAGCTAATTTAGTTGAGCTCGAGGCTGCTTTCTTAAAAGGTGATTATCCGCAGGTTAAAATATTAGCCCGGGAAATATTAAACAATAGCTCAGATAAAGAAAGTTATATTAAAGCCCGTTATTTTCTTGGAATAAGTCATCTTTGGCTTAAAGAATATCCGGAGGCTATTGAAGAATTTGGCAAGCTAACTAAAGAAACTTCTGATATTAATTTTAAAGATAAGTCTTATTTAGGATTAATAGATGCTTATTACTTAAATGAGGAATATGATAAGGCCTGGGAGGCGATTACGGAGTTGCTTAAACTAAATCCTAACTCGGATTATTTGAGCCTGATTTATTTAAAAGCTGCCCGGGTAAATTTAAAATTAGCGCAATGGAGTGAGGCGACCGATTATTTAAAGAAAATATTGAGTGATTATCCCAAAAGCCTGGATGCCAATATTGCTAAACAATTATTAGAAGAAGAAAGATTCTTTGCTGTGCAGGTTGGTTCGTTTCAAGACAGAAAATTAGCTGAAGATTTAGCCGGACAATTAAAAGAGCGCGGCGAATATGCGTATATTGTTGAAACGAGTGATTTGGAAAAGAAAAAGTATTTTCGGGTTAGAGTCGGGAAATTGTCTCTTTTATCAGAAGCAAAAACTTTAAGGTCTAAATTATCAGAAGCCGGGTATCCTACCACCATTTATCCTTAATGACGCAAGGCAAATTACAAAGAATTATTTTTATTGTTGGGCCGACGGCAGTTGGAAAAACAGATATTGCCTATTCTTTAGCAAAGAAAATTAATGGCGAGATAATATCTATTGACTCTATGCAGGTCTACCGGGAAGTAAATATTGCCAATGCCAAGCCAGCAGCCGCAATACTTAAGGGAATAAGGCATCATTTAATTAATATTGTTTCAATAGAGGATGAATTTGATGTTTCGCGCTTTGTAAAGATGGCAAATGAGGCAATATCAGAGGTGCTGGGAGAGAAAAAGACGCCTATTTTGGTTGGCGGAACCGGGCTTTATTTTCAAATATTGCTCGACGGAATATTCGAAGGAAAAGGCAAGGATGAAGCCTTGCGCGAAATTCTAAATGCGGAAGCAAAAGCCAAGGGCAATGATTATTTGTACGCAAAATTAGTTAAGATGGATGAGGAAGCGGCGCGGCGTATTCATCCTAATAATTTAAAAAGAGTTATCCGCGCGCTGGAAGTTTGTTCCTTGGAGCAACAGCCATTTTCCGATGTCCGCAAGAAACGAAAAGGCATCTGGGGAAAATATGATATAAAAATATTCGGAATAGATTGCTCCAGGGATATTCTCTATCAAAAAATAAACTCTCGCGTTGATACAATGTTTGAGATGGGATTGGTCGATGAGATAAATAAAGTAGCTAAGCATAAGGTGAGTTTAACTGCGCAGGCGATGATCGGGTTAAAAGAGGTTTTGCGATATTTGGACGGAAAATGCACGCTTGAACAGGCAAAGGACAAAATGAAGCTAAATACACGCCATTATGCGAAAAGACAAATGACATGGTTTCGTCGAGATAAACGAATCGAGTGGATTAAACAAGAACCGCACGATAAAATAAATTTTATAGCCGACAAAATAATAGAAAGAATAAATTAATGAAAAAAGAATTAATAGGTAATGAGCGTTTAAAGGAAAAAGTTCTTTTAGTTCTTGTTGAATTAAGGCGGGAACGAAAAGGATGGGCGATTGAGGATAGTTTAGAGGAGATGAAGAATTTAGTTGAAGCTTGCAATGGGATTGTAATTGAAAGTATTATTTGCAAAATAGATAAGCCACAAGCCAGCATATTGATTGGAGACGGTAAGCTAGAGGAAATAAAGGCTTTGTTAGATGCAAATAAGATCGATACTGTAATCTTTAGCCATGATTTAAAAGGAAGCCAGCAGAGAAACATTGAGGAATTCTTAGGCGTAAAAACAATCGATCGAACACAGTTGATTCTGGATATTTTTGCCCGTCGGGCTACCAGCCTGGAGGGAAAAACTCAAGTTGAATTGGCGCAAATGGAATATTTATTGCCGCGGCTTACTGGAAAAGGAACGGAGATGTCCCGTTTAGGCGGCGGTATCGGAACATTAGGCCCGGGTGAAACAAAGCTCGAATCGGACCGGCGAAGGATTGACCAGAAAATAATAAGCTTAAAAAGAGAACTGGCTAGTATTGCTTCTAGCCGGGCATTGAAAAGGAAAAAAAGGAAAGATCAGGGAATCCCGTTGGTTTCTTTAGTCGGATATACTAACGCCGGTAAATCAACTTTATTAAATGCTTTAAGCGGCGCAGAGCAAATAACTAAAGATGGATTATTTACCACTCTAGATCCTTTGGCCCGGCAGGTTATCTTGCCCAATTGCCAGAAGATAATTTTATCTGATACCGTCGGTTTTATGAACGATTTGCCGCATCATTTGGTTGAGGCTTTTATGTCGACTTTAGAAGAGGTTAGAGAATCGGACTTAATTCTTAATGTTTTGGATATCAGCAACCCAAATTTTCAGAATATGTATAACGCGGTTATAGATGTTTTAACAAAACTAGAGGCGAACGAGAAGAATATAATTACTGTCTTGAACAAAATTGATAAGCTCGATAGCGAAGTTTGGCTCGACAATTATAAAACTAAATTTCCTGAGGCTGTCTGCGTTTCTGCGATAAATAAAAAGAATTTAGACGAGTTGTTAAATATGATTGGCGGGTTCTTAAGCTCAGTTGTGCGCGAAATCGATGTTAACATCCCGCTAAATAGAATGGATTTGGTTAATATGATACATAAGGAAGGCCAGGTTTTCTCCGTAAAATATTATGAAGACCGGATTAATATTAGGGCTTCTGTTCCCAACCATATCGCCGGAAAACTGGAAAATATTTCTTAATTAAATTAATAATTTTCCGATATTATTCATTTTCTCGTCAGGAGAAATCGTTTTCTTAAAAATGGACACAGCTTATTGTTTTATTTCTCCCGGGTGATATCCTTTAATTACAAAAGTAGAATAGAGAAGGCAAGCTACAAATAGGTTTTGGATTGCCACGGGCCTTAGAATGTTTAAGGCTTTCGAAACCGAAATGAAAAGGTTGCCTATAATCCGCCGGGTGTCTAGTCAACACCCGGCTTTTTGATCGTATAGCAGTTAGCTAAACTAACTGTAGCAATTAGATAAGCTTGACAACTTGATAATTATATGCTACATTATTGATGAGAAAAGGAGAACGGAAATGGAGAAATATTTACCGGAACATTTTGAGGTTGATATTAATCCTGATGAGCCGCTCTTTATTATAAGTGTTGTTAGCGAGATGATTGGGGTTCCAATCTGGACTTTAAGGAAGTTGGATGATATGGGGGTAGTTGCGCCGAAGAGATTAGGGAAGAAAACCCGTTGTTATACTAAGGCCCAGATACAACAATTAAATTATATTCATTATTTAATGGATGAAAAAGGCGTGAATATTAGTGGCATTAAGGTTATTTTAGAAATAAATAGCCCGAATATTCCTAAGGATAAAGAGTAGGGTAAAATTTTTTACAAACTAATTGGCACTCACGTATGCAGAGTGCCAGAAACAAGAGGAGGCCAAAATGAACTTAATTCCTAAAAAACAAACAAATTATTGGCTTGATCCATTCCAAGAAATGGAAAGCTTGCAAAAAGAAATGAACCGGCTCTTTGATTTCTCTCTTTTTCGGCCGGTTGACCAGGAAAATCGTTCTTTAGCCAGAATCATGCGGCCAGCTGTTGATATCTTTGACAATCAAAAAGAAATTGTAGTTAAGGCCGATTTACCCGGGCTCAAAAAAGAGGAAATTAATGTTTCAGTTGAAGACAATATACTTTCAATCCGGGCAGAAAAGAAAGAGGAAAAGGAAATCAAAAAAGACAAATATTATCGCACCGAAAGATTCTGGGGTAGCTTTGTAAGGAATCTCGAGCTTCCTAATAATGTTGATGCCCAGAAAATTGACGCAAATTACAAAGATGGTGTCCTGGAAATAAAATTGCCGAAAATAGAGGGGGAAAAACCGAAACAGATTAGCGTGAATATAAATTAATTTAATTGGCGCCGGATGCCTTTGGCATCCGGCGCCTTAATAAAGGTAAAGATAAAAATGTTGATAGCGATTAAGAAATTATGCGGATGAAAAGAGTAAATGAATTTTATTATCTGTAACGATAGTGATATAATACTCGCACAATATTAAACGCGAGGAGAAATATGAAGCTAAAAATATTATTTTCAATTGTATTTGTATTGTTTATTGCTAATTATTTACCGGCGGAAGAAGTGCTTACGAACGGTCTTTATCGGGAGTTTTATCCGACGGGTGAGGTGAGGATGCGCTTGACGGTTAAAGATGGCATTATTGAAGGG
>JAKLDK010000057.1 GCA_022703565.1 Candidatus Omnitrophota bacterium
CGATGCCAACATTATGTCTTTAGGCGGGATTGCAATTGCGATAGGTATTATGGATGATACCGGATGCGTTATGGTGGAGAACATTTATCGGCGATTAGTTGATAAGATGCAGGAGGTGAAAAACAGGCTTTTATCGAAAGAAGAGAGGCTGGATGTTTGCATAAAAGCTTCACAAGAAGTTGGGTCGCCTCTTTTTGTGGCATTGTTGACGACGATAATCGGATTCTTGCCGGTATTTATCCTCTCCGGGCAAGCCGGAAGATTATTTAAGCCTTTAGCTTATACCAAGACGTTTACTTTGCTTGGCGGGTCGATTGTAACGCTCATGTTAATTCCCATTCTTTGTTATTATCTTTTGCGAGGGAAGTTGCGGTCGGTTGAAGAAAATAAGACCGCGCAAATACTAAGGAGATTTTATGAGCCGGTACTTTCCTGGGCATTAAAACAAAAGAAAATATTAATTGGGGTTTGTTTTGTGATACTTCTCGTCGGAATATTGTGTTCATTCTTATTAAAGCAAGAGTTTATGCCGCCTCTAAATGAAGGCGATTTGCTTTTTATGCCGGTATTTATTCCGGGGACTTCTTTAACGCAAGCTAAAGAAGTTATGCAAAAACAAGATGTTGTTATAAAAAATGAGATACCGGAGGTGGAATGGGTCGTGGGAAAGTTAGGCCGGGCAGAAACGGCTACCGATCCGGCTGAAATTGATATGATTGAGACGATAATCCATCTAAAAGACGAAAAATATTGGCGTAAGGGAATAACAAGGGAGAAAATAATTAAAGAAATTCAAGATAAAACTCGCATGCCCGGAGTTAGCCCGATTATGACCCAACCGATTCGTAATAGAATTGATATGTTAGCTACCGGCATTCAGACTCCCGTCGGGATAAAGGTCTTTGGCCGGGATGTGAAACAAATTGTGGATATCGCATCTCAAATTGAGAAAATTATTGCCGGGGTTAATGGTGCTGTAAGCCCATATGCTGAACGGATATCCAGCCGTCCATATTTTGAAATCGAAATTGACCGCAAGCAAGCTGCGCGTTATGGAATTGAGGTCGGGGAAATCCAGCACATAATAGAGACTGCAATCGGCGGCATGAATTTGACAACGACAATTGAAGGACGGGAAAGATATCCGGTAAGAGTACGGTATTCAAGGGAATTAAGGGATAATTCAGAAAGTTTGGAGAGGATTCTTATTCCCACAGCAAGTGAAGGATATGTACCTTTGGCCCAAGTTGCTAATTTAAAGAAAGTTCCCGGGCCAGCGATGATATCGTCAGAAGACACCTTGACTTATTCCCGTGTCTTTGTGAATGTCGACCAGGATAAAGTGGGTCTTGTTGATTTTGTAAGAAATGCCCAAGCTGAAGTAAAAAAACATATAGATAATGGTTCGTTAAAAATACCTGCCGGATATTTTATTTCCTGGTCGGGGCAATATGAAGCGGAACTCGAAACAAGGCGGCGCTTAATACCGGCTTTAATTATTTCTTTATTTGTTATTCTGTTCCTTCTGTATACTGCTTTCAAGAATATGACCAATGTCTTTATCCTTTCCACAGGAATACCGTTGTCTTTAATAGGAGGGATTATATTCTTATTTCTTATGAATTATAAATTCTCAACTGCGGTGTGGATTGGTTTTATCTCATTATTTGGAATAGCTACGGATAATGCGGTAGTTTTGCTATCTATACTAGAAGAGTTATTCAAAGAGAAGTTGCCGAAAACGGTTGAAGAAATTAGAAAAACGGTTATCGAGGGGTGTTTGCTTAGGGTAAGGCCTGCGGTTATGACGTCTGCGACTACCATTATCGCTTTGTTCCCAATAATGCTTTCTAGCGGGACAGGCTCGGAGATAATGAAGCCGATGGCTGCTCCGACAATAGGTGGATTAGTTACATCTACAATTTCAAACTTGTTATTAGTGCCGGTTATCTTTGCCTTAGTTAAAGAACGGCAATTAAGAAAAGGAGTGTTAAAATGAATAAAATAAAAAAACAAATTCTTGTTCTTTTTGTAGCTTTTACACTAATATCTTTATTCTCTTCTTTAGCGTTAGCCCAGATAAAGGAAACAGTTAAAATCTGCCCGGTAATGCGAGCTCCGGCTAGTAGTGAGTTTTCGCTTACTTACAAAGAGAAGGTATATAACTTTTGCTGCCCGTCGTGTATCGCCGAATTTAAGGCCGATCCGGAGAAGTACATTAATATGATAAAAGAATTTAGAATAGAAGCTTTCCAATATGGTATTTTGCCGGACCATATAACTGTTAAAAAAGGCGATATTGTCCGCCTGATTGGTAAATCACGCGATATTGAACACAAGCTCAGCGTCAAGGGTTACAATGTCAGTTTAGCTGTTAATAAAGATCAAGAATCAGCTGTTGAATTTATTGCTGATAAGGCGGGGGTTTTTGATATTGCCTGTTCAATGTTTTGCGGAGAAGGGCATCGCGATATGCAAGCAAAATTTGTTGTAGAGGAATAAAATAATGTGTATATTGAATAAAAAAAGGAGGGTTTAGAAATGCCAGAAGAAAAGAAAAATGATTCCTGTTGCCCATTTACAAGTTTTATTAAGAAAGTAATGGGAACGTTGGATAAGAAGCTTGAGGAGAAATCAAAGAAGAAGTCTTCTTGTTGCTGCTCTTCTAAGAATGAGGAGGATAAAGGATGCTGCGGATAATTGCCGAGAAATTTGTTTATAATATACTGCAATTAAAAGAAGGTACGCGTTTTGCTGAGAGCGTGGAATTCTTTATTTATGATTCATTAAAGATATTCTTTCTTCTCTTTGTCTTAATCTCGGTTATTGGCGTTTTGCGGACCTTAATTCCGCAACAGAAAATAAAACAGTGGCTGAATAAAAAAGGAATCTTCGGGTATTTATATGCTTCTTTCTTTGGAGCGGTAACTCCTTTTTGTTCTTGTTCTTCAATTCCGATATTTTTTAGCTTTTTAAAAGCCGGAATACCTTTGGGGGTATCGTTATCATTTTTGATAACATCCCCCATTATTAATGAATATCTGGTCGTTTTAATGTTCGGGTTTTTTGGGCTTAAGGTTACGATTCTCTATATATTCAGCGGAATTATGTTGGGTGTTATTTCAGGCTTAATTTTGGGAAGGATGAAACTAGAAAAACATATTGTTGATGATTTTGCCGTAAAAGAAGAATTAAAAGACGTAAATTATGGCTCATTTCAAAACAGAATTAAGTATGGCGTCAATGAAGCTGTTGTAATTATTAAAAAAATATGGTTATGGATTTTAATAGGTGTTGGTTTGGGAGCGGCGATTCATAATTATGTGCCGCAAGAGACAGTTCAGGCAATTATCGGCAAGACTGGTATTTTTTCTGTTCCTATTGCGGTCTTAATTGGCGTTCCGATGTACGGAAGTTGTGCGGCTATTGTTCCGATTGCAGTTGTGCTTTTTCAAAAGGGCGTGCCATTAGGGACAGCATTATCTTTTATGATGGCAATTGCGGCTTTAAGTCTGCCGGAGGCTGTTATGCTAAGGCGGGCAATGAAATTGCCTTTGATTTTATTATTTTTTGGGATAACTACAATCGCTATTATTATTACTGGGTATTTGTTTAATATGATTGCTGCGTTTATGTATTAATATTTCTTTATGATGTTTGTATTTTGTTCATTTTTCAAGGGGTTGACAAAGTCAAAAAATGTGCAATACTAGAAAAGAGAGAAATATACGAAAAAAAGGAACCTATTATGGAAGAAATACCTTTAACAACTGGAGAAGTAGCAAAATATTGTCATGTGAGCCATAGGGCTGTATTAAAATGGGTTACCACTGGAAAGCTAAAGGCTTTTAGGACTCCTGGTAATCATAATAGAATTAGCACTAAAGAATTTGTTGAGTTCTTAAAGAAATATAACATGCCAATTCCGCCAAAGTTTCAAGGGCTTAGTGACAAAAAGAAAATCTTGATAGTTGATGATGATAAAAATATGGCAAATTCAATTAAGCGTTTGCTTATACAGGATAATTTATACATGGTAGATATTGCGTATGATGGTTTTGATGCTGGAAGAAAGATTGTATGGCTCAAGCCCGATTTGGTTATTTTGGACATCCGAATGCCTGGGATGGATGGCTATGAAGTTGCCCAAAGGATAAAACAATCGGAAGAAAGCAGGGAAACAAAAATCATTGCTATATCGGCTTTCTTTGAGCAAGACGGGAAAGAAAGAATTATGAAAATCGGAGCAGAATATTGCCTGGATAAGCCGTTTAAGCAGGAATTACTGATAGACAAAATAAAGGAATTAATTCCGTCAGGCAATTGACATATTTTTAAGCTGTTAATATTTTATCAGAGAAAGTTTGTAAGAAGTCTTTTTGTTTTGGCATGATTGTTGATTTTGATAATATTTTTTCGGCCTGCCCTTTTAAAATCTTTATTTGTTCCTGCGAAAATTCTAAACTGCCAGAGTTAATAATTATCTCACGAGTTTTATTAAGGTCTGAAACCGTAATTTTGTTTTTATTGAGGATGTTTTCAAGCGCAGATTTATTTTTAGTATTGGCTTTTTGAAAGGCTTTTAATATAAGCAAAGTTTTTTTTGATTCTTGTAAATCAGAGGTGATGGACTTTCCGATTTCTTTCTCATTGCCAAATATTCCCAAGATGTCATCTTTTAGCTGAAAAGCCCGTCCTAAGTATAAACCGTACTCAAATAATAATTTGATTTCTTTGCTTTTTGCTCCGGCCAAGGTTGCTCCGATACAAAGGGGAGAAGCAAAGGTATAACGGGCGGTTTTAAAGTCATAAATATTGTAAATATCTTTTTCTTTGACTTGGTTTATTCCTTTTACGCCGTTTAGAATTTCGATAAATTGCCCGCAGCCTGTTAAAGCGGCAGTTTCGGTTAGTATTTTTAAGGCATTTTCTTTTCTTATAGGGTTTTCTTTTATTGAGAGAAAGGCGTTGATAGATAGGGCATAGATGACATCACCAGCCACAATTGCCAAGTCTTCGCCGGAGAACTTAATTTTATTTTTATTGCTCAAGTGTTTATTATAAATTGCGTGCAAGGCTGGTTCGCCACGCCTAAGATTGCTTTTATCAATAATGTCATCATGTACTAGCATAAAGTCATGCATTAATTCAATTGCTAATGCGCTTTGTAATAAGTTCTGAGGAGTTTTCTTTGAAAAACCTTGATAGCCAATGATAAACAAAATAGGGCGGATTCTTTTTCCGTCTCTTAAGATGTAATTTTTAATGCTTTGGAACAGAAGCGGGGAAAGATTGTTAATCTGAAATGATTTGTTGGCAGTTTCCAAGTATTTTCTTAATTCTTGGTCGATAATTGTTTTTAAATCTTTTATCATGCCGATATGCTAACACACAATTATTGCAAAAACAAATGGATTTTAGCCCGCTGACAAAATGCCACGCCCGTGAGGGCGTGGATGAATGGCGTTCTTTAGTTTTATGTCGCTTGAGAGTCCGCAAAGTGGAGCAAATAAAGGTGCCACGGCTTCTAAGCCGTGGAGCTCCACTTTCCACCTCCGGTTGTTCTTAAGGATATCTAATATGTATAAAAAAATATATTAAAGTTTGAGAGTATTTGTTAAGATAGCAATGTGAATAGATAATACATTTTGCGTCCAATCCATTGTTAACTAATTTGTAGAGAAGCTAATTCTGATAATGTTTGTATTAAACGATTATATCGCGGCTTTAAGTTTTTGGCTCAGGATCAAGTCCCGACGGATATTATCCTTTGAGGTTTTAAAGAATTTTTCCGAATCGGCTAATGCCTTGATAATTTCATTCTTTTGGGGTTTTTTTAGCGCAACATTTTTCGCCCTTCCCTTCACGATGTTTTTTATGTTTACTTCAATTTTTTCGCCGCTTTATGGATTCTTCCATGGTTTAGTTGGGCTTTTAGGGGCGACGATTGGCAGCATTTTAATGTATAATCTGGCAAATACATATACCTTGGAAATTAACACTTTGCTTGCAAGGATTCCGGGGATAAATCAAGCCCTTATTGATAAGGCGAAAAAAGAATTATTATCAAATATGGATGCGACACTTATTTGGCAGTATTTAAAGGGAGTCCCTATAAAGATTTATAGTGTTCAGGCCGGGATATTGTCGCTTGATTTTAAGAAAGTTATTTTTATGCCTTTGCCAGTTGGACTAATAAAAATATCATTGGCGATGTTAATCGTTGTTGTTTTTCTAAAATTGTTCAGAAAAAGTATTCAAACCTATTCCCATCGCTGGGTTTATTTATATTTTATCGGTTGGATAATTTTTTATTTATTTAGTTTGAGGTAAGGGTTAGGTTATTTTTATAAATAAAGAAGCCTCACGGTTATCCGTGAGGCTTCTTTATGTTTTTAATTCATAATTTTCTACATTTGTATCAAGAGTAACTTCTTTCCACCGTGAGGAGGTGGAGGTGGAGGTGGAGGACAATCATGTTGACAAGTTACACTATTTTCTCCATAATCGGCTTGGCAAAAACCATCACCGCAGAATTGCGAAGGACAATCTAGTTGGCAATTTTGATGGTTTTCGTTAATTTGACAAAGCTGATCACCACAAGTTAAGGTACAATCCGGCTGACAAGTTTGTCCATTTTCATTATAATCGGCTTGGCAAAAACCATCACCGCAGAATTGCGAAGGACAATCTAGTTGGCAGCTTACATAACCTTCGTTAGGTTGACAAATTTGATCACCACAATTTAAGGTACAATCCGGTTGGCAAGTTTGTCCATTTTCATTATAATCCGCTTGGCAAAAACCATCACCGCAGAATTGCGAAGGACAATCTAGTTGGCAGCTTACATAACCTTCATTAGGTTGACAAATTTGATCACCACAACTTGAAGTACAATCCGGCTGACAAGTTTGTCCATTTTCATTATAATCGGCTTGGCAAAAACCATCACCGCAGAATTGTGAAGGACAATCTAATTGGCATTGTGAATAACCTTCATCAGGTTGACAGATTTGGTCGCCGCAAGTTAAAGCGCAATCGGGTTGACAAGTTTGTCCATTTTCATTTTGTTCAGCCTGGCAGAAACCATCCCCGCAAAGATAAGAAGGACAGTCTTGAGGGCAAACTTGATATCCTTCGCTGGGTTGGCAGATTTGATCTCCGCAAAAGACAGGAACACCTCCGCCGCCACCGCCTCCGACATTTTCCATATCAAACGAACGGGCTTCAGCTAATTGATAACAACATAAAGCCAAAAACAAGGATAATATTAGACACAAAAGTATTTTCATTAACAAACTCCTTTTAAATCTGTTTTTGTAAATAAAAAAGCCGAACTACTTTCAAAGTATTTTCTCTCGGTAGCTCGGCCATCTAATAATATATATAATTTATTAAATGTACTCTTGGATCGTTATCGGTGCGTCATGCTTTTTACCGCATGACTGCCCGGCGATCAATAGGTTTTACCCCTTAGACCCGTGGCTTTGCGCCCCTACCTTTCGATAGGTTTGCCTTTTCGGAAAAGAATACTGTTCACACAAAGAACGTACAATCAAAAGATAGCACGGGTGCATGTAAAAACAAGATGATTTGGGATGTTTTAAGAAAACGCTGTCTTTGCTAGCAGGAAAATGTTTAATTATTCGACGGGGGAATAACAGGGGGAGGCACAAGGCTCGGGTGTAAAAATATTAAAAATCTTTCGAGTATTTTATTGATTTCAAATAGTATTTTGTGATTTCTTTCTTTATGTGCTCGAAAGCCTCATCAACATCGTCATAAATCTTGAAGAGGTTTAAATCTTCCTTGGAAATAGTACCCCATTTTAATAGTTTATTGAAATTGATTACTTCGTTCCAATATTCGCTCCCGAACAAGATAATTGGCATATGCTTTTTTGTTTTTCCGGTTTGAATTAATGTTAAGACTTCAAAGAATTCATCCAATGTGCCGAATCCGCCGGGGAAGGCCACAATACACTTGCTTAAATAAAGAAACCAGAATTTACGGATAAAGAAATAATGGAATTCAAAAGACAATTCTTTGTCAATATAAGGATTGGGAAATTGTTCCATGGGAAGGCTGATATTAAGCCCCATTGATAAACCTTTAGCTTTTTTTGCGCCTTTGTTCGCCGCTTCCATTATTCCCGGTCCGCCTCCGGAACAGATAACCAGATGGCGGTCAGATTTTGCGACGTGTTTAAACCATTTGGTTAATTTATAGGAAAGTTCTTCCGCTGCAGCGTAATATTCCGACATCTTAAGCTGGGTTTGCGCAAATTCTAGTTCAGTTTTTAGTTTATGATGATTGGTGTGAGAATTATTTAGTTTGTTCTTTATTATATTAAATTCTGCTTTTGCTTTTTCGGGAGAAGGAGTCCGGGCGGAGCCGAAAAATACTACCAAATCACGGATTTTATGCCTTCTTAGCCGGTCAGCTGGCTCCATCATTTCAGAAAGAATGCGGATATTTCTTGCCGCCGGACTGTTTAGGAATTCAACATTCTTATAAGCTTTAATCGGCCTAAATTTATTGCTTGTATTTTTCATCTTGGAATCCTTTAATGCTTGATATTTATAAATGGTTAATATATAATACCCGCCAATCGACGTAAACAATTAACTTAATTATTCTAGCATGGCAAAAGAAACCAACAATAAAAAACTAAATATTAATCCGACCGAAGAATTAAAAATCCTTAGGCAGCTTACCGACCTGACAAGTTCCCAATTAGATTTAGAACTGATTTTAAAGGAAGTTGTAAAGGTTGTTACTGAAAACACAAAGGCCGATTCTGTTTTTATTTATCTGTTGAGTGAAAACAAAACCCGTTTAATATTGATGGCGTCCAAGACTCCGCATAAAGAAGAATTGGGGAATATCAGTTTAGCCGTCGGAGAAGGTATTACCGGATGGGTTGCCAAGGAAAATAAATTAGTCGCGATCTCCAATAGTGCTTATCAGGATTCCCGTTTTAAAGGATTTGATGTGTTGCCGGAAGACCGGTACGAGGCTTTTTTATCTGTTCCTCTCATATATAAAGGAATAACCATCGGCGTTATTAACGTCCAGCACAAAGAAGCTCATTCTTATACCAAGAATACAATTAATACGATATCTTCAATCGGCAAATTAGTCGGTGGTGTTATTGAAAATGCCCGGTTATATAAAGAGGTGAAAGATAAGGCTGTTAAATTTGACAGCTTGATGACTGTTAGCAAGACCATCACCTCGGAAAAATATTTAGATGAAATATTAAACCTTATTGTGGTTGTTACTGCGGAAATGCTTAATTCTAAAATATGTTCGATCATGTTGTTGGATGAAAAAAGAAAAGAGTTGGCGATAAAAGCCACGCAGAGTTTAAGCTCTGACTATAAACAAAAGCCGAATATAAAGGTAGATAAAAGTTTGCTCGGAGAGGTTGTTGTATCCGGAAAACCTTTGACTGTATATGATGTAGCCCAAGAAAAGAAATATGCTTATCGTGAATTAGCTATTAAAGAAAAATTAACTTCAATGCTGGCTGTTCCCATGATTTTTAAAGGAAAATCAACAGGCGTAATTAATATTTATACTAAAGAACCGCATGAATTTACCGACGAAGAAATTGCTGCCCTGCAAATGGTAGCTAATCAAGCGGCGGTTGCTATTGAAAACACGAAACTCATGGAAGAAGCCTTAAAAGCTAAAGAAGCCCTTGAGGTTAGAAAGCTGGTTGAACGGGCAAAAGGGATTTTGATGACCATGAATGGGTTAAATGAAGATTCCGCCTACCGCCTAATTCATAAAAAAAGTATGGATTCCTGCAAGAGCATGAAAGAAATTGCCGAATCAATAATTCTGATGGACGAATTTAGAAAAACAAACTTTTAAGCTATCAGTAAGTATAATTCTAATTAATGTTTATATCCAAAAGAAATAAGAAAGTAATATTCTGGATCATTTTTATTTTATTGGCCGCAGCATATTTTTATTTGGATGTATATAGCGACAAAATAATCACCGGATGGTTTGAAGCGCAAAAGTTTGATTTGTTAAATAGGCTTTCCGGGTCAGCAGCAAATGAATCTTTAGGATATTATATCGGCAATGTTGAGAATGAATTTTTTGGCCCGATAAAATCTATTCTCAGCGGAATTTTATTTCTAAGTTTCCTTCTTGTTTATATGCCTGGGGCAACGGTTGTTCAATTCGGCCAGGCAGTCTTTATTTTCCTTCTTATAACCCGCTTTAAAGTTTTATTCTATCCGCCGTATGGAGAGGCAATTAACGGCCCTTTTATCGATATATTATGGCTTTATAAAAATAATTTTAATATAAGCGGTTTATTGCACCAAAATCCAATGGTAGGAGGGGCGCAAGTTTACCCGGGGTCCATTTTCCCGTATTTTATTGCTGCCCTGATGTCTCTTATCAGAAATCCGCAAGTTTTTATTGTAGTAATCCATTTAGTTATGTTTTTCTTTGCTGCAGTTATATTGGCTCTGTTTTATTCTTTATCGAGAAGAGTTTTCGACGATAGAATGGCAATATTTTGTAGCCTTATGCTTTTATTCGAGCCGATATTTCAGTGCATGCTAGAGCTAATGAACATGGAGATGACTAATTTGTTCTTTGTGTTTCTAAGCGCGTATTTCTTAATTAACAGAAAGATTGTTTTAGCTAGTGTCATGTCAATGGTTGCTGTTCTAATCAAAATCCCCGGAATCATTAGCTCCTTTAGTTTGTTATTTATTGTGAGCTTAATTATTATTAGCGATTTTTCGCAAAAAAATAAGCTAAAGAATTTTATTTGGGCGCTCTTGCCGGTAATTCTGGGAGTTGTGGTCCAGATTTTTAGATTAAGAGTAATAGGCTCGGGTTTTAACGAAAGCCGGGTAAAGTTTTTTTCTTATGTTCATAATCGGCAGTATTTAGCGGTTTTTTCAGCAGCTACTATAGTTTTTTTGATTTATATTATTGTTT
>JAKLDK010000058.1 GCA_022703565.1 Candidatus Omnitrophota bacterium
GGGGATAATTATTTCGGCTAGAATCTTATCGGTTTTAGCCGCTTCTTTATAAAAATCTTCAGCGGAAATAATTTCAGCTTTTTTATCTGCCCCGATAAATTTGAATTTTGCCTGAAGAGCAATCATAACTGCCGGAAGTTCCGTCCAGACATAACGCGAAGCCAAATTCCCTCCGACTGTCGCCATATTTCTAATTGGAGTCGTCCCGACTTTTAAACAAGCCTTTTTTATAACCGCCAGGTTATCAACAATTAACTTCGACTCGGCCGTTTCGGTTAATGTCGTCATCGCCTTAATAACCACACTGTCTTTATTCTTCTCAATACCCTTTAATTCGGCAATTTTATATAGGCTGATAATGTTAGCCGGAGTTTTCGCCTCTCTTCTTTTCAAGGCTTTTAAATTATTAACAAGAAATGTCCCGCCGGCTTTAAGCCGGTAATCTTTTACCTTTAAACATAGCTTACAAAGTTCATCAAGTTTTTCCGGAGCATAATATGTAAATTTTGGCAACAGCATTTAAACCATCTCCTTGAAAGCAATCTCAACAACCGCCACGTCCCAGCCATGCAAAATTATTTCATCTTTCAATTCACGTTTAGTTTTGTTCTTAAATAATTCGGGATGAGCATGCAGATATTCCCTTAGCACTTGCAAATTATAAAGCTGATGTTTATTTAAGCGCCATTCTAATTTTCCTTCAATTTCAACTCTATTTAAGAAAAACGCAATAACTGCGTAAATAAGCGGAATCGCCAAAACAAAAATCGCAGAATAATAATCAAAAGCAATACTTTTCCCCAATAAATACCCGGAAGTACTCCAAAAAACATCAAACAAATAATGCGCAACAATTACCGGAATAATACCAAATCTTAAATAAATAAAAGACAATAACAACCCCAAACAGGTAACTTCAACTCCGCGGAACCACATTGGATAAACAGGATAATTGCTATGCGCAAAACCCCACACCATCGAGGCAATTAAAGCAGCAAAAAGAGTACTTTTTAATATTTTTTTACCCCAGCTTATGGCAAACAATCGATACATAAATTCTTCCGAAAAACTGGCCTTATATCCTATCGCAAAAGCTGCTAGAAAAGGTAAATAAGAAGTTGAGAGCTGCCCCATCATCGTATGCTCAACCCAAACTCCCCAATACTGTTGCCCAATTTTAGTCAATAATGACTGAATGCCAAGCATAATAACGCATAACAGATAGCCGATAAGAACAAGCTTTGTTACGTTGCGAGAGAAAAAAGTTGAATTAACATAATGCAGAAATCCGCCTTCTTTGCGATGGCGAAAAACTTCAAAATGAAGTGACTCACCAGCTAAACTCGGCATTAAAATAGCGACCGTAAATAAAAGAGCGCTTAATATAGTGTTAATAATTAACCTAATCAAATACGAATTAAATGGGGACGTGGTTGCATAACCAAAAAGGACCATTTCATAATTATTCGCAGTAGTTAATAATGACGCGATAAAAGATATGGCTGTTATCCCGATATAAAAACTCTTCGTCATATGCATTGCCAAATGATTCCGCCGGATAACAATATAAAATACTGCCCCAATAAAAAACAAAAAATGGAATACCCTAACTACGGTCGAAATATTTTGCGAAACCACTTCTTTTTCGGCGAGATACCGCTCAAACTTGTCAGGAATTTCAAAATAATTATAAGAGAAATAACGCACTTCATCACCGGCGACAATACCTCCGGTTAAGAGTTTTCCTGTCCCCGAATTTTCCTCGCTGCTCCAAGGAATATCAACATCTTTCTTTTGCCAGGTAAATGAATATTCGCTGCGGTTATCATAATTCTGGGCGGAATCGGTTTTTATTTTATATTCATCAACATTAAACCCGAATTGAGCTGAGAAAAAATCCAAAATCTTTTTTTGAGCCTCTTCTTTATCTATCGGGCGGCGATATTCTGTTTCGTGAATCAAATGCGAAAATGCTACTACCTGCCCGGTTGAGGAACTAATTGAAACAACAAACTGTTCTTTTTCGTTTTCCCTAAAGTATCTTACCTTCCAAAAAAACAAGTCGTAATTATGCTTCAGAATAAATTCTTTTAGGCCTTTAAAACCTAAATTCTTTTGAATATAGCGGGTAGCGTTCGATTCATTGCCAAAAATAACAGCCTTCTTATAACCGGAGGTATCGTAATTGTTGTTTCTAAGGAATTGATCGGCCAGCTGCAAAGCTTCTTTCCGATCAACCGACAAATTAACAAAAGCTAACTGCGGATAGCTAAATTTCACCCAAACATAAAAGCTGAGTAACGTAAGAATTATTAAAATTATCCAATTGCTCTTATTGATTTTCATATTATTTTTCTACAAGAGGTGTAGAACTTCTTTTGGCAACCTATTTAATTCATCCGTTCCTAAAACTTTTATCGACCACGTAATAATTTTATTTTTCGGCTCAATCTCGGTCCGGCCTCATTTATCGTCGCTATTTTTTTGCGAGACAAAAACAACATTTTTCTAATCATATCAAATATAATCCTGGCTTCTCTGGCGCGATTTTGACCGCGCTCAATAATATTGTTCAAATTGTTATAAGCCATTTCGTTTACAGTAGCATTATAGTGGTCAAGTTTTTGGATTAAAGCCCGGGTCGAATAAGCAAAATAACGATACCGGTCTAAAATGCATAAAGCGTGCAATATCTCAACATGAACAAACGCCGCGTCAGTACGGTCCATCCTTCGTAATAAGAATTTTTCAAAAACAACTTTTTCCCTCCCCACAACTTCATCAGCAAAATCCTCTTTAAAAACAATAATAACCGCCGCGCTTTGATAAGGGCTTAAGGTATCATCTTTTATCATCTCCAGCAAAATTTCTTTTGTTAATCCCTTATACTGGCGGGTATAACCTTCAATCAAAGTCTTATCATCAAAAATAATGTTTGAAGTATTAAATCCGTTCTTATTAACAACAACCGCGGGGGTTTGTTCTTTTTCCGCAATTTCTTGGGCGGAAACATTGCCAAGCAGAATATATTGCAAAGAAAACATGGCCAAGATCAAAATAGCGGCATTTCTTTTCATTTAGCTTACAAACTCCATTGAAATATTTATAAACCGGTGAGTGTGAGTTAAAGCCCCGACAGAGATATGGTCAACACCTGTCCGGGCGATATCGCGAATATTGTTTAAGTTAATTCCACCCGAAGCTTCTAAAATCGGAGATTTATTGCCCTTAATTTTCCGGGTGATCTGAATTGCCTTTTTAATCTGAGCCACATTCATATTATCCAGCATCACAATATCCGGGTCAGCTTTCAAGGCCTGCTTTAATTGGTCGAAATTATCAACCTCAATTTCAATAAGCTTATTGGTCCTTTTTCGAAAGAATTTTATAGTTTCAGACAAACATTTAACTTGGTTGGCAATTGCCATCCGATGATTATCTTTTATCAATACAAAATCAATTAAATTAATCCGATGATTTGTCCCTCCGCCACACTTAACCGCATATTTCTCCAAGCGACGCATAACCGGAGTTGTTTTTCTAGTGTCAAGGATTTTAACTTTATAAGGCTTAACCGCATCAACATATTTCTTAGTGTTAGTCGCAACCCCGGATAAATAGGAAATGAAATTTAAAGCAGTCCTTTCGCCGGTTAAAAGCGCCCGGGTTTTGGCTTTAATGGTTAAAACTGTTTGGCCTTTCTTAACAATATCGCCGTCATGAAAGTGTTCGATAAACTTGGCTTGTTTGTCCAACAAACGAAATACATACTTAGCTACCTTGACCCCGCAAAGGACGCCCTCCTCCTTAAAAACCATTTTCCCCTGCGAACGCTTAGCTTTTGGAATAATAAGGTTAGTCGTAATGTCTTCTTCTACGGCATCTTCCCGGCATGCCTCTAAAACGATATGTCGATATTCTTTTTTAAGCATAATATTGTTCTTAATATAAATATAATTTGTATGTGATTATAATATTGAAGCCTTGTTGGCGCAAGATAATTCAAAAGAATTGAATATCAATAAGAATATGTGGAGTTTTATTTTATCTTATAATTATACGCTCGTTTTAAGAAAACTTATGATAACTTTCGCGATTACAAACCCCAAAAAAACAAATATAAGGCTTAAAATATTTGTTACAAGTATATTGATTGCTGCCAGCTTGTAATTCCCGATTCTTAAAAGATGCAGATTCTCTAAGCTAAAAGAAGAAAATGTCGTATATCCGCCTAAAATGCCGATAAAAATAAACGCGCGCATCCCTGGTGAAATATCAACTCGCTCAAATAATCCCCATAAAAATCCGATAATTAAAGACCCGGAAGTATTAACAATCATTGTGCTTAACATAATATGCAGCTTAGCGAAATTGTAATCTAGTTCGGAAGCGATATAACGAAGGACCGACCCAATAGCTCCACCAAAAGCTACAAATAAAATCTTAGACATAGCTGATAATCCTTTCTATTAAGTAGGAGTTATCAGCCCTTTATGGCGGTTAATGGCGAACTCCATCGCCAAAACAACATTTAAACTTTATTTATTATTGCAAAGATAGGCGAAGATTCAAATATTTTCTTAATAATTTGAACCATTGCCGTCAACCGCTATAGTAAAATTCAACTTGCGGTTATGGACAATTATATTCTCATTACCCATTTTAACTACATAGGTATGATTAGGCTCGACTTCAAAATTATAAATATCTACTGGTGCGTTTATCTTCTCAATTGTTTCTATCTTAATATTCTTGCCATCGACATTAGTTAAATTATCGCCAACTTTTAATTGACCGATCGGTTTCCACTCACCATCACTTAAAACCGGATGAATCGCGGTGACTTTAAGAGAATTATTAATAATCAGATATTCGTTTTCTTTAGGATGAGTTAATAGCTGAGTTACCTGGGCGGTCTCAATTCCTTTTTTTTCTTCGTTATAAGATAAAATATTATCCCCGGCCTTTATCTTTTGGATTGGCTTTATTGTTCCATCCGCCATTAATACAAGCGTATCGGCTAAAAAACATCCACCTCCGCAACTCGCCACACAATTACCATATTTTGATTTCAAATACGGATTTGAGCAACAAGCTGAGCTCATCCCGTCGCAGCTTTTATAATTATCCGGCCCGGCATAATAAATCCCACCGTTATTTTCATTGCATTCAAACCTATTTTGCAAACTTGTATAAACTTCTCTGGGGTTATGAATATCCGGATTTGCGCCGTTATCAACAATGCTCATTATTCCCCACCATTCTTCATTAAAATAATTATCAGCCGAAGGCGGATACCAACCAGGATTTCCATCTAAAGGGCAGCCTGTATCCGTCGGGCCAAATCCGTTGTAATTATGCACATAATCTTCCGCCCAATCCGAATTAGCCTTCCACCATTCATCCGAATATTCCATTAACGTTGCCCCGATACAAACATCATTATTTTTTATAATTTGGTCCCAAAGTGTACCGACCCAACTCGCTTGTGTTTCCTCGTCTTCATAACCGACTTCCGGATTATACGGGTCAATTGAAAAATAAGCATCTGTACCATATTCGGATAGCCATAAAGGTTTTGTAGTTTTCGCGGCAAAATTATCAAACATCTGCCCGAAAGAATTTCCATAATATACATTCGCACCCCAAATGTTTAAATGCGTCATCAAATTATCCATTGAGCCATAATTAGAAACACCAATAGTATTGATATCGCCATTTACAACCGCAACCGGATGATAATCATTGCAATTGCTCGGATATGTCGGGCATTCAGCCTTATGCGCCTCATAAGCCATTTCATTGACCAAAGAATACCACGCCGCTAAAAAGTCCGTCCGGCCGTTATATTCTGCCGGAATCGCGTGATTGTTTTCATTGCCTATCGACCAGAAAAGTATGGCATTATGATTTTTAAAAGTATTTACATAAGTTTTAAATTTATTTTTGATTTGCGTGCGGGCATTCGCGTAATTAGGATTCTGATTGTCAAGATATTCGGGAATTTGCCATTCGAGATGATTTACGTTACACCACGGATAATTCGGCTGGATCCAAAAACCGGCAATAACTTTTATCCCTCGGGCGTCAGCCGCATCTAAGAAAGCAGTTGTTAATTTTGCCCGGTCTTGTCCGTTTGACTCAGCCTCAGTATCATCGCCTTTCCAAATCCTCACAGTATTGGCAGCCATATTTTGCATATTTGGTAAATCACGGTTATAAATTCCTGAATCAGAGAAAATATTTTGCCCCCAATCCGCCGGACGACGTCCAATAGGATAAGGCGAATAACCGGTACCTTTAATGATATACCTCTCATAAACCAAGTTCCCGTCGAAATCAACCATCAAATTCCGGCCTTCAACTTTGACTTTTGGAGAAGCGTTGGAGAAGACAACCGAAACAAAACTAATCCATAAGCTAAATATTATTGCGGTTATTATTCTAATGTTTTTCATAAGTGCAAGTATAAAACATTATAGAAAAGATAGCCAGATTATTCTGGAATTGGCTCCTGCGGATTTATTTCTTCCCAATATACAATATTGGCAATAAAAGGCAAAAAAGGTATTTTTCGGTTTTGCCGTAATTGAAGATTATAGGTATAATTGCGAATTTGATAAACATTTAAATCCGCGGCAGTACGAACATTTTGTCCGCGCAGAGCCATTGCTCCGTTGAAATTAATAATATTCTTTGTATTCTTTGGCCCTTCAGCTAAAAAAACTCCACCCAAAGACCCGGTATCGCCATCAGCCATTATAAAAGCTTCTATATTGATATCCGCCGGAGCACTAGCCGGAATAAGAACATCTTTTTTCGCTAAAAGGCCCAACTGCGGAGCAGTGGCAGGATTAGGGTCGGAGGAAACAATATCGCCGTTAATATAAACATTACCTCCCGCTACAAACAACATTGAATCTTGAATCTCTCCGGATATATGGATATCTCCCTCGGCAAAAACCAAACCATTGGCTGACCCCACACCTGCGATATTAATATCATCATTCCAAGAAAAATCTCCCGCTTCATACCGGCCATTATCTTGCGCAATTGTGCGGTACCGGTCAATGTCTACTCCGGCAAAAGTAATTAAAGGCGAATTGATGCTCTCTCCGGTAATATTTACATAAGGGTCGTCAGCCCCATAAACATTGCTAAGATAAAAAATATCGCCATTGACTGTAATCCACCTTAGATTAGGCGGATTAAGAGCATCATTAACATCGAAGAAAATATCTTTTCCTAAAACATCACTATCAAAAGTTGAACCGCTGTTAATATGTAAATCCCCCATGGTGGAAACAAAGAATGCCGCGGGATTCTCGATGATAACACGGGCTAAAACAGAACGTGTTATCTGGGAGGCAGGCGCACCCGGATCTTTGCCAATGGTTTTAACCCAAACGGAATCGAATGTTTGATAAACAGGTGCGTCTTGAATCTCGATGCTATAATACCCTAATATTTCGGAAACATCATCATTGCCAACCCTTAACGGCTCGTCGATAATAGCGGGCTGGCCGGCTTGTCCCGGTCGCCATTGTGGATTACGTCGAATTCCATAGATTGCTTTTTGCAGCCCTGTTTCCGCCGCATAAAAAGCTTTCTGAGAAGACAACCTTGCCAGGCTTTCCTTTAATTGCATATCACTGCGAGAAATAGCTGTTCCCAAAAGAATGCCTAAAAACAAAACTAATAGGATGCTCGCTATTAAAACAAAGCCATTATTATCACGTGAATTTTTCATATTAATTGCGCGGAAAAATCTCTATTGCCGAACTTAAATTTACTTGTTTATTCCAAACTAAATCAGTCAAAGCTAAAGTAAAAACCACAGCCTTTCCGTTCTTTTCAAAATTAGAATTTAAGAAATCAACTTTGGGAGAAAGAATATAATTATTATTTCCTCGAGTAAGAATTAATTCTCCGGCATTATTTATCGCATAAACACCCAAGGAATTACCATCCGGATCAATAAATTCCGCTTCTTTTGTATTATTGTCCGAGGAAACATCAATTTGCCGGGCAAAACGCCCGTCCTCCGCGATTTTATCCATAATTAAATCCATTTCCTGGCCTAAATCAGCACGGGAAATAAAATGATCCATGGTCTCCCAGTTTAACGAAAAACCCGTGTAAAAAAAACCTATCGTAATGCCAAGAATAGCCAAAACAGTAATCATTTCAACCAGGGTAAAACCGGCCCGTTTATTCGGAAATAAAAAAAACATTTCATTTATTCTTAATTTACTAAATTTCAACTAAAGCCCTCCGCGAGGAATAAGGATGATATCTTCCGTCCTATTCTCCCCGGCATTTAATGTAAATTGATTACCAGTATAACTTTCATAATTATCAGAAACCGCAACGCTTAAGAAATGGTTATGCACTGTTTGCTGATACCTAATATTCCCTAACACCTCGCTCGGCGGCCATGTTTCTGAAACATTGTTAAAAGAATACACTCCGCTATTATTCGTTACTGCGCTACGCGTTCCTCCTATTCCCAGATTAAGCACAACTGGAATTCCATAAAGCGGAAGATTATTACCCGCGTTACGAACTGTACCGGTAATATTTCCTAACCCTCTCGGCCAAAGTCCTATTTCCGGCACAACTGTATTTTGCGCGCCGACAATAGTAATCGGGCCGCTAGCTGTATACCAAGAATTTCCGGCAGTTGAATAAGAATAGTAACTATTATGTGCGGCTGTCAATTGCGCAGCACCAGCCGGAAGGCGATACCCCAAAGATGGCTCATTGCATTGAAAAACATAAGCCCCGCCGCCATCCGTCGTCCGAGTAAGGCTTGAGATTACAACACCGGCTCCGGGAACATTGGTTTGAACTTTATCATCAATAATATTACCTTGAGCATTGCCGCAAGTTAATACTCCAGGGTTAGTATTAATAACCATATTCCTTGATACAATATTGCCCTGATAAAGCGGCCCGACTTGCAATATCACACTTTGGCGTAATTCTGAACCAGGCTCGCTACAACATCGAGTTATCGGGACATTAATCTGCGCCCTAAGACGGACATAATTGCTGGTAGAATTAGCAAACATATCTTGTTCCGACGGAACAATAACTTCATAATACCCCGAAGCGTTGGTTTGGCCTATTGGCTGGCTGGGCCAAGAAGTATTATCGTGCCATCTAACTAGAATATCCGCGCCAGCAATTGGAGCGCCATTGCTGTTTAAAACATAACCGTTAATCGTCGCAGTTGGAACTCCGACCAAAGGAATATCCGTAATTAGATTATCTCCCGGATTCACGCATATGCGGTCACTGGAGGCATTCCCCACCCAAGGGTTTGAACAATTTATTCCACTAACACCTACAACCGAAGACGACCATCCCGCGGCTTGAAAATGATAAGTACATGCAAAATTACCAGCAAAAGCCGATTTATATGCGTTCATCGTCGCTAAGGTAAAACACCGCTGATTACTATCGCTAAAAGTTACTTCAAAATTAAAACTACCGCCGCCGACCTTCTGGTTCACTGGTGTACCGGCTTCATACAAATGAATCACCGAATAATTAGAGAAATTAAGCTGGCTGCCGTTTAAAGCATGAACGAGCCGCCCGGAAATGTGAGCGCTAGTAGGTTGTGACTCCATTGTAAAATCAATTTGCTGTTCTTCATTTGATGCAATTATAATATCCTGCGGAAGAGTAAAATCTATATACCCTGCCCGAGACGCGGTTAACCGCCATGTCCCGGCTTTAACAAGAAAACGCCCGGTACCCTGCTCGGCAAAATCATAATTAATTTCTTTTCCATCCGGCCTAGGAAGAGTAGCACCAGCCGATACTGTGGTAGACGAATCAGAACTGCCGGCATCTCTTAACATTATTTGTACATTGCCCAGAATAGCATTTGTTGTTCGGTCTCGGACCATCCCGATAAGATTACCGGGTAAAGGTTCCGGCGGACGAGACAATAGCATAACCGAATCTAATATTTTCGTAGTACCAAATTCATTCCAGGAAACGGTAATATTAACGCGTTTAAACTCGGCAGTCCCTTCACGAGTAACAACAAGGGTCCGCACAAATTCCGGAAATTGAACTGTGGTATCAACAAAACCGCAGGTATTCGTTTCAGTAAAATCACATGTTTCCAGTCGGTCAAATAAATTCTGGGAAACCCGGCGGACTTCTTCCTGGCTTTTAGTTATTAAATTCTCGGCTTTGATACGATTTAGCGTTACTTCAGAGGATGGGCTTAAGACACTGACCGCTCTCCAGCTAGCGGCACCTATAATAACAACGACTAGCATACTTACTAGTACTTCCGTCAAAGTGAACGCTTTGGGATTATTCATCATCGGCTTCATTAATAATTCCTTAGGATAGTTTTAAATTATCGTTTAATCCCCGAGATGCGGTCATTGGCAGAATAATTTTATTGCTTATAAATCAAGAATAATATCACGGATTATTGTTAATAATAAAAGGAGTTACGGTAATTATCAACTCTGAATCTGTAACTGTATGTTTTTTATAACTAAACAAATTACCCAACAAAGGAACATCTCCTAAAATCGGGACTTTATAAAAATTCTTTTTATCTTCTTGATTCAAAAGCCCACCTAAAACAAATGGCTGTTTATTTTGAACCCGGACAAAGGCGGTGGCATTACGAGTCTTAACCCAGGGGTATTCATCCGCTGGACCGCGAAAAGCAAAGATATAGCTAACCTCGGGCTCGATTTTAACTACCACAAAATCATTATCAATAATTGAAGGGGTAATTTTTAATCTTATTCCCGGCTCGACAAAACGCACCTCGGTTGTAGCAACTCCGCCCGCAACCGTCGTAATAGTATAAGGAATAC
>JAKLDK010000059.1 GCA_022703565.1 Candidatus Omnitrophota bacterium
TTTAAATAATTTTAATATGGTATTGACCGGAACATTAGATAACCAAACGAATGGTACGATAATATTAGACGGAAATCAGACAGTAACAATCGCGACCCTTGATCCTGATGGTGCACCGAATTCCGGTACTTTTCGATTCGTTGGCGATGGAGACGGCACTGCGGGTGAAAATATCACTATCCCTGATTTTGGGGCTAATGATTATTACAATGTCGAAATTGCCTCAACTGTAAACCCAGATAACTTTGTGGTCGCTGCTGGCCAAAACCTTACTATTCGAGGAAATTTATCAATTACCTCCGGAGGCCTTAATCCAACAACTAATTCCAATGACCTTTCTGTCCTCGGCAGTGTGTCAATTGTTGGCGCTAATGCCTCATTGAATGCAGCTGATACGGATTTTAATATTGACGGAAACCTTACTCTGAACACTAATGGTACTTTTGCTGCACCTAATAATACGCATACTTTTACTTTGGCCGGAAACTTTACTCATTCTGGCGATGCAACCTTTACGCATAATTCCGGAACCTTGACTCTTGACGGGGGTAATCAAAGTATTCTAGGCGATGAAAATACCGCTTTTTGCAGCTTTAACAAAACTCTTCCCGCGGCGACAACAGCTACGCTTACCTTTACAACTGCTTCAACACAATCGTTTGCAAGCGGATGTACCTTAACTCTAAAAGGGACGGAAGACTATCTTCTTAGCCTAACCAGCGATAACCCGGGAGCTTTACCGGCAAACCAGGCTGCTATATCTCTTTTAGCCGGAGGTTTGCAGGCGATTGAATATGTTTCTGTTGCTAACTCAAATGCTTCGGGTGGCATGACTTTGGTTGCGAGATATTCTGATGAAGGGACCAATTATCAAAACTGGCTCTTTGGTTCAGCGACGATGACTTGGCAGGGAGATCTATCAGATGATTGGGATACGCCAGGAAACTGGGATTTGGGTATGGTTCCTTATGTTCCTGATACAGCAATTGTTCCGAATGTTGGAGCTAATGATTATCCTGTTCTTGCAACAAATGTTGAGATTGAGAACCTGACAATTGATCAGGCAAATGCCGGAGGCGTTACTGTAACTTTAGACGGTAAAAGTCTAGACATTAATGATACCCTTTCAAGTAATGGAACGATTATTTTAATTGGCAGTGAGAATGTAACAATTGAAAACACGGATACCGGTTCCGGCACATTTAGATACATTGGTGACGGTGACGCGGGTGTTGATAATTTTATAATTCAGAATATTTCTGCCAGTTCAATTGATTATTATGACTTGGTTATTAATAATGCATCTGGATTAGATAATTTTACATTTGAAGGAAATATCAATGTTAATGGTGCGTTAACTGTCACAAACGGCAATGTTATTACCTCAACATTTTCACTGACTCAAGCAGGAGTTTTAACTGTCACAAACGGCAGTTTTAACGCCTCCGCCGGTAATGTCGATGCAAATGGTAATATCGTATTAAATGGCGGAACATTTACTGCTCCGGCTAGCGGACAAACCTTTACTGTTGCTGGTAATTTTGATTCGTCCGGAGGCGGAACTTTCCAGGATAATGATGGAGAAATAACATTTGATACAACAGCTGAATCAATAATTTCAGGAAATAATACATTTCATGATTTTACCTGTGTTATACCGTCAAAAATATTGACGTTTGAATCACTCTCGACACAAATTATTGAAAACGATTTAGATGTTAAGGGAACAACGGGTACTTTAATTACATTGAGATCGGATGATTCTGGAAATCAGAGATGGAATTTGCAAACTAACACAGCTTCCCAATCAGTGCAATTTTTAAATGTTAATGATGGCGAGGTGTTGGTTAATGATGTTGTCTGTTTTAGCTGTACTGACGGGGTAAATAATGATGACGGAGAAGCTCAACCGCATTGGGTATTTAGGACCTTGGCAATAAGTGCTCCGGGAGATGGCGAGGTTGTTGACACAACGCCTACGATAATTGGTTCGGCCGACCCGGGAGATCATATTACATTTTTTGATGAAGATGATAACCAAGTTGCTGAGGTTGATGCGGATGCAAACGGAAACTTCCGGGTTGAAGTAAGCGAAGGGGATGCTTATGCCGAAGGCGCTAACGTTATTACTCCGAAGATTGGATTATTAGAAGGTGGTTCGATAATTATTAATGTTCAACTTAATCCGGCCTATCAGGATGTCCCGGTTATAACTTCGCATGAAGACGGTGATGTTGTCATTGGTTCTACGCCGACTATAGAAGGGTACGGCGCGCCGGGAGCGGCTTTTACTATTTTAGCTAATGATGAAGAAGGAAACTTGTTGTTGGCGGATGTGGGGAATGGCAATGTTGGGGCAGATTTAGGAAGTGGTTACGGCGAATTCTCAATAACTCTTACAACTGCTCTTCCTCGTGGGACAAATTATATTTCAGTCACGATTGGGAACGTTGCGAGCCATATTGTTACTGTTAAATTAACAGCGCCCTATGGAATCGTTTTTGATTCAATAACAGATAATCCAATTGAGGGGGCAGAAGTTTCTATTTATCGTGCTAGCGATGATCAGCTGGCAGTCCCGGGAGTTGATTTGGATGCAAGCGATACAAATCCCTATACTACGTTAGCTGATGGATTTTATAGTTTTGTTTGCGACGACGGTGATTATTATATCCGTATCAATGCCGCTGGGTATAACTATCCTTCTTCTGTATCGGATTTTAGCCAGGCCGGATGCAACACAATTGACGGCCGATCAATATGTGTTCCCGGATCGGACGGGGAGGATTTTACCATAGGTGTTTCAGTATTAAATATTGACCATCCAGTAGATGGAACGGGCAACATTATCCGCATTATTAAAACAGCGAACAAAAAGGAAGCCCGGATCGGTGAGGTTGTTACCTATACTGTCTTAATGGAAAGTAAAGCCAGGGCTACTATTATTGATGTTTTCCTGAAAGATTTAATACCGCCCGGGTTTAAATATATAGAGAACAGAGTAACTCTTGATGGTGTTCCGATAGCCGACCCATCATCCAGCCGTCCGATTGTGTTTGATATCGGAGATTTTACTGCCGGGCAAACAAAAACTCTTAAGTATCAATTAATAATCGGTTCGGGTGTTACTCCGGGGGAATATGAAAACAAGGCTTACGCCCAATATGCCGACGGAACATATCTTTCAAATGTTTCTAGGGCAACCGTTAAAATAGTCCTTGATCCGTTATTTGACATGGGAACATTAATTGGAAAAGTTTTCTTCGATAAAAATGAAAATGGTATACAAGATAAGCCGGAATATATTTATGAAGACGGCGAAATGTATAAAGAAGAACCAATCGGAAATGTAAGTATTGTTATGGAAGATGGCACAATCGTTAGGACTGATAGCAACGGGCAATTCCATATTCCTTCTATTATCCCCGGGCGGCATCTTTTAAGGCTTGATGAAAGGACATTGCCGGAAGGAAGTTATTTGACGACCGATAAAGTTGTAGTTGTTAATGTAACTCCAGGCATGATGTTAAAAGTTAATTTTGGAGTTAATATTGAGGGTGAAATCGAGCCTAATCAAGATGCCGACTTTTTCAACCGCAAGGTTAATATTTCGCAAAATAAAGACCGGCCAAAACCCCGTTTGAACACGAGTCTATACGGAGAGACGATTGCTTTGTACAACGATGCTTTTGCTAGAAAAGCCGAGTTTAGAAACTTTACTAATTATGCTACGTTTATTAAGAAATGGAAACTAGATATCTTAGATAAGCCGAGAAAGAAGGTGATAAAAAGATTTGAAGGAGATGGTTTGAATATTTTTGATCCGATTTACTGGGATGGAAAAGATACCCAAGGTAAATTAATTGATACCAGTTGGCAGTATGAATACCGGCTTACCGTTGAAGATGGTGCGGGCCGGAGCGATGAAACTAAAGCCAAAGATATTAATTTCACTAAAATTGACACGGAAGAAGCTTTAAAAGAATATTTAGAAGTAACCGAAGAAGAAAAACAGAATTATATTAAATGGGCGGATGATAATGATATTGTTAATAATGTTAATGTCCAAAATATTAATGTGCAGGGAGAAACAATTTATATTGATAAACTTACGACTAAAATTCAGGGTATAACCGTTATGAAAGACGGTAAAATGTTTGCCGATGTCCCGATTGTCGAGAAGAAGGCTTTGACTGCTAAAGATTTGTTGGAGAACAGAGAGTTAGTTAGTTATCCGACAAAATCAAGGTTAGAGATAATTCTGCCGAATGGTGACTATGATATTTTGGTGCAGGAAGATTTAGGGAAGTCTGCGCAAGCCAAAGAAGATGTGGCGAGCGTCGTTGACGGGCAAGCTCAAGTAGATGAAATAAACGGCAATCAGTTAAGTACCTACTCGAAGAAAGTAAGTGTGGGTGAGGATTATTTGTTCTTTGTTGGAATGGGTGACGCTGAGGTCGGATATAAAATTAATACCGGAAATATTGAGCCTGTCGAGCAGGATAAGAAGTTTAAAGAAGGCTTCTATGTAGACGGGAAGCTGGCATATTATTTGAAAGGTAAAATAAAAGGAAAGTATTTAGTAACATCAAGCTTTGATTCGGAACGGCAGCAAAAAGACATCTTTAAGTATATTGACGAAGATGAATATTATCCGGTATATGGCGATAACTCGGAACTTAATTATTCGGCGACCGATACTCAAGGAAAGCTCTATCTTCTTGTCGAATGGGATAAGTCCTCAGCTTTGTGGGGTAACTATAGTGTCGGCTTTGATGATACTGAATTCGGAAAATATTCGCGTAGTTTATTCGGGGCAAAACTTGATTTTGAGTCATTGAGCCGGACAAAATATGGCGAAGCTGTTTCCAAGGCGGTTTTATTCCGTGCGCAGGCGCAACAAAAGGCTGCGCATGTCGAATATTTAGCTACCGGCGGGTCGCTTTATTATTTAAAGCATAAAGATATTATTGCGGGTTCGGATAAAGTTAAAGTCCAGGTTAGGGATGGTATTACGGGACTCGTTTTGTCTGAAAAAGAAATGCTGGAAGGTTCTGACTATGAGTTGGATTATGAATCAGGCCGAATGATATTTTGGCTGCCTGTCCCGATGATAGCCCAAAGCTATTCGATAGTTTCTGACGATTTGTTAGATGGCAATTTAGTTTATGTCGTGGCCGATTATGAGTATGACGTTACAGATGAAGTCGATGAGGCTAATATGGGTTTAAGGGTAAAGCAAGCTTTAACTGATAGTATTTTGGTGGGAGGAACATTGGTTAAAGAAAAACAAAGTAATGTTGATTATGGTTTAAGGGCAACTGATTTGACAATTCATTTGGGTGAAGATGCGAAAGTTGTTGCAGAATATGCCGAAAGCGATTCTGAGGCAATGTCTGTATTTGCTTCAACCGACGGAGGATTGACCTTTGCCGAACTCGGCATCAATAACGATGCTAAAGGCAAAGCTTACGGAATTAGTTATGATGCAAAACTTTTTAACAGGGTTGCTTTTCATAGTTATTATAAATACATCGATAGCAATTTTTCAACCACGTCAACAACTTCGCAGCAAGGTAAGGAGCTAACCGGGTTTGAGGCTATTTATGATATTAGCGAAAAAACAAAGTTAATTGCCCGGCATGATATTCAGTCGCTTATTGACGACGGAAATTTGCAGACACAAGTACAGTTAGGGGCTGTCAAAACTAGTACTTCTTTGATGCAGGTTATGCATGATTTGAAGAAATTAAAATTAACTGCCGAATATCAGAAGAAAGAAGTTACCGAGCGTTTAAGCGAATTTGATTCTTCCGTCGCGACAGAAACCGATACAATTGCACTAAAGGCTGATTATGCCCTAAACGATAAAGTAACTCTTTCTGTCGAGCAGCAAAAAGTTTTGCAGGGCGAAGGTACGGATCAAACAACTTTAGGGGTAACTGCTAAACCGACTGACAAAGTTACATTATCGGCGAAGGAAGTTATCGCGGAGGATGGAACTTCTACTTCGATGGATGTTGCGGCGGATATGAATGAAAAATTCCGATTAACCGGAGGTTATACTGTAGCGGTTGATAGAGAAGGAAATAAGACCGCAAGTTCTTCTTTGGACAGCGGCTCCAATATTGGTATGGAATATAAAGTTGATGAAAATACGACCATGCGGACGGCTTTAGGGTTATCCGGCTCAATAGATGGCTCGCATACAACATCAGCTACTTTGGGCGGAACACAAAAAATAGATGTCGATACTGATTTAGATACGGAGTTTGTCTTAAGCGATTCATCAGCCGACGGTGAAATAAGGGCATATACTTTTGGGACAAAGAAAAAGATTGCTGAAGATTTGCAAATGGCAACTTCACAGACGTTCCAAACACAGGCTGACTCTTATACCAGTGGCAATAAATATAGCTTGATCAGGGAGAAAGAGGGTAAGAAGCTAGAAGGTTCGTTGACCAAGGCCTATACCGAAGGAAAAGACGAAGTGTCGAATACAAATATTTTTGGTTTATCCGGAGATGTCAATGATAAATGGGCAGTTACCGGTAGTTATGAAAAAGGCGATGTCCAAAACTTAAATGGGACACAAACCACCCGCGATGCACTAAGTGTAGCGGCCGCTTATGTCGATAAAAACGAAGAAACCGGCCGAAGCCTAAAAAGCTCGACGAAGATGGAAGTGCGCTTAGATAAAGGCGATCAAGATAAAAGACAATATTTGGTTTCTAACGCCACCGAAGGCAAGGTTAATGATGAATTAACGGTTTTTGGAAAAGCGGAATTATCGAAAACAAGAAATTTAACTACTGATATAAATGAGGCGGAGCATATGGAAATGATGGTCGGAGGTGCTTATCGTCCGGTTTACAATGACAAATTAAATTTAATCAGCCGTTATACTTATCTGGAATCAAAAGGCCCGGATTCGCAAGAAGACACGGCTAGTGTCGAGGAGGAACGCGCGCATGTAATGGCGATGGATGCAATTTATGATATTAATGATAGATGGCAATTTGTCGAGAAATTTGCTTATCGTATCGCGGAAGAAAAAGTCGAAGGCTTTGATTTTAATAAAACGCATACCTGGTTAATGGTCCATCGATTAAATTACAAATTTGGAAAAGATTGGACGGTAGGCGGCGAATATCGCACCTTAACACAACGTGAAGCCCAAGACCAGAAAAAAGGCTTCTTGGTTGAGGCGGCAAGAAATTTAGGCGAGTATATGCAATTGGGCGTTGGTTATAATTTCACTCAATTCGACGATGATTTAACTTCGCTTGATTATACTTCCCAAGGGCCGTTTTTAAGGATGACCGGGAAACTCTACGACCGTACTGATAAAGAAAAAGAACGTGCCCGGAAGAAATGGCTTGAGGAAAAGATATTTAATTGGGCTTGGATTATGGTTAGAGAAGAATTGGCAAAAGAAAATAGCCCGATAATTGAAGAATTAAATTACTATTTTATCTTGGCCGAAAAAGCCAAAGAATCCGGTGATTTCGAAGAGTCAAAGAAAATATACCGTGACATTATTATGGCCGGCGATATGATGCTGCAGGAAGCATCCGAGCATATTCGAAAGCGTATTGAGAAAGAAGAAAAATTAAAAGAAATGAAAATCATGGCAGACCAATATTACAAGAATGGACAGTACGAAAAAGCTAAGAAAATATTAGAGAAAATTATGGAAGAGGCTAAATAGCCTTGGTAGAATAACCTATAAATTAAATAAGATATATTAAAATGAATATACTTATTAAATCACAAGGAAACCATATGAAAAATATATCGCGTTTTTTAGTAACTTTGGCCATATTATCGTCGAGCTTTATGGCCTTGCCAGTAATCATATTCGCCCAAGAGGCTGATAAGAAAGGCGAAGAGACCCTAAAAGAGAGCAAAGATAAAAACGGGTATATCGTTAATTTGAAAGATTTAATCGGACGTTCCAAAGATAGAATTGAACAAGTTGACAAGAAAATAAAAGAACAGGCCAAGTTAAGGAGAAATCAGCAAAGAGAAGAAAAGGCCCGTGAATATTTCGAAAAAGGTACAAGCCTTTCGGATGCCGGTAAATATGAAGAAGCTAAAGAATATTGGGAGAAGGCAATTAAGATTACTGAACATCCGGAAATGAAAGATTACATGAATTATAGCGCCAAAAAGTCGCGTAAAGAAAATCAGCTTTTAACTCAAGAGGAGAAAAAGAGAATAAAGAGTTTGGAAGTCGAGCGTGGTTTTAGCGCCCGGGAAGTAGAAGAGGCTTACAATAAGGGAGTCAATTTTTACAAGCAGAAAAAGTACTTGGCAGCGAAAGACGAATTTGACCGGGTTGATGAAATGTTTCCGGATCATAAAGCCACACGCAGTTATTTGATGTTGATTGAAAGGGCGATAGAGGATGACCAGAACAAAATAATCCAAATGAAATTAAAAGATGATGAAGTGGCGCAAAAGAAAGCAAAAGAACAATGGCGCAAAGATTTGGAAGATAAAGAAAAAAGGCGCGAGCAAGAATTAACTGCCCAAGCCGAGAATCTATATAAAGACGGGATGTCGCTTTACAAAAATAAACAGTATGAAGAGGCCAAGGCAAAGTTTCAAGAGATTGAATGGATTATTCCTGACTATAAAGCGACGACAGATTATTTGATGCGTATTAATCAGATGATTAAAAAAGGGCAAGTTATCCCTAAGAATGAAGAAAATAATTTATTTAGAACGACTGAGACCAGATACTCTGAAAAAAGAGAAATAACTAAGACGTATACGGATGTGAAAAAAGAGGCGGATGAATTTAAAGAAAAATCCGCGGAAGAAAAGGCAACGGAAGAGGCGGATTTTATATATGAATCAGCATTAGCGCTTTATAACAAGAAAAGTTTTGATGAAGCCCGAGAGAAATTTATTGAAGTAAACAATATTTATCCAAATTATAAAAAGACTTCGAGTTATTTAGCCAAGTTAGATAAATCTTTAGGCAAGAAATCTCCGGCTGTAATTGAAGAAAAGAAATCAACTGTCAGGCGAAGTTCCAATATTTCAAAAGAAAAATCATCTGCTGGCTCAGTGCAAGGCCCGGCTTATGAAGATCCGGCGGTAAAAAGAGCTGTTGATATTAGAAAAGAGCGATTGGCAAAAGAAGCCGAGGACAAATATCGCCAGGCGATTGATTTTTATAATCAAGGAAATTATCAAGAAGCAAAAATGAAATTCATTCAAGTCGAGGCGCTGTATCCTGATTTTAAAGAAACGCTTAAATATTTAGGGGCGATTGAAGAGGATATCTCTCGTAGAAATATGGGATTAGAAGAATCTAACTTCAAAAAGTCTGCGACGGCTTGGACACCGGAATCATTTGAAAAGAAAAAGCAAGAAAATGTAAAAGTAGCCGAAGCCATTCCTGAAAATGAGGAAACAAAAAGCGAGTCTGTTGAAAATATTTATAAGTCAGCGCAAAAGCTTTTCAAGGAAAAGAAATATAATGAGGCTAAGGAAAAATTCAATTTAGTTAAAAGCCTGAGCCCGGAATACCGTTCGACTGATTTGTACCTTAAGAAAATTGATTTAAAAGATAAAGAGGAATTGCAAGCTGAGGAAAAAATCCAACAAAAAGATGCCGCGGAAAAGGTTGCAATGAAAGGGCAAAACATCGCTCAGGAAGAAGTTTATTATCCGGACAATAAAGAAGCTGAGAAAGTTTATAAGCTCGCAATAAAATTTTATAACGAAGGCAAGTATCCTTTAGCCCGGCAAAATTTTGAACAGGTTGAAAAGATGTCTCCAGGTTATAAGGCGACAAAATATTACCAAGACCGTATAAACCAAATTTTAAACGGACAGGCGGTTTCATCGAGCGAAGAAGTGAAAAGGTTAGGGGAGAAGGAATCGGTTTTTATCGATAAACAGAGAGATGTTTACTATCAAGATAAAGATAAAGCCGAAAATATTTATCAAGAAGCTGTTATTTTAATGAAAGCCCAGCAATATATTCATGCCCGGGATAAATTTATTGAAATACAAAAAATAGTACCGGAATATAAAAAGACAACGCAGCATTTATCAAAAATTGAAAAAATCTTAGGTAAAAAACAGAAATTTATAGAGAAAGAAAAAGCAATTAAGGTTGACCCTAGAAAATCTGACCATCCGGCTGATTTCGTCGGAGAAGTAGAAGACATTTACTTGAAGGGTAAAGAATATTATAAACGCAGGCAATATCTTCATGCTCGTGAAAAGTTTGAAGAAGTAAATCATTTGATGCCTGATCATAAGCCAACTCAAAGGTATTTAGCAAAGATCGATAAGATTATTAGCCAGCAGAGAGATCTTACTGAAAGAGAATTGTCGGCAGAGTACAAGGTTGCTAAATTCGGTGATCATCTGAGGGGTGATGTGAGTATTCCGGTTGCAATGACAAACGATGAATTAAAGATGTTTGAGTGGGATATGCGGCAAGATGAAATAGTCGCGCAATTAAAGGCTAAAGAAAAGGAAGAGGAAAGGTTGGAGAAGGAAAGTTATACCGATTTTATAAAAGGATTGGATGACAAAGAAAAAGCAAAACAAGCTTTAGCGGCGGAAAGAAAGAAATATAACGATCAGAGGTTGAAAGAATTAGAACGGAAATTAAAAGAAGAAAATATTTTGTGTATGGATGGAGACACAATTCCACAAAAAGATGTTTTAATGAAGATGACTCCTCTTTTAGAAGGAAATACAAAGGCAGTAATTGGGTGTATTTTGCCATCAAAT
>JAKLDK010000006.1:0-242 GCA_022703565.1 Candidatus Omnitrophota bacterium
GCGCGGAAAAGTTAAAAATGCCTTATAGCGAAAGCGGATTTTTTACCCGCATTGAACCAAACTTTGAATTGGGCTGGAATTATGAAATTCTGATGGCCTCCTTTGAAATGGCGGAAGGCGAAATCAAAGAACCTATCGAAGAGGAAAACGGATATTTGATAATCCGAAGCAAACAAAAAAGAGATGCTTACCTCCCCTCGCTCGAAGAATCAAGCGCGAAAATTAAAGAAACTATAATTACC
>JAKLDK010000006.1:252-37181 GCA_022703565.1 Candidatus Omnitrophota bacterium
CGAGAAAGCAAAAGAATTAACTCTTAAGAAAGCTAATGAAACCCTAGCGGCCGTCAAAAAAGATTTGCCTAAAGATAAAGATTCATTCACCAAAGCCTTCGCGGCTCTAGGATTAAACGCGCAAGAAAGTTTATCGCTGCCAGCAAAACTCGTTGCCTCAACTTTAGGAATCAGCCAGGAAGATGAAAATGGATTATTCATCTTAAATCAAACAAACAAAATGAGCGATGTGATTCCGGCGGTAAACGGCGCGTATATCGCCTTCTTGGAAGAATTTGCTCCCTACGACCCGCTGAAATTTGAAGAAGAAAAGAATGAATTTTCCAAACAACTCATTTCAGAGAAGAAAGAAAACGCGTTTAAAGATTTTATGGAAGATTTGAAAGTTAAATCGGGACTCAAAACTTATACTTTTAAGGAGTTTAGGCAATAAAAATAGGAACAGGTACTATTACAAAGAAAAACAAATGGTATCTGTCCCTATTTTTTATATCTGATCCAGCTCGTATTTTTCTTTCCAAATGAGTTTTATAATATCCCGGCGGGAGACGATACCGACCAGTTTACCGTCTCTTGTGATTGGAACGCGCCTAAAATTGTTTTCCAGAAGGATTTTACATATATCAACAACATTATCATCCGGCGAATAAGATTGCACATTCTTAGTCATATAATCGGCAACCTTTTTATCTTTCAAATTCTCTTTTTCCATTAAAATCCGCATCAAGTCTTTTTCCGAGACAATGCCGACGATATGTTTATCTTCATCAACAACAGGCAAGCCTGTAACACGCTCAATAACCAGTAATTTTATCGCAATTGAAATTGGTGTATCCGGCCTTACGGTTAAAACATCTTTGGTCATTACCTCGGAAACTTTAGTCATATTTTTGCTCCTTTGGCGGAAGAACCGCTTTTTGTAATCATCGCTGATTTTTATCTACGGCAATCGCGCGCGGCAATCAATTGCGACAATTTCTTCTCATAGCGCTCAAAACATTGTAAAATTACCTTATCAATCGACGCTTTATTCTCCAGAATCATCTCAAAACACAAAATCAAAAGGTCCCCGGTTTCAATTATAAAATGTTTGTCCTTATTCTCCCAAAGTTCCTTAATTTCAGCAACATGTTTGTGCATCAACGCCAGAAGTTTCTTTTCGTGCGCTTTCTTTTGTTTGCCGTTATATTTTCTCGACAAACAGTGTATCGCTTTGATTCTTTTTAAGGCATTTGCCTTAATAACCCGGATATTCTTATTCAATTTTTCGCCCAATCCACATTGATATTCCAAGTAACACAATTAATACCGGCATTAAAACCAGGACAATGACAACAAGTTTCTTCTGCTGGCTGGTCAAATCTAAGCGCGCAACCTCAATATTTTTCTTATCAATAAATACCTGGTAATCCAGTTCCGAAAGCCAATTAACACAATTAACACCCATTTCCGCATTACTATAAAATTTCAAGTAAGAATTGCTTAAGAAATCAGCGTCAGTAAAGACAACCATTCTGGTATCGGATAAATCACTCCCAGCTTTCGGCTCCCAAATGACAAAGGCCAGCGGCACCGGACCCGGAGCATCAATCCCGACGTCATATTTAACGTTTAAATACCGGTCAGTCTCCCCCCAGCTTTTTTCCGCTGATTCGGTCACAACCAAGGGCGCTAATTTAATTGTTTCGCGCCTATTTTTTGTCATTCCAATTGAACGCGGCCGGACATAAAACGTATAATCCAAATCCTTTACAATCGCGCGGTGAGAAAGATAATTCTTGGTCGCCGGACTACCCACATCTTCTCCGGCATGATTAATTAAATCAACAACAACATCAGTTGCGACCTCTATTCCCCAATCCCCGAATATTTCATTCAAGGAAGGATTCTTCGTAAACTCATCTTTAGTTAAAGGCTTATCCGGCGTGCTCACCCTTACATCTTCAATCAAAAATAAAGCGTCCCCGCCTTTAAGCAGATATTCTTTTATTATTCGAACCTCATCCGGCGTCAAGTTATCTTTGGGGCCGGCAACAATCAAGACATCACAATTGTCCGGAATAACACTTTTCTCGCCTAAAAGTATCGTATGAACAATCATATTATTCGAAGACAGCATTTTAACAAATTCAGAAATCCCGGTTTTAGCTTCATCATTAATATCTAATTCGCCATTACCGATCAAGAAATAGACATTAACTTCTTTTCTCGTCACCCGGATAATCTCATTGGTTAGCTGCTCTTCAGTAAGTATGCTGTCGCTAAAATCAATTTCTTTTTTTAACCTGGCTGGTCCCAAAGATTGGATGATAACTTTACTTTCTTTGGCATTAATTATATGCCCGAATTGCGCGGCATATCCAATTTGGATAACAGGATCGATTATTTCAGCCTTTATCATTCCATTAGAAGACTTTTCATATTCTTTAAGCATATCCTCCAAATATCTCGGCGCTATTCCGGTATAAAATGCGGTTATTTTTATTTCCTGGCTCAAATTTCTAATAAAATTCTTTGTGCTTTCGGATAAAGAATGCTGTTTGGCTTTAGTTAAATCAAAGCGAAAATCTTTCTTCAATGACAGGACATTAACCAAAATCAAGGCAGCAACAAGCAAACCGAAATAAAGCACTGATTTTATTACAATTAATACTTTTCTGCCCGAACCAGCAATAAAATTCTTGTTTAGGTTTAAGCAAACTACCAAAAAACACATTGTTCCGGTCAAAATAACAACTTTCGTCGAGAAAAAAGAAAGAAAATCATTAAATACAAATCCGATTCCAAAGGCATATATAAACGAAAACACGCCCAGCCAAAACAAAAACAATATTTTATTCGCCTTATTCCCTGTCATATCTTCTTTTCAATAATTATTCTGGTTACAAGCAGACAAAATAAAGCCATGCTCAAATAATAAACTAAATCGGATAAAACAACCACGCCGGATATCATAGCTTCAATACGGTTTATGGCTGAGATAGCCGATACTGCATCTTTCATCCATCCGCCGACATATTTAATAAAAGCTTGGGAGAAATATAAAACAAATAATACCAAATATGTTATTATCGCCGCAACAACCTGGTTTTTTGTCCAGGATGAAATCATTGTCCCGATTGCAATAAACATCGTCCCCTGTAAAAAGATTGCAAAATAACCCAATAAAATCTGCGCCGCGTCAGGAGAGCTAAATATTTTCAGAATAAGATAATAAATTGAAGTCAATAAAACCATTATGGTATAAAAGGCTGTATTTCCCAAAAACTTGCCTAAAACAATTTCCCACTCCCGAATAGGGCAGGTCAACATAAATTCCATCGTGCCTGTTTGTTTCTCCTCGGCAAATGTACGCATGGTCAAGACCGGAATAAAAGTTATCAGCATAAATTGCATAACCAGAAAAACATCCCTAAGGGTCGCTTCGCGGTTTTCTTCAATTATGAGAAAGAAAAAGAAATTGAATACCGAGAGGGCGATAAACAAAATGATATACGCCATCGGAGTTTTAAATAAATTACCCAGCTCTTTTTTAGCAATATAAAAAGCTTTTATCATCTCTAGGCTGCTTCCTCTTCATGTAAATCCAAAAATAACTTTTCTAAACTATTGCCGTTTTGACGTACAACGTCAATCGGATTATCAAACACAATTGCACCTTTCTTAATTATCACAACACGATTAGCGATCTGCTCGATTTCGGATAAAATATGCGTGCTTAAAATAATTGTCATCTGATGTTTTAGCTTCTGTATTAGTTCCCGAATATGTAGAACCTGCAAAGGATCAAGTCCGCTCGTCGGTTCATCCAAAACAATCAATTTAGGGCTATTTAGCAAGGCCTGTGCAATTCCAACTCTTTGCTTAAAACCTTTAGAAAGAGTAGCTATGGTTTTCCCCTTAACATCCCGAATATCACATTCCCAAATAACCTTATCCACTTCAATCTTCCGTCTATTTAACGGTACGCCTTTCATTTGCGCGGCAAATTTTAAATAATCAAAAACCGTCATATTTGCGTATAAAGGAGGGGTTTCCGGCAGATAGCCAATACTTTTCTTAACATTCAAAGGCTCTTTAACCGTATCAAATCCATTAACAATCGCCCGGCCGGAACTAGGATAAAGATACGTAGTTATAATCCGCATCAAAGTAGTCTTTCCGGCGGCATTACGGCCTAAGAATCCGACAATTTCGCCTGAATTAATTTTAAGTGAAACATCGGATAAGATTTTATCAGGGCCAAAATACTTATTTATTTTAATTGTTTCAATCATGATAAATTAGTTAGTTCTTTGTCATTGCGAGGAGCGCTTTTGCGACGCGGCAATCTCATAAAAGATTGCTTCGGCGAGGCTTCGCCTCTTCTCGCAATGACAATTCCTCTTATAAATTATTAATCGCGTTAAAGATTACCGAATAATCTTTTTCTCCCCAGCCGTTTTTTATTGCCTTAATTATTTCCTTTTCAATTCCCACGGTCACATTAGTTGAAATATTATTCTTCAATGATTCATTCTTAATAAGCCTGATATCCTTGAGCAAATGCCGGCAGACAAAATTAGCGCTACCATAATTGCGCTTTTTCCAATTATTAAGCTTTTTGTCAAACATTCCGGCATACAGAGAGCTTTCGCGTAAAATATCCATAAATGTATTCAAATCAATCTTGTTCTTCTCGACGATACCCATGCTGATAGAAAATCCAGCAGCATGCGATGCAATTAGATTATTTAAGGCAAGCTTTAGAGAAGCTGCTTTGCCAACAGGGCCGATATAACGCGGATTAGGACAAAAACTTTTTATTAATGCTCTAGCTTTGTTAAAATCACTTTTATTCCCGGCAACCATAGCCAATAAATTCCCGCTTAAGGCTTCTTTCTTGCTGCCCAGAATGGGACATTCGAGATATTTTCCTTTTAACGCTTCAACTTTTTTGAAGTTAATCCTGCTTTCATCAGGCGATATCGTCGACATTTGCACTACCATCTTCCCTTGTAAATCTTTAACGCTTCGATTAAACAAAACATCCCGGATTGCTTTCTCATCAGTTAAAAGGACAAGGACAAAATCAGCTTTAGATATTGCGGCATTTACACTTTCGGATAAAAAAGCCCCTTGTTTGACCAGCGGCAATATCTTATTTTTAGTACGGTTATAAATAAACACCTTATGCCGGCGAGATAGCAGCCTTTTGGCGAGATTAAAACCCATTGACCCACAACCTAAAATAGCGACTTTCATTTCTTGATCATTTCGCAGATGCGGTTGCTAATAATAAATCAATTTCTTTTAGAAATTCATCTTTTTCAAAAGGCTTATGCAGGTATTTAATATTTGCCCTTTTTTCTGTTTCAGCATCCAATTCTTTTTCAGTTTCGCTTAGAATTAATATCGGAATCTTTTTAAAATCCCTATTAAACCTCAACTCACAACAAACATCATAACCGTTGATTTCCGGCATTAAAATATCAAGAACTACTAAATCCGGATCATCTTTTTTTATTCGGGCGAGGGCTTCCAGGCCGTCACGGGAAATAATAACCTCATATCCTTTATTCTTTAAAAGAGCTTCGACCATACGGACAACTACCGGATCATCATCTACAACCAGTATTTTCTTAACCATTTTGTTGCCTTTGTAAATATTTTATTCTTTTTCTATTTCTAAACCACCGACCCATTTCGTGGCTAAATTAAAGAAGAACCCCGAGAAATACCCACTAAGAAATCCAATAATCCCGTAAATTATCGGCAACACCACAATAGCCGCCGCGCCAAAAGGATTTGGGTTTTGAGAGGCATTCGGCAATTGGATATTTAAAATAGCAGCTAAGCTCATAAACAATCCGACGAGAAGTCCAAAACAACTATAAATCACCCCTAATATTTTAGCTAATGACAGCATATTAACCCGTTTAATCTTTTCCATACTCCCTCCTCAAATCTTTATTTTTATTATGTCCTTAAAAAAACAATTTCTAATATGATAAACAGCAATACCGAACGCAACCGAAACATTCAAGGAATTCTTGATACCGCTCATCTCGATCTCAATTATTTTATCGCAAAATGACACAATTCCTTCATTTACACCGGATATTTCATTTCCTATTACAAAACAAACCGGGAAACTTGGCTTAAAATCCTGGTATAAAATACTTTCCTTAGCCTGTTCCAAAAGAACTATTTCATAACCATCTTTTTTTAAAGATTCAATCAACTCAATAGGATTTTTTCGGTACTCCCAAGATATAACTTTTTCTGCACCTAACGATGTCTTTTGAATCTGCGCATTCGGCGGATATCCGGTTATTCCGCATAAATATATCTTTTCTACCCCAGCTCCGTCGGCAGTCCTGAAAATTGCCCCGACATTGTGCAAGCTTCTGATATCATTTAGGATTACTGCTATCGGAAGCCTTTTCTCTTTAACCTTTTCTTTTTGCCGCTCTAATATCTCGCTATGATTCAATTTACGCATTAAAGCTCAATTTATTTTCAAATGCTCTTTAATTTTTTTAAGCAACACTACCTCATCATATGGCTTAACGATATATTCAACTACAATTTTCTTATCCAAAAGCTTGTGAATCCCCTCGCGCACAGTTAAAACTATGACCGGAACAGGGCTAACATCTTTAATATTCTTCATTTCTTCAACAAAAGTATACCCGTCCATTTGCGGCATCATAATATCCAAGATTACCAAATCCGGCCGGTCCATACGCAAACGGTAAAGCCCGCTAACTCCGTCTTCGGCAGTAACAACCTGAAAATTGTTTTCTTCCAAACGAGCCTTGAGCAGCCTGATAAGCCCGCGATCGTCATCAATTATTAAAATTTTTTTCATTTCTTATTCCTCTTTAGCTGCTTCCTTTAAAATATATTTTAATACATCCCGACGGCTGATTACGCCAAGAACATTGCCGTCACTTATTACCGGCACTCGCTTGATATTATGCTGTAAAAATAAGTCATAGATTTCTTTTATTGATGTGTCTTCCGTAACACTAATAACATCACGATTAACAAAATCATTAATCGGCCCGTGAATATTTCCCAGCATGTCATAGGCCACAATTAAATCTTTTTCAGTCACGATCCCAATTACTTTGATATTGTCATCAACAACTACCAATCCGCTGATTTCAATCCGGACCAGATAATTAATGGCATCTTTTATGCTAATATCAGACTTAACCGTAATAACTTGCGTCGTCATAATATCTTTGGCCGTCATTAATGACTCCTCCTCTATTCGTTAAGCATTTATTTTCAGGTTAATTTACTTATGGCTTCTAACAAATGTTTGCAATCCCGGGTCTTGGCACAATAATTATCCGATCCGGCTTCGCGAGCTTTTTTCGCGTCAACTGTTTCAATTAGCCCGGTCATAATAATAATCTTGGCTGCTAGGCCTTCAATGGCTTTGATCCTTTTACAGGTTTCAAACCCATCAATGCCGGGAAGCTTGGTATCAATTAAAACGAGATCAGGATGTTTTTCTTCTGCTAAGAAAACACCATCTACTCCGGTCTCCGCCGTATGAATATCAACAAACCCTTCTTTTTGTAACAATTTAACCAAAAGCTTCTGGTCCTGCAGGTTATCTTCAACAATCAAAATACTTTTACCCATCTAAAATCTCCCGTCTATTTAGACATATTATGGCAAATTAATTATTAGATTCCAATAGCTATTAAAGATATCAACTACCTTTATAAAATCACTGTAATTAACCGGCTTATGAATATATCCACTGGCCCCTAGCCGATAACTTTCTTTAATATCCTGTTCATTCCTCGAGGATGAAAGTATCACAACCGGTATTAATTTAAGATTCGTATCACCTTTTAGCTTCTTTATAATTTCCAAACCATTCATCCTGGGCAAATTAAGGTCCAAGAGAATAATATTCACCAAAGGATAGGCCTTTTCATCCCGATACTTGCCAACTCTTAACAAATAATTAAACGCTTCTTCGCCCTCTGTGACAATCGATAAATTATTTATAATACTAGCCTTTTCAAATGCCCGGACAGCAATCTTAACATCCGCTTCGGAATCTTCGACTAAAAGTATATTCAGCTTTCTTATCATTGGTCTACTGTGTTTTTAAATTATCCGGTATTGTGAAATAAAACTCCGCGCCACGTCCCAAATCCGATTTAACCCATATCTTCCCGCCGTGATCTTCAATAATCTGCTTGACGATACTTAACCCGGCGCCCGTTCCGGCATATTCGCTTTCTTTGTGCAATTTCTTAAAAAGCCCGAATATTTTTTCATGGTATTCTTTTTCAATTCCAATACCATTATCTTTCACAAAAAAACAATGGCTCTGTCCTTCTTTGTAATAACCTATTTCGATTCTCGGATTGGTTTCACCCTGCCTGGACGAAAACTTTATAGCATTATTAATTAAATTGAGAAAAACTTCAGCCATTTTTATTTTATCGCAAATAATCACGGGGATATTATCAGCAACAATTAAATCAACTTTCTTCTCTTTAATATCGAAAGAAATCCTTTCCGCCACTTCTTCGATTAAAGCACGAATAGGCACATTCTCGTATGGATTCTTGATTCGCGAAATCCTTGAAAGGGTTAATAAATCATCAATTAAATTATTTAACCTATTTGCCCCTTTTTTTATTTCATTCAAGTAATCCTGCCCCTGGCTATCAAGATTCTTAGAATAATCTTCTTCTAAGAATGCCGCGAAGGAAGATATCCCTCGCAACGGCGCTTTTAAATCATGGCTCGCGGTATAAACAAAACTGTCCAATTCTTTATTAGCTTTTTCTAATTCAAGGGTGCGTTGACGTACTTTTTCCTCCAAATTATCGTAAAGTTCTTTAAGCCGGGAGCTCATATTGTCAAAGGCGGACGACAAGTCGCCAATCTCATCATTATTTTCTATACCGACCCGGTAATTTAAATTTCCGCCCATAATTACTTCGGTACTTTTTTTCAGCTTAATTATCGGCCGGCTTATTTTCTTGCCCAGCCAATTCGACATAAAATAAATCAGCAAAAAAACAATCATCCCGACTCCGATGAAAATAGACAAGAGATTATTCAAACTAGCTAAAGATTCTTTTTCGGAAATTTCCGCAACCAAAGCCCAGCCCATTGCAGGAATATAAATACTTGTCCCTAAAACCTGTTCTCCCCGGTAATTAACATACGTGCTTACCTCATCGACAATGTTCTTGCGGCCTTTAAAACACTCTGCAATATTCCGGGTACTTACTTTTTGTTTTAAAATAGTGCTTTCTTTCGAAAACCTGGAATCAGAACGCATCAGAAAATCCTGCCCAATCAAATAAGTGTCTCCGGTTTGGCCTAATCCGGTTGTATCTTTCATCATCGCATTAATATCTTTAACACTGATTTGCAAAACTACAACCGCAAATACCGCGCCATTTTTATCCAACGCCGGAGCTCCAATAAACATCGCCGGTTGTTTGCTCGGTTTATAGTAATTAAAGTCCTCAAAAGTAACATCTCGTTTATCGATAACGTTCTTCCATAAATTAGCCAAGGCGCTTTCTTTATAAGGGCCGGAGCTTAAATTGGTACCTAAAGGAGTTTCTCTTTTCGCCGTATACATAACATGCCCATAAGGCGCGGCAATCAATAAAATATCGTGATAGTTATAAATATCCAAATAGCTTCTAAAAAAAGGGTCAGTTTCTTTGTAAATAGCTTTAAACCGGCTTTTATCCAAATCGTAAAAACGCTCTTGCGAATAATAAACCATAATTTTATTAAACGCATCTTTAGCATCATTGGTATTAGCTAAAATACGCATATTCTTTTCCCGCTCGGCTAAATATGCATCAATCCAATTAGCTTTGTTTTGCGCGGCAGTCTTAAGATTATTTGCGACTTCTTTTTTCAGGTTATAGGCAGAAAAATGATAAAGAATAACACCGCCTAAGAGGGTAAATACTGCGCCGCTTACCAGGGAAGTTAAGAAAATCTTGTATCTTATGCTCATAAAGATTCTGATTATTTTAAATTATTCTATATCCACTTTAGTATCGCCAGTAATAATATGCGGCGTTAGGAATATTACCAACTCTGTCTTTTTCACTGAGTCACTTACATTCTTAAACGCTAACCCAACTAAAGGAATATCGCCAAATAAAGGGACTTTCTTAGTCGTCTTTATTTTTTCTTCCTTAATAAGGCCGCCGATTATAATTGTCACCCCGTCTTTTACCATAACCGTTGTTTCAGCCTCTGAGGTTTCAACAACAGGTATAGTGTTATTATTGCTGGTCGAAATCGTATCCGTTACCGAACTTACTTCGGGCTTTATTTTCATCGTGATGAAATCATCCTCATGAATCATCGGAGTAACATAAAGCTTAACCCCCACTTCAATAAAATTAACGCTCTCCGCAGTTGTCGTCGGGCCGGAAGAAGGAGTGGTTGTAGTTGATGTAACATACGGCTCAGTGGAACCAACCAGTATTTTAGCTTCCTTGTTATTTAAAGCGGTAATATGTGGGCTAGACAAAATATCCGTTACTCCGACAGTATCAAGCGCCTCAATCAAAACCTCATAATCATCGCTCGCTAGCGTACCAATACTTAATTGCCCTTGTTTTTCGCCATCACTCAATATACTAAAAGCATTGCTTAATTTTAAAGAATGATAATCTTGAACAATTGCCTCCCAATCAATTCCCATTTTGTATTCATCGCTCAGAACAATTTGTAGGATCTTGGCTTCAATTAATACCTCTTTTTCTTTATGGTCAAAGGCTTTGATTATTTCGGCTAAATCTTTTAGTTTATATTCAGTATCTGTTATAGCGATCTTATTTGACCTGGCATCAAACTTTATTTTCCCGACATCCGGAGTTAAAACTTCAGTAATCTTTCCGGCTATTTCCTCAGCGCTGGCATAACTTATCTTGAATATCTCTGTTTTAATCGGGACATCGATTCTTTTTATAATCATCATCATTTCTTCAATCTTCTTCGGCGTATCTATAATAATCACTGACTGCGATTTCCCGTCAGGAACAATCTTTCCTCCGGTACTTTTTATTTGATTCAAGACAGCCTCGACATCCTTCGGGTTAACATTTATCAGCTGCACGACTTTGGTTTGCGTTTCTAACCCAAACTTAACGCCGTATTTTGTTTCATATTCAGCCGAAGACATTACCTTAATAATATCTTTATCTTGCTCAAAAGCCCAGCCGTTTGATTCAACAATTATTCTTAACGCCTCCAAAACATCAATATTCCTTAAATAAGTCGTGACCTTGCCCTGGACATTCTTGCCCGCCACAATGTTAATACCGCTTTTCTGAGAAATGAGTTTCAAGACATCGTTAATATCCATATTTTTAAGGTCAAGAACATCTAATGTCCTTTGGTTCTGCCCCGAAGGGACAATATTCACTTGCGCTTTAGCGCTTGTTTCCTCCTCGGCAAAAACAAGGCTCACCGGCAAAACCAAAAGAAGAAATGCAAAAAGAGTCTTTATTAATAAACATCTTGAAATATTATTTGTTAATCGCATAAAAATCCTTTTTGTTAAGGAGTTAATATTATCTTCTCGCCGTTATAATTAAATATTACTTGCCCTTCTTTTACCTCTTCCAAAACAGCATCATTTATCTTTTCCCCTTTTGATATAAACAGGGTTTGTTTAGTCGCTTGATCCTCAATTATGGCTTTGGGATTATCATCCAAAACTATACCTACAACCCGTAATTGCTTGGAAAGTTCGTTAGCTGAGGTGGCCTTGGAAACATTCGTGTCAAGCGGAGTTTCCCACGGAAGAAGAAAAATATCACGATTATTAATCTTTTGTTTATAAAACTCAAACGGCTTCGCCTCTTTTATGATCGTTTTATTAAGCAACTTCTCTCCGGCCTTGAGTTTTTCTTTGGAAACAACCTCTTCTTTTACAACTTCTTTCTTATCTTTTAAGAACAAGGCTTTTGAAATCGTAATAAAGGCAAAGATTATGATAACGAGTATTAAGAGATAATTTCCCCATTTTAGAAAGTCAAAATCTTTTTTATCAGGAAATCTTCCTTCGCTCGAAGTACTTTTATTTGCCGCCACTTGCGCAAGGCCGGCATTATCCGCCTTATCTTTTTTCCGGATTAATTTTAACAATTTCTCCTCGGAGGTAATCTCACGCATACACTCTTATCTCCATACCTTTTCTTTTTCGATAATCTTATCAATTATCTCGCCCGTTATCTGTTCATAATCTTCCGCGATTAATATCTCGGTCGCATTATGACAAATCAATGATACTTGCCGAGGATAACCTTGCGTATACTGATAAATTTTCTGCACAGCCTCTTTGCTAAATAAGCTCTTTTCACCTTTGTAACCAGCTTGCCTTAACCTGAAATCTATCATCTTTCCCGTCTCATATTCATCTAAATTATTCAGGATATATTTAGAGCTTACGCGGTCCATAAAGTTCTTAATCCGTTTTATCCGGGGAAGAAGCTCCATCTGCGCCAAAATAACAAGCTGCAACATTTTGTATTCATTCGTCTCATAATTTAGTAGCGTCCTTAAGACTTCCAACTGCGGTTGGCTCAATTTCTGCCCCTCGTCTATAATAAGGACAACGGTTTTCTTTTCTTCAACACATTTTTGATAAAGATACTTTTCAATAGCTTCGCGATGGTCTATCGTTGAACGGAAAAAAGGGCTGATGCCAAAAATTTTGGTTAAATGCGCTAATAATTGGTATTCAGACTTAAAATACGGGTCTAATATCAGATGAAAGCAATAATCATCTTCCTGATAAAAAGATTGCAATAAGGCCCGAGACAAAGTGGTTTTGCCCGTTCCGACATCGCCTAAAATCAAGCTTAACCCTTTTCTTAAACGAATAGCAATTTCCATTTGATTTAACGCAGCATAATGAGCATTCGAACGGTAAAAAAACTTGGGATCCGGACTGGTTGAGAATGGTTCTCTTTCGAGTTGAATTGTGGCAAGATAACTCATTAATTCTCCCCCCTCAAGGATTATATAAATGAATGTAATTTAACAAGTTAAAGTTAACTATCGGCTTAGATAGTTATTCATATTCTCGTATAATAAATATTTGAAGTCAACGATTATTCAAGCTTTTTACATCGCAACTTTAGGTTTGGGGCTTTTAGCCTTAGGAAGGAATTAAGATCTTAGATAAAACAACGTTACTCTTCATATTGCCTTTGCTGCGGGCGCCTTGGTCAAAGCGAATTTCATCTACATTAAAGTTATAAGGCTCATTTTGCAATGTATATAAGAAATAAATTATATCTTCAAAATGGCTATCAATTGTTAAACTAACTGAAAATTGGTTATAATAATCATTTTTCTGAACTCTTTTGGGCTTTAAATCAGATATTCTTAAGCCGAGCTTATTAGCCGAACCTTCTATTTCGCTAAGAATCGAGGACATGACTTGTTCATTCGGCTTTGATTGGGCAAAATTACCTAAATAAGCCTTATATTCATCTTCCAGGCCTTGGGCTTCTTTTATTATCTTTAAATTCTTTTTTAATTTTGTTTCTTGGCTAATAATCTGAGCGTTAATTTGCGCGACTTTTGAGTTAAGCGGACGATAAACACCGATATAAACCATATAGACAATAATAAAAATAAAGCAAACAACCGCTATTGCTTGCTCTCTTTTGGTCAATTTCCTGGTCATCATACCTATTCTTTCTTAGCTATTTGGGCTACAATTTTAAAATCAGATACTTCAATATTGTATGTCATGCGTTTGGTAGCAAATTGCAAATTAACTTCTTTAAAAATAGGCGATTTTAACATCTTTGATTGCAAATCATTAACACTCGAGCTTTTCTTCGCGTATCCCTGCAAAGTAAAAACACCTTTGTCATCTAAATATAACGAACGATAAGATACATCTTCCGGGGTAATATCAATTAATTCGGCAATTATATCCGCAATTAATATTTTATTCTTAAAGGTATCATTAAAGAAGTTTACAAACTGAATTCTTTGTTTCGCCATTTTTAGTTTAGGCGCCAGGTCATCAATCCGGGTTTCAATACTTTTCAGATAATTATTCTTCTGGTATATCTCTAATATTTGCGAAGATACTAAAACAAACAAAGATAACAAAAATAAACCGGTAATTTGAACGATTTTCTTAGTTTGCTTTTTATTCTTTTCGCTATCAAATATCTCTCTCGGAATTAAATTAACAGTTGCTTTCGTAATCAATAGCGCCTGCCCGATACCGACGGCAAAAGAAAGGCTGGGATTACTCTTCAAAAAAGAAGTATTAACGCCTTTTTGTAAATAAATATTATCCACAGAGTGAATAATATCGCAAGGAAGCTTTAATTCCTGTTCAATTTTTACCCTTAAATCAGCCGCTTCAGCCATCCCGGAAACAATCAGAACTCTTTTTATCGCCGGCCCCATATTTTCTTTATTATATGCTTCCAGGCTCATCTCAATCTGGCCTAGCAAATCAATACCGTTATCTTCCTTAAGATCTTGTGTTCCCCAGTCAACATTGCGCGAAAACAATAACTGCCGGTTATTAATAAAACAAACTTCCGAGTGGGCCAAGTCGATATCCAACACGATCAAGGGACAATTTATATTCGATTTATGTACTTCGGACTGATAAGTAACCCAACCGAGTATTCCTAAAGAACTAATAGTGAGCTTATGCGGTTTTAACCCGACTTTATCTAAAATGTTTAAATAGCGGTCTGATATTTCTTTATGGATTACATAAACAACCGCCCGGGCATAACCGGAGGCATCTTTCTCAACAATCTGATAATCGTAAATAACATCTTCAACCGAATATGGCAGTTGGCTTACTAGCTGCAAGCCAATCATCTTTTTTATTTCCAAATCATTGTGCGAAGGTAATTTCATTTGCTTGAGAATCGCAAATTTGCGAGGAATAACAAAAGTAATATCATCCGTACCGATATTGCGAGAAACTATAAAAGCATTTAAATTACGGATAATTTCATCATCCGTAAAATTATTTAAGGCGCGAACATCGCAGGCAATGACCGCTCTTTTGCCGCGGATTGATTTTGCCTGCAATAGTTTTACATGCGATTCTGTTATTTCAATAATTGTCGATATTGTTTTGCTCATAATGCCTTAATTTATGTTCCAATAAACAATGCTATAATCTTCCCGATTTATTACTGCCGTTAAATTAGTTTTAATCTGACGGCCCGGGTCAACGCCCTGTACTTGAATTCTAAAATAATTTGACTGTTTCGTACGATAACGGTTAATCTGTAAGAAAATATTTCTTTCAACAGCCGTCAACGGTATTTGCTCCACTTCAATTAACCGGTCATCAACCGTAAATTCTTCTCCATCCTCGCCATTGCGATAAACAATTAGCTTGTCGGCTAAAGATTTGGCATCGGCAATATCAGCATTCATCGTCCGGTTAACCGCCTCAACCGCCAAGGCTAATAACACATTATAAGAGGCCGTATCTAAATTAACTTTAAGCCCGCCTATAGCCGGATAAACCGACAAATATTCCTTAACAAGGCCGTATATTTCTTTTGTCATCCCTTTTACTAACAATAATTCCGGCAAAGAATTAAAAGGCGCGTTCTTACAATTATAAGATTCATTAAGAGACAAATAATAATCCTTTTCCGCCCCGTTATTATTTGTCACATTATCGTCATTATCCTGCCAATCAACAATCGCGGCAGCTAAATTATTGCTTGTCTCCTCATCAATGTTTAAAACCATAAACAATGAACTTAAAACCGAAGCATTTTGCGAACTAACCGTATTAATATTTATAAAACGCTCTTCATCAACCAACCCATAATAAATTCTTTTATTATCCGCCATTAAATCCCTTGAAGCGCGGTATGAAATATTGAAATACCCGTCTCCTAATTTATGCTCCTTAAAAATATTTTCCGGCTCGAAACCTTCTGTCTTTGGAATCCCACAATAATAAAGCGTATCCTGCCCGGCTGAATCACTATTCTGCGCGTCGAGCTTTAATTGCTTTACGGCAAAAATCAATCCGGCCCAAGCCAAATACTTCGAACGAGCCTTGCTAATAGAATATTTAGTCGCAACCAAGTCAATGTTTGTATTTCGGCCCAAACTTATCGCCAGTAAAACCAAAATAACCAAAACCCAACTGACTATTATTAATATTATACCAGAGCGCTCTTTATTTAACTTTTTTATGAAAATATTTTTATTCATTGCTTAATCAATTATTTTAAGGCGTTTCCTCAGCTCCCAAGTATCCTGTTGAAACCAGGATCTCTTTAGATAGCCTTAATACCTTCGAATTATCCGCACTATTTAAGAAATCAATCTCAACTCTCAAGTTTGAAGGATTATAATTATTCTTCCATTCGTTTTTCCAGGAGATTTCCTCCGTTTCCTTGTTTAGCAAATAGCCATAATAAAACTTTAACCCTCTTTCTTTGATATTCGATGAGATTATTTCCAGGCCATTTTCTTCGAGTTCAGCGTCCTTAACAAAATCAACAAAATTCGATTCTTGCCGCACCAAAAAATTCATCAGAGAATATTCTTCGTCTTTAATCTTAATGTTAATATTCTTTTTATATGCCTCGTTTATTATAACCGTATGAATATCTCCTTCGTTGGCCGATATCAGAAAATAGCTAACAGCTTTTAATTCTCCGTCTTTTTCAATAAGGAATGTTATCTTATCGCTGCTGCCGACAAACGACTCCTTGTCTGGATATGAATTGGTAAAATCATAAAAAAGAGCGTTCTCTAATTCTTTTTCAATTAAATTAAAAGCCATCCTCGCTTCCCGATAAACATTGTTCTGAATTTGCGAACGATGGCTCAACTTAATACCACTATAAAAAATACTATAAATACTAAACAACACCATAGAAACAATGCTTAGCGTTAATAAGAGCTCAATTATAGAAAATGAATATTTATTGTTCTTCATTTGGCCACATTAAACAGGTACGTATAAAATTGAATTGTATTATTTCTTTTACCGGAATTCCACGATACCGCCAGATTAACTAAATTTATTTTGTTCTCCGCTTCTTCCGACGACAATCCTGGCGAGTTATCCGCTGAAGCGGCGGTTATTGAATATTTATATTTTTCAAAAGGCTCGGGAAAAGCATCTTCCTCTTTAAAACCATCTTCAATAAAACCCTGCTCCATCAATTCAAACATCTTGTTCTCAGCCAAAAACAAGGCTTCGGTATAATCAGCCGTGTATGTAACGCTTCGCGCGGATGCGGTTATTGACTGGAGGACTAAGGTAATGCTTACCGAAAGAATAACAACCGACAATAAGGCCTCAAGTAAAAATGAGCCTCGGGATTTTAATTTACTTTTAAGATTATTGATTACGTTCATTTCCTAACTCTTATAAAATCTTACCGCTTAACACGTTAATTTGCCCACGTATTTCTTTCGAAGACACCGTATAGCAATTATCTTCACGGCAAACAATTATCCTCATCTTGTCAATGCTGCCATCGGAATTAAAAATTACATCCGATTTTTCCGATTCAATATTAATATCCCCCGGCATTTTCACAACTCGCCCTAAATTACCATTAACTTTTTTATACGAACCTTCGTCGGCTTGCCCATCAGTATTTTCTTCTTCCAGCCAGTAAGAATTCTTTCCAACATCCAATACCAAACGGATTTTAACATTTTTATTCATCGCCCTAGATTGCGCGTAACGCATCAGATAAGCCAAATCCTGAGTTGTTTGTTTTACGAGAATGTTAGAATAAGTGCGGCTGAAATTTGGCAAGGTAAGCCCAGCGATAATCGCAAACAGCATAATAACTAAAATCACTTCGACTAAAGTGAAGCCAAAAACCATCTTCTTTTTATTTTCCACACTTAGCGATGTTTGGGCTATTTCCTGCCCAGATCGGCACACATTATAACTAAAAATATTGCCATCTTTAGGCGGGATGAAACCCTGGAGATTATAGATCAGGGAATATTTTCTTTTTAAACACATAGTGTTGTAATAATTAACTCTTCCTATTATTCTTCGGTATCTTCCAAATCTCCCCAATTTACAATATCATCCGCACTTTCCGCGCCGTCCTGCCCAAGAGATGAAAGGTCATAAGAATCTTCGTTGTGTACCCCGGGTGAAATATAAACATATTCACGGCCCCAAGGGTCAACCGGCATTTTCTTCTTTTTTAAATAGGGGCCATTCCAATTTACCGGCTCCGGAGAAGAAGTCGGTTTAACGATAAGGGCTTTTATCCCCTGTTCGGTCGTAGGAAACTTGCCATTATCCATCTCATACAAATCTAAAGCCGAAGAAATATTAGCCTCAATATCAGCCTTAACCGCTAATTTCCGAGCTTGCTCGCCGCGGCCAGTAATATTGGTGCTTACCATCGCAACCAAAATTCCTATAATAATAACCACGAGCATTATTTCTATCATTGTAAATCCACGTTCTTTATTTTTAAGCATAGAATTCCCTCCTATAATTAATATTTTACTGAATTAGCAAATTCATTTTAAAAATCGGTAAAAGCATGGCAATAACAACAGCGCCAACGATTGATACAACCAGGACTAAAACAATCGGGCCTAACAACGAAATCATCGTTTTCGTTATTTCTTCCGACTGCCTTTCATAAGTTTCGGCAATTTTATATAATCCCTGCTCAAGCTTTCCAGTTTCTTCCCCGATAGAAAGCATATTAATCGCCATATCCGGAAAGAATGCCGATTGATTTAAAGAATCCCTAAAACTTCCGCCCTTGGTAACTTCTTCCGCAATTCTTTTAATTTCTGATTTCAAAACAACATTATCCAAAGCCGGCCAAACCGAATTAAGAGCGGTTGTAATCGGCACTCCGCTATCAACCATTGTCGCCATTGCCCGGGCAAATCGCCCAACTTGATTTATCTTTTCAAAATTACCCAAAAGCGGCAACCTTAATTTTAACGTGTCAAACCAAAGCCTTCCCTTTTCGGAATGAATAAATTGTTTTGCATAAAATACTGCCGCCAAAACAATAAGAATAAAAAGCCACCAGAAATTAGCAAACACATTGCCGATGTTAACCAGTATTACCGTCGGAAGTGGCAAGGCCTGGTCTAAATCGTCAAACATGACCGTAATCCTAGGAATTACAAAACTAAGCAAAATAAATATCGTAGCCGCTCCAACAATCAGGATTAAAAAAGGATAAGCTAAACTGCTTTTTACTTTATTATTTGTATCCATTTCTTTTTCCAAATGATCAGCCAGACGGCTTAATACAAAATCAAGCTTTCCGCTTAATTCCCCGGTCCGGACCATATTGATATATACCGGCGGGAAGACATCGTCCTCTTGGCTAAGAGCATCGGAAAAAGCACTGCCGTCTTCAACCGCTTTAAGCATATTTCTGACAACTTCTTTAAAATAAACATTGCTGGTTTGGTTCATAACCAATTGCAGGGATTTAAGGATCGGTACCGCAGCACCAATTAAATCGCTCATTTGCCGGGCAAATAAAACCAAATCTTTACGGCTAATATGTTTTGCTAACCGAGTGGCATCCTTCCCAATAGGCTTTGAGCTTAATTTATCAGCGCGGATATTTAAAGACACGTCTATCGGAGTTAATCCTAAATTAATAACCTTACCTATCGCCAAATCAACATTAGCGGCATCAACAACCCCCTCGACAATTCTGCTTGGGCCTTCTTTTGCTTTATATTTAAATTCGGGCATCGCTTAATTAAATTAACTTTCCTCTTTAGTAACCCTAAATATTTCATCGACCGTAGTAACACCTTTTTTGACCTTTTCCCATCCCGATTGTATTAAAGTTTTCATTCCGTTCTTTACGGCCGCTTCCTTGACCTGCCCGGCAGTCGCTCTTGCCATAATCAAATTACGAATTTGCTCATTGAAAACAAGAATTTCATAAATTGATTCTCGCCCTTTATACCCAGTAAAATGGCATTTCTCGCAACCAACGCCTTTATATCCGATTATTTGTTTTACCTCTTTCCCGTCAAATTCCCGCACCACATCTTCGGTTAAAGTATAATTTTGTTTACAACTCGGGCAAATAACTCTAATCAATCTTTGCGCAATCAAACATTCAACGGTACTGGTTATAAGATACGGCTCAACGCCCATGTCTAAAAGCCGCGCGATTCCGCTCGCGGCATCGTTAGTATGCAACGTCGATAAAACCAAATGCCCGGTTAACGCAACCTGAATCGCAATTTCCGCAGTCTCAATATCCCGGACTTCACCGACCATCATAATATCCGGGTCATGACGAAGCATTGAACGCAAACCTTGCGCAAAAGTTAATCCGACTTTAGGATTAATCTGAATTTGAGTAATTCCCTTTAACTGATATTCAACCGGATCCTCGATAGTTATAATTTTCTTATCTTCGGTATTAACCTTAGATAAAAACGAATAAAGTGTAGTTGTCTTTCCGCTTCCCGTCGGACCAGTCAAAAATATTATGCCATGCGGCCTTTTTATCACTTGATCAACGATTTTTATTTCCTCTTTGCTAAAACCTAATTCTCCCAAGTCGAATAATCGGGCTGAATTCAAAACACGCAAAACCACACTCTCCCCGTATTGCGTCGGTAAGAATGAAACACGCAAATCAATATCCGCCTCATTAACCCTTACCTTAAACCGGCCGTCTTGCGGAACTCTTTTCTCGGCAATATTTAGGTTCGACAATATTTTAATCCTTGAATTTATAGCGTCTTTAAATACCTTTATATTCGCCGGAACTTTAGCGTCATATAAAATACCGTCAACTCGATACCTTATTTTTAGCTCATCTTCATATGGTTCAATATGAATATCCGTCGACCGGTCTTGATAAGCCTCAAAAATAATCTGGTTTAAGAATTTGCTTATAGACGCTTCGGTTTCATCTTCGATTACTGCCGACTGATCCCGAGAAACAATATTTTGTTGTACCGAGCCCATCATCTGCTCAATTGTCTCGGCCCCAACACCGTAATATTGACGAATAGCCTCGAGAATCTCCTTTTCACTCGCTAAAACGGTCTTGATCCTGGCATTAACAACCGAACTAATCTCATCGATTAAATGGACATCCAGCGGATGTGTTGTAGCAATAGTTAAAACATTATCTTTAAAATCGCATGGCATGATTTTATAATGGCTGGCAAATTTGGCCGGAAGTTTTTTTATGGCCATTGAGGGAATTTGCATATCCTTAAAACTAATGAAATCAACTCCCAATTGGCCGGCTAAAAGAGGCAAGAAAACAGTTTCTTCGTCGATATACCCTAAATCTAAAAGAACCGAACCTAATAATTCCCCGGTATCTTTTTGCTTTTTTAAAGCTTTATCCAACTGCTCCGGGGTAATTATCCTTTTTTCAATAAGTAATTGGCCTAAAGGGAATCTATTTTTCATAATAATATTAATATTCTTATTAATTATATCATTAGTTTAATTAATTCGGCTATCAATTTCTGATATAAAAAAGGGCTCGCCAATTAGGCTGAGCCCTAAAAATAAAAATTCAACATCTTCTCAACTAAACAATTCTTCGGCCAAAAACCTTTCGAATCTTTTCAGTAATAGTTTCAATCTTACCCAGAGAAACATGTTCTTTCATCCAATTTAACGCATATTTTCTATGCCAATCTTCGAAGGCATACTCGAACCCCACATCCATCTTCTTTTTTTCGCTTTCATACCAGCGATGCTTGTTAACCTCTTCCACAACTCTAGAATCATTCAACAACTCTTTCATTTCAGGGGTTATCATATTTCCTCCTATTTAAAAAATAATTTAATAGGCTAAACGGCCTAATTTAGTACAAGGAAACCCGTTGCATCCCGCGTTACTGCATTCAATGTTAGAATCTTGATCAACACATAAAGAATAAAAACATTGGGCTGGAACAACTTTTCTATTAACCCTGCGAATGCAGGCTAAAGAATCTGTTGTAGGCGGATTATAATCTGAATATCTGCCTTCCCAATTATAAAATTCCATTCTATAGGCAGGGCTTGCTTGATAAGTTTCAATATCCATCGGCAATAATCGTAAAGTTGCGGTATCCGCGTAATCATTATGCTCTAAAAAATAAAGCTTTTGCGACTCCAACAATTTGCTTAAGACATCAATTCCCTCAGCCGCTCTTACTCTCTCGATAGTCGCGATATAACGCGGAATAGCCATACTAGCAATTATTCCAATAACCACAACCACAATCATTATTTCCATTAGAGTAAAAGCTTTTTTCATTTAACCTCTGTTTCTCGCAACAATTATATCAAGAACTTCCAATCAAATAAAAGGGAATTGCTATTATTAAGCAATTCCCTTTTTTATTAAGCACAAGTTATTTCATCATTTTTTGAGCTAAATCAACAACACGGCAAGAATAACCCCACTCGTTATCATACCAAGATACTAGCTTGAAAAATCGCTTCTCACCTTTTAAATTATTTTGTAATGTTGCCAATGAGTCATATATTGAAGACCTTTGGTCATGAATAAAATCAGTTGAAACAAGCTCTTCATTTGTTACGCCTAAAATATTTTTTAAATATGTTTCAGACGCTTTTTTTAGTAAACCATCTATTTCTTCAATGGAAGTTTCGCGAACCGACCTAAAGGTAAGATCAACAACCGAAACATCCGGAGAAGGAACCCGGAAAGACATTCCGGTTAATTTGCCTTTTGTGGAGGGAAGAACTTCCCCGACCGCCTTAGCCGCACCAGTAGTTGAAGGAATAATATTAATTGCCGCTGCTCTTCCGCCACGCCAATCTTTTTTCGAAGGCCCGTCTACTGTTTTTTGAGTAGCAGTGTAGGAATGGATTGTGGTCATAAGGCCGGTTTCAATCCCGATTCCTTCTTTTAATAATACATGCACAAGCGGTGCAAGGCAATTTGTAGTGCATGAAGCGCAAGAAACAATATTGTGCTTGCTGGCATCATATTCATTATCATTAACACCGATAACAATAGTTTTTACATCGCCTTTTGCCGGTGCAGAAATAAGGACTTTTTTTGCTCCAGCCTCAATATGCCCTTTAGCTTTTTCTGAATCAGTAAATAATCCGGTTGATTCAATAACAATGTCCACGCCTAAAGCCTTCCAGGGAAGTTCAGCCGGATTCTTGGTCGCCATAATACATTTTACTTTGTTACCATTAACAACCAGCGTATCAGGATCTTCTTTCGAGGGGTCGCTTTTTTCTGTTTTTACATCATGCTTAAATTTTCCGTGAATTGAATCGTACTTCATCTGATAGGCGAAATAATCAGCGTCGGTAGAAACATCCACAACCGCAACAACATCAAAAGTCTTTCCTAAAAGCCCTTTGTCGCAGAGTGCTTGAAAAACCATTCTGCCGATACGCCCAAATCCGTTAATTGCAATCTTTACCATTTTACTGCCTCCTTAACTTTGATTAGAATTACTCTAAATTTATTAAATTATTATTAACAAAGACAATATAAATTATATCTTCCCGGTGGCCTTGTCAAGAATTTTTGTTAAACTTAACATAATTTCTATCCAAAAATATACCCGGATTTTAAATCATGCCCTAATGTAAAATCAAAAGCTGACATTTGTTTGCTGTCCTGCGGATGAACTTCTTTTATTAATAAAGCGCTATTTTTAGCCGCAACTACAAAACCATTCTTATCTAAGGAAATTACTTCCCCAGCTTTATGTTCTTTACTCACCAATTGAAATACTTGCGCAGATAAAACTTTTAACATTTTGCCTTGAAAGGATGTATAAGCTGAAGGCCAAGGCAATAAACCTCGTATTTTATTATTAATAAGATTCGCATCTTCTTTCCAATCAATTTTGCCCAAATCTTTGTTTAATTTCGGAGCCAAGGTAACTTTCTTCTCATCCTGCAATATTAAATTGTAAATACCTTTCTCGATACCTTTAATTGTTGCGGTAAGAAGCCGAGGGCCTTCTTGCATCATTTTCGCTCTTAAGGTTATGGCAGTATCAGAATCCAAAATAGCAATCGAAGCGGAACTAACAATTTCGCCGGCATCCATTTTGGCATTCATTTTTATTATCGTTATGCCGCTTTCTTTATCACCATTAATTATAGCCCAATTAATTGGAGCAGCTCCGCGGTATTGCGGCAAAAGCGATGCATGGACATTAATCGAGAATATTTTCGGAATATCTAAAACAGCTTGCGGTAAAATCTTGCCATAAGCAATAACAACAAACAAATCAGCCTGAAAACTTTTTAATTTATCCATAAATGCCGGATAAGTTAAATCCAAGGGCTGAAAGACTTCAATATTATTCTTTAGCGCTACTTCCTTGACCGGAGAGTAGGATACTTTCATACCCCGCCCTTTTGATTTATCCGGCGGGCAAACACACGCGCAAACTTTTACTTTAGAATTAATCAACGCTTCTAAATGAGTTGCCGCAAAATCATCACTACCAAAGAATATTATTTTCATAGCACTTTTATGGATTAGTATCTAACGTAATTATCGCCCGGGATTTCTTTTTAAACTTCTTTAAACTACTCTTTATAAAACTTAACAACGTCTCCTGGTTTTTGCTTCTTAAGACAACATTATAACGGTATTGATCGCGTAATTTACTAACTTCATCAGCTTTAGAATCTAAAACTTCAACACCTTTTTTAATATTTTGCTCTAAATAATCGTGTAATTCCTGGCTTAAGCCCGCGATCTTTTCTTCGTCTGTACCGCGGATATTTATTGCAACCATAACATTATATGGCGGAAGCTGCAATTCTTTTCTTAGCTTAAGTTCTGTTTTATAAAAAGCTTTGAAATCTAACTTTTTTAAATATTTGATGCAATAATTATCCATCAAACGTGTTTGGACAATCAACTTTTCTTTCGCCATCAAATTTAAATCAACTAATAAAGAAAACGCCTTTTGCCCACTACGAAAATCCGTTTTATTTACCTCCGCATCAAAATTTAATACAGCCACAATATCAGCTTTCATTCCATCTTTGATCTCGAGAATCGCCTGTGTCGCAATAATTACATTGGCCTCCTCCGGCAGGGCTTTGTTTTCTTTATCATAACAAAATATCTTGGCCTGCGGATAAAGCCGGGTAACTTCGCTCTCAAGTTTTTCTATTCCGGCAATGCTTGATTTCAAATAAGCCCCCTCGCATTTGGGGCAAATTTTCGGCAAATCGCACGAAAAACCACAACGGCGGCAAAACATTTTCTTCTTTGAATAAATAAAAGTCAAATTTACGCTGCAACGCTCACACTTTATCTTGAAACCGCATTTATCGCATTGGGTTAAAGAAGAAAATCCCCGCCGGTTGAAAAACAAAATAATTTTCTTATGTTCATCTAAAACTTTTTTTATTTGCGACTGCAAAGGATACGATAAATACGACATCTTCCCCGGGTTATAATTAGATAAATCGACCAATTGAACTTGGGCTTGGTTTTCAGCCGGAAAATATTTATATTCCCAATCATATTTTTCTTTTTTATACCATGTTTCGGCGCTAGGCGAACTGGAAACAAAAGTTACATTGCATTTTTCATTTTCTTGACGAAGAAGCGCCACTTCCCGGGGATTATAATTCGGCGTTTGGTCTTGAAAATAAGCGGGATTGCCCTCATCTTCTACCACAATTAATCCTAAATTTCTTAACGGAGCAAATATCGAAGAACGCGAGCCAATTATTATCGGATATTTTCCGCTTTTTATTTCTAGCCATATATCTAAATCTTTTTTTGATGTAAAAGGGCTTCCCCAGCAATAAACGGGAGCATCAAATACCTTAGAAATCTCTTTAGAATAACTCTTGATTAATATTTTCTCCGGCAGCAACACTAACACGTTTTGTTTATTTTCTAAAACAGCCTTAATTTGTTCGGACAAAAAGTTAAAACATTCTTTTCTGTTTAACGAATGAGCTAAAGTAACTTTTCCTTCGGCGGCAGCAATATTGGGCAGATTCTCGGGAAAAACAAAATCAACCCTGTTTTTCTTTCGCAACACCGCCGGCAAAATTGTTTCGAGAGCTTCGCCTAAGCTGCAACCGTAAAAAGAACTAAAACTACGAGCAAAGACTAAGTCAGCTTGAGATAAAACAGGGCTTTTATCCAAAACATCAATAACCGGATTAAGCCGGGCGAAAGGGCTTTTATCTCTAAAATCAACCACATAACCAACCGCATTACGACGGTTGAAAGAGACAAATACACGCGAACCGATAGCAATACTTTCCTGGAAATTACTATCGACAGAGTAATCGAATGGGCCTTCGATTGGAAGGCCGAAAACAACTTGGGCTATTTTTTTGCTCATACAATTAACGAAACTATATCTTTGACTGCGGAAGGAGAAGAAAGATTCTTGGTTCGTTTTAATACTGTCATGAATCTATCCCGAGAAGAACGCAGCGATTTTAATTCCGCGACGATATCATCGATATTGGAACTGGCAAAACCAATACCATATCTTTTTAAAACCTGAATATTATTAGTTTCTTGCCCAGGTATTGGGGCAAAGAAAATCATCGGCAATTCACGGACCAAAGCTTCAGCAATAGACAATCCGCCTGGTTTTGTGACCATAATGTCAGACACGGCCATAAGTTCATGCATATTGTTTACCAAGCCACAAACAATAACATTGTCATATTTCTTTTCGTTTAAAGTCTGGAATAATGTTTTGTTATGCCCGCAAACAACAATAACCTGAAAATCACCTTTCAAGGCTTTAATGATTTCCTCGATCGGGCCGAAACCAAAAGAGCCCGTCGCTATCAAAACAGTGAAGATGTCCGGCTTTACATTTAATTTCTTTTTCAACTCAACAATATCAAAAACTTGGGAGAATCTTTCATTAGTAGGAATACCAGTTACATTTATTTTGTTTTCATCAACGCCAATCTTTTTTAACTTGTCTCTAGTCCATTCCGAAGCTACGGTATATCTGTCAACATTTTTCGCTATCCAAATTTTATGAACATCAAAATCAGTAACACATGAGACAATTTTTGTTTTAATTAGCCTTCTCGCCTTTAAACTTGAAGCTACTTCATTAGGCATAAAATGTGTTGAAAACATATAATCAAATTGCTCAGTCTTTAAGAACTTTTCAAGTTTTTGGCCGATTATAGTGTTATAAACCCGGCGGACGCCATGCACTAAAGGCTGTACCCATGGAATATCAATTAACGAAAAAGAAAAAGCCCATAGCCAAGGTACCTTTGAAACCATTTGGATATAACTCTGGCGATAAAGCTCTTTGGCTGACGTATAATCAAGGACATCAACAATTTTCGCATCATGTTTAGTGTATTTCTTTATACCGTCGTAAATAGCTTCAGCGGCCTTTTGATGGCCCGCCCCTGCGGAGGCATAAATAACTAATATTTTCATGATCTTTTCCTTATCTTTTTATTTGATTTCTTATTTTCCATAACATCATTATTGATAATAATCTTCACTGCCTCCTGAAGATTACGAACGATATAATCCGGACGGACACCCCACTCGCCCACATCCCTTCTTTTTGCCCTTCCAGTTAATACAAGTATGGTTTTACAGCCCGCACGATAACCGGTTAAAATATCAGATTTGGCATCCCCTACAAAAAAACGGTTATTTGATGAATACATTTTCTGTTTAACCAAATTAAGCGCCCTAATAACATTCCCTATTTCTGGCTTACGGCAGGAACATCCTTCGTCGGAACGATGAGTACAATACAGGGCTTTTCTTATTTTTCCGCCGGATTCTTTTATTCCATTAAGCATTTTTCTATTTATAAGCTTAAGCTTATCCATAGAATAAACACCCTTGGCAACACCGGCCTGATTAGAAATTATAAATATAGCATAGCCTTTTTCGGTTAAATTACGAATGGAATCAAGCGATCCCGGAATAAAACGAAAATTCTTTAGTTTAGTAACATATTTTCCGTTACCGGGGAATTCGTTCACTACACCATCTCTGTCGAGAAAAATAACTTTCATTATTTTTTATTAAGGGATTCTCTTTTCATTTGCCAATATTTGGCATAACTCATAATCTGATAAAGTGAAGCAAAAAAAGCAATCATAAAACCAATGAATCCGTCCTTATATCCTTTTTTACCAATAAATGAACGCGGAAAACGGTCAATCGTTCGCCAAATTGCCCGGCCAAGCGACATATGCCGCCCGGTATTAATCCATTTTCTGGCTTCTAAAGTTGTTTGGCGGTTTAGGCTGCCTAAGAAATGTTCGAAGTCAGGATATCCTTTATGTACAATATCGCCGGTGAGAAAGCCTGTTTTACCGTCTAGAAATACTCGCGGATGAACCTCAACTTCTTCGTATTTAAATTTGCTTTTCATAAAAAGCCTGGTTTTACCCGCCGGATACCAGCCGGAATATTTCACAAAATAACTGCCGATAAAATTTTTTAAAGGAATTGTATAGGCTTGAAATTCATTGCTCATAACAGCCTTTGAAATTGATTGCTTTAATTCATCCGATACATATTCATCGGCATCCAAGCTTAATACCCATTCATTTTTGGCTTGGGCATACGACCAATTACGGTGGATCCCCTCATTGTCCATTTTACGAAAATATATACGGTCGGTATATTTTCTTGCAAGTTCAACAGTCTTGTCCTTTGATTCATCGTCTACAATAACGATTTCATCCGCCCAACCGTAAACACTGCCTAAACACATATCAACATTAGCTTCTTCATTTTTGGTGATTACAACAACACTGAGAGGGATTTTTGCCATAGTTATTTTTTTACCAGTTCTTTTAGGTTGTCACAAACGAATTCGATTTGTTCTTTTTTAATATGTGGAAACATCGGCAGGGATAAAACATCGGCACATAAGCTTTCGCTAACTCCGAAGTCTCCTTTTTTATGCTTTAACTCACTATACGCTTCCTGTAAATGAACCGGAATAGGATAATGGATTAAAACATCAACGCCTCTTTTTTGCATCTCTGCGCATACAAAATCACGATTTTTTACCCTTATCGCATATGTTTGATAAACATGTTGACGATCTTTTTTGGCGATCGGAGTTAAAATTTCTTTAACGCCTTTTAGGCATTGCGCATAATACTCAGCATTGTCCGCACGCATTTTATTCCAGGTATCCAAATGCTTTAACTTCAAAGATAAAATTGCAGCTTGAATTGTATCGAGCCTGGAGTTGTAACCTTTAACTTTATGTTCATATCTTCCTTCCCGTCCGTAATCTCTTAACATCTTTACTTTCTCATAAATATCCTTATTATTCGTTACAACCATTCCTCCGTCGCCATAAGCACCGAGGCCTTTGGTCGGATAAAAACTAAAGCAAGCCACTTGTCCCAAAGAACCGATTTTTTTACCCTTATAAGTTGCCCCATGTGCTTGCGCCGCATCTTCAATAACCGGGATACCATATTCTTTAGCTATTTCATTTATCTCATCCATGTTTGCCGATTGGCCGTACAAATGAACCGGTAAAATTGCTTTTGTATTTTTTGTAATCGCTTTTTTAAGTTTTTTGGGATCCAAATTATATGTTTCATCCTCAATATCCACAAAAACCGGAGTCGCACCAGCATAAGAAATACATAAAGCTGTTGCAATAAATGTGAACGGCGGGATTATAACCTCATCCCCAACATTAATGTCCAAAGCAGAAACTGCCAAATATAAAGCATCAGTGCCAGAATTAACACCTACCCCGTATTTCACATCACAATATTTGGCAAACTCATCTTCAAATTCACGGGCAGCTTTCCCTAAAACAAAATCGCCTCTTTTATAAATTTCTTCTAGGTTAACAGCTATATTGGATTTAATAGTATTGTGTTGCTCGGTAAAATCAATAAATGGCACTTTCATTAAGATTTTTTGATCCTTTCTAACACCTCATCGACAGTAAGACTATTTAAACAACTCACATGATCACAATTTGCCCGTTTAAACCGATGATAACAAGGCCGGCAGGCAATATTCTTGGTAACAACAAGATGCCCTTTTGGCGGATAAGGGCCATACACTTTCTCATCAACCGGGCCAAAAATAGAAACGGTTTTTGCTCCGGCAGCAACCGCAATATGCAACGGGCCACCGTCATTTAAAACGCAGAAATAACACCTTTGAGCCAAAGCCGCAAATTGGCTGATTGTTGTTTGGCCACAAGCCACATTGGGCTTATATTTCATCAAATCCGCAATTTTGCTGCATAAATCTATTTCATTTTTGTCTCCCATCAGTATAATCTCTGCGGAAAAGTTTTCAATTAATTTATCGGCTAATTTAGCATATTTTTCTATCGGCCAACGTTTATATTTGGCATCATTCCCCCAGCTGGCTCCTCCTCCCGGGACAATGCCGATAACAGTTTTCTTAACATTAAGCAAATTATCCTTCCAAAAATTATTTACCCAAGCAATATCTTCTTCATCAAGAGTAATATCTATCTCTTTTGAGCTGATTGTCAACCCCAAGCCACGCAGTAAATCAAGATAATATTCAATAACATGCTTATCTTCATAACCTTTAATATTAATCTTTGTATTTAAAGGAAAACTGCGGTTCTTATAGTTAATAACAATTCTCTCCCGCGCGCCACAAAACCATGCCAAAAACGAAGTAAAACTGTTCATTGAAACATCAATTACCAGATCATATCTTTCTCGCTTAATTTCAAATATAAACTTACAAATCGAATTTAAATATTTTATAAACGATTTCTTTGAAACAGCCTTAAACTCATCCCTTTCATAAACATGAACAATGCTTATTTTTTTATTTTTACGCAGTACGCTTTCAGTCCGGCGATTGCACAGATAACCAATTTCCGCTTTAGGAAAAGAAAATTTGATATTATTGATTATAGGAGTTGTAAACAATACATCCCCTATACCAAAAATATTGATAATGAGGACCTTTTTCGGCGGCTTTATTATTTTCGTAAATTCTTGCATTTTAAACTATTCAATTTTCTTTCGTACTCTATTAAAAGTCTTATACCTTACATGAAAAATCTTCATCGGATGCCACCAAAATTCTTGATTAATCAAGGATAAGTCATTTTGGCTCATTTGATGCGATTTTACTTTCTCCGTCATTACTTTGGGATGATTACCGAAATACGGCGGAAACCTGTTTAAATCGCCATAATTATATTTATCGTTCTTTTTATCTGTATCCAGAGAAACAAACCCGATTTTCTCAGCATTAACCCTTCTTTGCGTCATAATATCTTGCGGCTGAACCCAACCATAATGATAAATAAAACATTGGGTATTAACTCTTCTTAACTCACTTTCATCTTTCCGCCTAAAACCATAAGCATCGCCATAAGATTCTATTTCGCCGCTATTTCTAATTATCCGGTCTTGCTTCTGATACCACCCGCCGTCAATACGGTAACGGTAATAACTACCGTAGAAGTGAAACCAATAGAAACGAAAAGCATCGACTTCTTCGTTATCAATATTCCTATCAATTACCTTTTTTATTCTTTGCAAATCATCTTCATGAACAACTTCATCCGATTGTAAATAAAAGGCCAATTTACCCCGGCAAGCCTTTAACGCCAGATTAGTTTGCGTTGACAAAACTTCGCTTCCCTTTGACATATCCCATTTATTCTCGATAATCCTAATCTTTTCGTCTTTTATTGACCGGATAATAGCCAAAGTATCGTCTTCGCTGTCACCCACATTAACTACAAATTCATCACAAATAGGCAAAATGGAATTAATAGATTCCAGGATAGGATAATTATATTTGACTACATTACGGGCAATTGTAAATCCGCTTAATCTCATCTTGAGTTGTATACTTCCCGGTAAATGGCCAGAGTTTTCTCCGCAGTCTTACGAAAACTGAAATCACTTCCGCGTTTAAATCCTTTTTCAACTAGTATCTTTTTAAAATTATGGTCATTCACAACTTGCGCGACCGCTTGAGCAATATCGTCGGGATCTCTGGGATTAACAAAAAGCGCGGCATCTTGGGCTACTTCCGGACAAGAAGAAACATTAGAAGTTACAACCGGCGTGCCGCAACAAAATGCTTCAACCAAAGGAAAACCAAAACCTTCATAAAAGGACGGAAAAACAAAAGCCTCAGCTTTATTATAAAAATACCTTAATTCGTTATCGGTCAAATAACCTAAAAAAATAACATGGTCTTTTAATTCGAGCTTTTTTATTAAACCTTCAACGCCTTCGCTAAGCCACCCCTTCATTCCGATAACTGCTAATTTTCCTAAAAAATGCTTCCTCGTCCTTAACTTATCATATGAATATAAAATATTTTCCAAATTCTTCCTGGGTTCAATTGTCCCGACAGACAAAATATAAGGCTCCCTTATCCCGTGCTTTCTTATAACCCGTTCGGCAATTATATTTTCCTCTTCATTAATCGGATAAAATACATTTTTATCCACTCCTTGATGAATAACCGTGACTTTGTTATCCGGGATATGGAAATATTTCCTTAAATCATTTAAGGTATTGTTTGAGCAGCAAATAATTTTTGTCGCCCTTTCCCCGATATTGCACATCATTTTCTCTGTCTCATCAATAGCTTTTTGCGTATGCCCCTCGGGGAATGTCTTAAAAATCAAATCATGAACAGTGACAATTATTTTAGCGCCATCATTAACGCTTAAAGCATCCGGGCTGGGTGAATGATAAATATCAACTTTTCCGATAATCTTGGAAAATCCGCTTTTAAAGCGGTCAACTTTTACAATAAAATTTTTTGCCTCAAATTTAGGGATTCTTTTGTTTAAATTAATAATTCCTTTTTTAGCATATAAAAGGTAGGTGTTTTCATTGTCTATTTCGCTCAGGCTTTTTAACAAACTGTGCGCATACCGGCCGATTCCGGTATATTGCTTGTTTAAAAACGAACGACAATTGATTCCAATTTTCATATTTATTTTTTAATCCCTTTTGATCTTAAGAAGCTGGCGACAACCTGGTCGACGTAATCCAATTGGCTTAATTCAATGTCTTGATGGATTCCAATGTGCGTTCCGTTATCCGAGCAGAATTCAGCTTCTGGGAAATCCCCTAACTTATGCCCTAAGAATGAATAACTCGGGCATTGCGTCGGAATTGAATAGAACAAATTGCGGGAATCAACGCCATTTTTATCAAAATATTCTACAAATTCATCTTTCGTAAAACCGGCATCTTCTTTAACAATAATTGAAAAAGCATGCGGACCAATTTTCTCATGGCTTTCTTCTTTAATAAAAATAAAAAACTCTTCGTATTTTCTAAATTTATTTATAAGGTATAAAAGGTTGCGCCGCCTTTTTCCTAATATTTTACTAAATATCTTAATATTTCCCAGCCCTATTGCCGCTTCAATCTCATTCATCTTCGCCGAGAAACCAATACGCCTGGCCTCAAACTTACCGACAATTCCATGATTTCTTAAAGATCTTAAAATCTCTGCCTTTTTCTTATCATTAGTAATGACAATTCCACCTTCAATTGTAGTTACTATATGCGCGGCATACAAAGAAAATGCCGCCATATCTCCGATACTTCCAACTTTCTTACCCTTATATTCCGCTCCATGAGCTTCAGCCGCATCTTCAATGACACACAAGTTATATTTCTTGGCAATTCTTAAAATCTTCTCCATATCCGCCGGCTTGCCCATTAAATGTACCGGCATAATCGCTCTTGTTTTCTTAGTAATAGCTCGTTCAATCTTGTCTGGGTCAATATTAAGAGTTTCTCGTTTCACGTCAACAAAAACCGGTTTAAATCCCGCTTGAAATACGGCATTTCCGGTTGCAATAAACGTTAACGCCGGGACAATTACCTCATCATTTCTTTTAGCTCCGTAATCATAAAGAGTAGCACAGGCCAAACAATCCGCATCGGTGCCGCTACTAACACTAACCGCGTATTTTACGCCAAATAGTTTGGCATATTTTTCCTCAAAGGCTTGCACATACTTGCCCCTGGTCAGCCATTTGGTTCTGATAACTTCATCAACTATTTTCTTAGCGTCGGGAGTAATCGAGATTGTCCCGAAAGGAACTTTATATTTTGTTTTATTAATAAGTGTTTTACTTTTTTCTGTATTGATCCGCACTTTTACCTCTTTCTAAACATTTCTTGCGCTTTTTTAAATCTTTCGGGTGTTCCGATATCGATAAAATCTTTATCAACTTTATATCCATAGAAATCTTTACCAATCAAATTTATAAATACGTCATTTTCAATTGAAAAAGCCTTTTTCTCCGGCATAAAATTAAATATTTTCTTATTAAAACAATAAATTCCGGCATTAATGTAATTAATCTTGCCCGACGCATCTTTTTCTAAGAAGTTCGTTATCTTGCAATTACTATCTATAACCATACTGCCGAAATCTTTGCTGTCAGGGACTTTCGCCATTACGATACTGGCCAAGGCATTGCGTCCAACATGAAAATTATAGAATCTTTCATATTCAATCGGACAGAAGCAATCTCCATTAAGCCCAAAAAAGACTTCGCTTTTAATGCAATTCTTTGCGTTCTTAAATGCTCCGCCGGTACCTAAGGGCTCTTCTTCCTTGGAACATATAATTTCTAAGCCAAGTTTATTGTCTTTATAATATTCTTCAACAGCTTCGGCGTGAAATCCCACGCATAAAATAATCCGTTTAAATCCCTGTGTTTTTAGATACTCCAGGACAATATCTAAAAAGGGGCGCCCTTCAACGTCGGCCATTGTCTTTTGTTTCTCACCGATTTGCGAGCGTAATCTTTTTCCTAAACCCCCGCAAAGGATTACTACATCAATTTTGTCTAGTTTACTTGCCATAAATCTTTGGTTTTACTTCCCCTTCATTTGGATGATAAAAAATAATCTGGCTACCGGAATTCTCAAAGCTAAAAGGAACCAGCAATAACTTCTTCAGTCTTTTTTTAACAATTGCTTGTTTTTCACGCGGAACATATAAAAGAATAAAACCGCCCCCGCCGGCACCAAGCAATTTCCCTCCCAAGGCGCCAGATTTCTTTGCTTCCTTATAAATATCGTCAATAAATCCAGTCGTAATTTTATCAGACAATGTTTTTTTGATCTTCCAACTTTCATCCAATAACCTGCCGAAAGGAAGCACTTTTCCGGAGTTTAAAAGCTTTACGGCCTCTTTGGCCATTTGATACATCTGGAATAATTCTTTTTTCCTTTTAGGTATATTTCTAATTTGATGTTTGGCGATATCGGAAGCATTTCTGGAAAATCCGGTAAAATAAAGCATTAAATTACCCTGCAATTCCTCATTTACCTTTTGGGGAATTGTAATACGGTTTATTTTCAAGTGGTCTTCTCCGCCAAATTCAATGTAATTTAATCCACCGTGCGCAACCAGCATCTGGTCTTGACATCCTACATTCTCCTTACACATATTTTGTTCAATATAAATAGCCTCTTTGGCCATTTGTTCCTTGGAAGCCATTTTGCCCAAAAGCGCGTATAAACTATTTAAGAGTCCGACGGTAAATGACGAACTCGAGCCCAATCCTGTCCGGGCCGGCAAATCGCCATCATGATGAATTTCAACTCCGGTATTAATTTTCAAATAACGTAAGACTTCCCTAACGGCCGGATGGTCAATTTCATTAATATTGGTAACATGTTCCATCTTAGAATAAATAATGCGCGATTTATGCTCAAAAAACGGCGGCAAATACCGGCAGGTTATATAACAATATTTATTTATTGTCGTCGCAACAACAGCCCCCTTATTATTATTAAACCAATCCGGATAATCTGTCCCTCCGCCAAAAAATGAAACTCGAAACGGTGTTCGGCTTATAATCATTTTTAATTAACCTCCACAGTATTCTTAAAATAGGCCTTGTTTTTATAATCATAGCTCTTACGTTTTAACTTTACCAAACACATCGTCTTAATATTTTCAACAGCTTTCTTCCCGAACTTTTTATTAATCATCGCCAAATATTTCTCATCATTAAAATAATTGTCAAATGCCTCATCACGGAATTTCAAAACCTCGCCGCTGGATAAATGTTTCGTCGGTAAAGGCAGGCAATCATAACTAAACTGTGAATACCCCGCCCAATTCTCCGGTAAATCAATTTTCTCTTTTATTGCCTCACGATAAAGTTCCGAGCCCGGATAAGCCATCGCAGAGTAGAGATTTGCATATTCACAATTCAACTTCTTTGCTAAATCTAAAGTTTCTTTCATCGTTGACAAATCATCATCCGGCAGGCCGAAGATAAAGTTGGCAACAATATGTATTCCAGCCTCATGCGTTTTTTTAGTAATTTCGATTATTTGCTCCTCGGTAAAGCGGCCTTTTGAAACCCCGTCTCTAACCTTCTTGCTTCCGGCTTCAAAACCATAAGCGATCCAATTAATTCCGGCCTTTTTCATCTTGGTTAACATGTGCTCCTTAACAGTATCCACCCGGCCGTAAACCCAAAAGTTTAAATCATGCCCCAGCTTAATAAGCCCGTCACAAATCTCCTCGACGTGTTTCCAATTCAAGGCAAATAACTCATCTAAAACCTTAATATTCTTAACTTTATATTTTTTAACCAAATAATCAACTTCGCGTACAACATCATTAGGCGGCCGATATCGAATTCCAGGCCCGCCAAAAATACTATTAATACAACAAAAACTGCAATTATAAGGACAGCCTAAGCTGGTATAAATAACTGCATACGGAGATCTTTCTTCAATGTGCGAAAAACAATGCCAATTATGCGCACGGTATTTATCCATCTTTAATAAATCCCAGTCCGGCATATGAAGTTCGCCTAAATCCCTTATTTTCTCCTCTCTAGGATTTGATATTGTTTTACCATTTTGTTTATACCATAATCCTTTGATTTTAAGATTGTCACTTGTGGTTTTA
>JAKLDK010000060.1 GCA_022703565.1 Candidatus Omnitrophota bacterium
CCGTCTTGATTTCAGCACAGATATCTTCCAGATTATTAACCGCTTCTCTAGTTTCAATTTTAGAAATTATTTTTATGCCCTTAGACCCAATAACTTTTTTCGCATCTTTTATGTCTTTTTTTGTCCGGACAAAAGAAAGAGCAATAAAATCAACTTTATGTTCTTTTGCTAATTTGATAATTTCCTTATCCTTATCAAAAAGAAATTCCAACTTATCCTGTACCCCATCACAATGAATTCCCTTATTATTCTCTAAAACTCCGTCTTGCAAAGGCACTAGCTCCATTTTTTTAGCATTAACGCTCTTTATTGCAAAACGGTAACAAGAATCATTTGCTGTAATTTCCATATCCTTTTTAATAGTACCCAATATTTTCGGATGATTAAGCTGTTCTTTATCGATTACAAATGATTCTCCTTCTTTAAATCGAATCGGTTCATCCAAGTTAGCCGTCCTTATTTTATTTCCCGGTAAATCAATCATAAGACTGGCCTTCAGGTTATATCCTTTGATCTTTTTAATTAACCCTTCAATATAATCAATTGAGCCGTGAGCTCCATTAATTCTTAGAATAGTTGCTCCGGCCTTAACTAGTTCTGAAATCTCATCCTTCTGAAAACATGCCGGCCCGATTGTTGCGATAATATCTATATCCTTCATAAAATAAATGCCTCTCCCTTCTTTTCTAATTCAATTAATACTTTGGCGACATCGGCCCTCATATATTCTTTAGGCGGACACTTTCCTTTTTGAATCATTTCTCTAATTAATGTACCGCTTATATCAACAGAATCCGCGGCCTCCGCTCGGCAAGTTTGTTCAGTAACAATTTCTCCGAACTTTTTCGAATAATACGGCCCATGCATGTAAAGAATTTCAATTCCTAAATCATTAAAACTCTTACATAAATTGTGGGCTTCATACTTACCATAGTAATTTCCGACCCCGGCATGGTCGCGCCCGACGATAAAATGAGTACAGCCATAATTCTTTCTTATAAGCGCATGAAACACAGCTTCCCGTGGGCCAGCATAACGCATTGCTGTTGTCAGCGCACCAAAAACAACCCTATTCTTTGGATAATATTTATTAATCATAACCTCATATGACTTAATAATGGCTTTTGGCGTAAAATCACCTCTTTTCTTCCAACCCAAAAGAGGTTGTATAAATAAGCCGTCATGTAATTCAAGCGCAACCCGCTGTAAATATTCATGAGCCCGATGAATCGGATTTCTTGTCTGAAAGCCAACAATTGTTTTGAAGCCTAGTTTTTTAAAAATGGCTATTGTTTCCTTAGGAGTTAACTCATGATCGGACGCTGTAATAATTTTATCCGCCGGAATAATTTCCCCTCCCAAACGAAAAGGATTACGGTTAATTTCCTTATTTACACCGGGATGTTTGCCGTCTTTTGTCCCATATATCCTACTAATATCTTGAGAATAATGAACCTCAAAGAGATCCTCCGGCAACAAATAAGCAATAATTTTATCCTCGTATCGCAGTGCGACTCTTTTTTCTTTAACCAATATCTTTCCTTGTTCCTTTGGAACATCCAAAGTAATTGGTATTGTCCATGGGGAACCTGAAGTCAAATGCATCTTCTTAACGACGCTATGATAATCTTTTGCACCCAAAAAACCTTTTAATGGCGAAAAAACACCGTTTAAAATGTTTCTAATGTCTAAAAATGTATCATTATCAACATTTATAAATTTATTCATCAAATAAGTCTTCTTTCCTTTAGGTATTCAATTATTTTTTTTACGCAATCATCCAAGGTTTCTTTTTCCGTATCACAAACTATTTCAGGATTAAGCGGTGTTTCGTACACATCATCATGCCCGGTAAAGTTCTTCATTTTCCCACTCTTAACCTTTGCATAATGCCCTTTTACATCGCGTTTTTCACAAGTCGCAAAAGAGGCCTTTACATAAACTAAAATATAATGCTTTAAGCTCTTGCGGGCGAACTGCCGGATTTCTTCATAAGGGGCAATATTAGCAATAACTACACCTATTCCGTGATTCTCGAGCAATTTTGCTGCAAAAATAATGCGTTTATTATTGGCAATCCTCCCCGCATGGCTATAATCAAGGTCTTGCCCAAAGAATTCACGCACCTCATCGCCATCGATAAATTCAATATTATCGTGCTGCTTTTTTATCTCACAAATAAGTTTTCTGCCTATTGTAGTTTTTCCTGAACCAGACATCCCGGAAAGCCAAATTACAAACATTTTCTTGCCTTTCAATATTTACCAATTCAAATCTTTTTCGAATCCAAATTCAATAAGCGCTTCGCCCAAAAGCTCTTTTGCCCGCTGCTTTTGTGTATCCGACATTTCATTTTTCCACGTTCCAATCTTTCCCGAACGTAAATTGGTCGCGTAACCATCAGGCAATATTTCGGCTGCCATCATATTTAATTTTGCATCAGGCCGGGCCTTCGCTTTTCCAATCATACCCTTAACTTCATCATCAGTAAATTTAAGCCCATAGAAATCAAGTATTTTCTTAAACATTTCAAAAGTATCGGATTTGAGCTCCTTAAATCTTACAAATAAATAATTATCCGGGTCACTTTTAGCAGCAGCCTTCCAGCCGCGCAGCCAATCAACAAACTCGCCGGAAACAATCTCAACCGAATGGGTCAAGGCTTTTTCTCTTCCCAGAGCTTTATAATCAACAAAATCAAAAGCTTCCTTTGGTTTTGGAAATTCAACCAACCTATAATACCTAGAAACCGCAACATCTCTAAAATCCCGGTAAACAACTAATATTTTACGGACACCATTTCTCTTGATGCAGGCAACATTCTCTTTCGAAGGATTAAGGTGAGTCTTATACAAAGCATTGCCGTATTTTGGCATATATTTAAAACCGGAATCACAAAAGTCCTGATTGTATTTAATGTGGCTCGGCATTGGCATTTTCCTCGTATAAATGCCAGGGATTCTCGCCATTAGATTCTTAACCAAAGTTGTCCCGCCCAAAGCCATACCAGCGATAAAATATACTCTCTCCGGATAATTAAAATATCCAAAACGATATAGAAAATCGCTAACAATCATCCGGACATTATACCAAAACCTCTGAAACAATAATCCGGGATGGTACAAGGCAATCAGGCTCTTGCTAATAAGTTTTACAATTGGTTTTCGCATATAAGCCTCTTTATAAAGAATTTAAATATTTACAGCTATTTGGTGTTAACAAACATATTATCTTTAGCTAACTCTTCAATTAAATTGAGTATTTTGCCATAAATTTTATAAGCCCGAGCATCTACATCTTCTTTGCAGATAATCAATACTTCTCCATTAGCAGTTTCAGGTAACTCTTCCCGATGTATAATATGGCATTCAGCATCATTGCATAATTTCTTTATCGCTATTTCAACCAGCATCGCAAAATCAGACTTGCCTAGAATAACAAAATTTCTCTCTCCGCGCTCTACAAATTCTCTCAAAGATAATTGCAACCGGTCATTTATTAACCCAATAGAATTAATAGTTTTTAAAGTATATTTTATCGATTTACGCATTTTCTCAGCAATGCCCTTCGGCGTGAGCAAATATTTAACTTTCCTTTTATTCAACTGAGTAATCCTTATATACCCTTTTGTAATTAAACGCCGGATAAGCATATTAGTTTGCCCGAGAGAAAGGTTTAAATGTTTCGATAAATCTCTTTGGTTAGAAGCCAAATTTGCTCCTACAATATTTACCAACTCAAATTCCCGTTCGTCTAAAGCGTCTTTATTCATCTGGCTTAACTCCTTGATGGCTATAAAGTTCCCAATAAAAGCCCTTCTTATCTATCAATGCTTTATGGGTCCCTTGCTCAATAACTTTTCCCTTATCAAGAACAACAATGTTATCCGCATCGATAATGGTACTTAACCGATGCGCAATAATAATTACGGTGTGCCCTTTTGATAAGTCATGAATAGTTTGTTGAATAATCTTTTCTGATACGTTATCCAAAGAACTCGTCGCTTCATCAAAAATTAACACCTCCGGCTTACGATAAATAGCCCGGGCAATCGCAATCCTCTGCCTTTGGCCTCCGGATAATTTCATCCCCCGGTCACCAACAATCGTATTATAACCGTCGGGGAATTCCATAATAAAATTATGCGCATTAGCAACTTTTGCCGCTTCAATTGTTTTATCCATATTCTTATCAGCTTCATCGCCGAATACAATGTTACCGGCAATAGTATCATTGAAAATAAAAGTATCCTGCGTCACAAAGCCGATATTCTTTAACCAAGTTGAAATTTTCAAATCGCGTATATTAATATCATCGATTAGTATTTCACCTGAATCGGCTACAAATAACCTAACCACTAAATCAGCAATAGTAGATTTTCCTGCACCTGACGGTCCAACAATCGCGGTAACTTTTCCCTTAGGGAAAACAACACTAAAGTCTTTAAGCACTTTGGCCCGGCCAGGATAAGAAAAGTTTACATTCTTAAATTGTATTGTCTTCTCTAGTTGCGCCATCTCCTTCCGCCCATCAATAATATTATCTGACTTCTCAGCAATGACTCTCTTAATTAGTTCTAACTGAGGCAAAATACCGGCGATTTGAATCCTTAAACTGCCTAACTGGGCCAAAGATGGCATCATCCTCTCTAAGGCGTAAAAAAAAGCACCTAGCAAAGGAAATATTTTCAAAAATTCTCCGGGATAAATTATTTTAGTGATAATAATTGTTACGGAGACAAGCATAACTGATATGGCCTCAAGCAAAGAACGCGGCAAATTCATCCAAACAACATCTCTTTTTGCTAAATTAAAATAATCTTTCATCGCCTGGAAAAATTCTTTAATCCAACGTTTTTCTGAACCGTAAACTTTAACCTGCCTAATCCCGCTGATTGCCTCATTAAGAAGAGTATTTTGTTTTTCTCCGGCAACAATTCTTCCCTTTCCCAGGTTGTAAGATATATTCTTCGCCACATATTGAGTAAAGAAATAATAGCAAACTCCGATCACAATCGCTCCGACAAAGCCATATGAAGATATGTTCAATAGTACGATACTAATAATTACAAACTTGGCAATATTCTCAACCGCATCAGGCAAGAACATAAAAAGCGAATTAATTGCGCACGGGGCACTAACTACACGGTAATAAATCTCTCCTTGTTTATTATCAATAACATATTGGTAATCTGCCCGTACATATTTCTCAAACAATTTCTCCTGAAAATCAGACCAAATCCTGTATCCAGCGAAGGAACCATAAACCTTTCTCCAATAACTAAAAACACCCTTCAATAGTGCTGTTACGGCTAAAACCACGCAGAAAGAAACAATTTGGTCACTAATTGGGATATAAGTAATAAACTTTTCTACCACCTTTATAACTACTCCACCCGAATCTTCCAGCATTACTCCGCCAACAACAGCCTTTAATACCGAGAACAAAAGTACTACACTTAGCGCCTCAAAAAGCGAAGCAAGCAAAGCTAAGACAATAATACCAACGATATAATACGGATAGGTTTTCAAGAAGAAGCAGATGCTGTCTATGCTTTTTATTTTCGCTTTATTTTTTATATCCAAAACTGTCATAATTTTACTTCCTCAAAGCTTTCCGCATATTTGCACTTGATTTTCTTCCCTCGTATTTTTGCCAACTCCAGAACCTTTTCTTTTGATGTGGCCTGAGGGAAAATAGCCGCTTCGCTTAAATAAGCCTTCAAAGCCAACATTTTCTTATCGATAAAATCAGAAATATTCACAAAATGTTTAGGGTTAAATTTATATAATTCAACCGGCGGAAAACAATTCATATTCCCAGGGATTTCAAAGCAATATAACTTCTCATTATTTTTATTTCTACGGCTTGGGCGAAAAGCAGTTAGAGTTGCTTCAAAAGTAATGCGATGGTCTTTATTCAAATCGCCCCAATGATGAGTATAAATGATATCTGCTTTAATATTTTGGACAACATATTCAATTCTTTTAACAATATCTAAAAGTGGGATAGAATCCATTCTCTGATCGGGAAAACCGAATAAATAACAATTTTGCTCTTTTACCCCCAATACTCTAATCGCATTTAAAAACTCATCTTTACGTGTTTTTATTTGTTTGGCATGATTCTGCAATTCTTCTCTTCGGACAATATTCGGATTATACTTTCGAGAAGTAACTCCATCAGCTAAGGCAATAATATACACACTGTCACCTTGCCGGGTATGCTCGGCAATCGTTCCACCGCATCCCAAGACCTCATCATCAGGATGAGCCACAACCACTAAAACATTCTTTTTAAGACCTTTTGTATTCATAGACCACCTTATTTTGATCTTGCTCTTTTAATAAATAACCAGCCTTACCAAACGCTTTCTGTGAAGGGATGTTCTCCTTTTTTATTTCAGCAAGAACAAGCACAATAATTTTCATTTCCCGTAAAAATAAATCTGTTCCTAACTTAATAATTTTCGAGCCTAAATGCCGGCCAAAATGTTCCGGATTCAAATTAACACTTACCTTCGCAATTTCCTTCTCAATCTCAAACCTTATTACTCCAACTTTGCCAGTGTTTTCTATCGCAATATATATTTTTGTATCCTTGCTCTTAAGCCTTTCTTTAAACCACTTCTCATGAGCTTCCCAGGCAACCTCTTCAGAATTAAAGAATGATTTACGCACAGAAGGATTATTTCGCCATAGCCACAAATCCCTAGAATCAATTTCCTCGACTTCTCTTATAAATATCGTTTCTGTCATAATTATTGTTTTAAATAAAACGATTTGAATCTTTCTTTAATCTTATTTCTTTCCCTAGACATATCTGCGCCTTCTATCTTCTGCGCAATCACAAAGACATATTCATAATGGTTCCCAAACAAATCATAGGAATATTTGTTAACTTCAATATTCTTAAAAAGCCTAAAAAGATTTAAATACTTTCTTTTTGTATCAAAATACCTCAATTTCAGGCCACGTTCTGTTTTCGCCGGGTTAGTTTCCGCCCATTTAATAAAGGTTGAAGATATTTTCTTACTATGCGTCTTAATCCACCAATGATTTCTCCCGTAAAATGACACATAAACGTAAGCATTATCTTTCATTACACGAAATATTTCCGACATAACTTCTTCAATATCAAGATTGTAATAAAGAGCTTGCATACTTATAACAAGAGAGAAATATTTATCCGGGAAGTCAATTTTAGGCGGATTAAAATTGGCGAGCTTGAAATTCCTGCTTATTTTCTTAGCATATTTAATAGCTGTTGGTGAAACCTCGATGCCATAAGGCTCATATCCTTTTTTCTCAAGCATCTCAAGATTCCGGCCCGAACCGAATCCAATATCTAAAACCTTGCTTCCCTTTAACATAGAATTTATTGAAATCCATCTTACTAATATCTCATGAGGATATTGAGTATGCGATCCCGTTTTCTCTAAATTCTGATGTAATTTTTCCCACAATATAGAATTTTTAGATTGCTCTATGCTCATTTTATTCCTTATGCCTTAGTTCTTATTAACTTTTGCTTTCAATGGTTCCCTATAAAAGGAAACCATTGAAAGCTTATAACTTAAAACTATTTCTTCTTTGAATCGGCAGTATCGACCCCAACTTCAAACTTAGGAATCCACTTGCCATCTTTATCTTTCTTGAAAAGATCTTTATTTACAAACTTGTCTACAACTTTCCAAAATTCATCGACTGTTATATCAATATAATCACAAAATTCTTTGATATAACGGATACTACATTTTCCATCATATCTTCTAACCAGCTCTAAGGCCTGGGCCCTGGTCATTCTTCCGTCTCTTACCTCATAACAAGCATGGTCAGTACACTGCCCAAAACCGAATTTAAGATATTTCAACATTTGATTTAATTGGACCAAATCAGAATCAAGTTGAAAATACGGGCTATATGTACCAATATCTGACGGATTAAAATATTCTGGGCGGCCACGAAAACCATACTTGGATGAAAATTCGGCATTATGTACTTGCGACCATTCTCTTAGATAATATTGCAAGAAAACTCCTTTAAAACCGTCTTTAATCATTTTTTCTCGGTCATATCCGTAAAGAAAAAGATCTTTAGGATCTATTCCTTCATCGATATACTCTTTAAGCCCAGATGAAACAGTCGGCTTCATATTGTTGAACATGGCATCTCCGCCGTGCTTGCGCAACTCTAAATTACTTGTACCTAGCGTGAAAGTCGGATTCTCACCTTGAATAATTAGAGGTATTTTTAGCGCATTAGCAATGATGGCTGTTGATGCACCTAAAGGATACTCGGTTATTTTGATTGGATTAAGATATTTATAGAAATCTCTCTTAACCAATTTCTTCATAATAACCGGGTTTGGTCGCATACTTATGACATCAAAACCAAGATTCTTTAAGTTTTCAATATTACGGCGCCCAACTTCAGTAATATTTTCCGGCTCACAATTGACCAGTAGCGGCCTTAAACCTAAAGTATCTCTTGAAAATATCGCCTGAAAAGTGCTATCTTTTCCTCCGCTAATACCGATAGCACAATCATAGACAGATTTGGTTGTCTTTTTCGCCCATTTGGCAATTTCATCTAATTCTTTACGACGAGAATTCCAATCAATCTTATCCATTTCCTCATAATAAAGGCAAGCTCCGCAAACACCTCTTTTATCAAATTCTATCCCCGGCCTTGTATCCGGCTGAACACATCTTGAACAATATTTCATTTTCTCCCCTTATTTTGCATAAATTAATATTAAAATTTTATAACCTGAAACAACGTTCAATGTTTTACACCCGTCCCGAACATCCCCCTTTCTCAAGATAATCAAACTAAATTGAGATATTTATACGTCCTATTTTTCAATTTATATTTAACAACATCTAATTTATCCTCCGGTATCACTTTATGATATTGGGCCAAACTTTCATCCTGTGTTTTCATTAAATTAGGGTTTAACCCTTCAGTAATTATCCTTTTTATTCCCTTTACCATAACTTTATACTGATGAAAAATCATATTCGCCCGGACCTTTTCGTATAAATCTCCTGCATTGACTTTCATTTCTTCGCTGCAAACAATTGGGCCAGCATCAATCTTTTCCGTCATAAAATGGCAAGTAGCCCCAACCTCATCATCATTATAAATACTCCACTCAACACAAGTACAACCGCGATACTTAGGCAATATTCCCGGGTGGCAATTCAAAATTCCTATTCGCGGTACAGAGAATATTTCACTTTTCAAAATTCGCGGTGTTCCCCCGTTTAAAACCAAATCAACTTTTAATTTCCTTAACAACGCACAACAATTGCTATCATTGTGATTCTTGACTAAATATATCGGGCAAGAAAATTTCTCGATATCAAAGAAATCGAGCGCTTGAAAGAATTCTTTTGTCCTTTCTAAGTGAATCTGTTTTGCCTTCTCGCTGATAACCCCATCGAGAATAAGCGCTTGCACATTTAAATCGTTTTTATAAAGCTCATCTAACAAGTAATAAAGCTTACTGTTGTCCCAGCTTGAAAAAATAGCTATGTTTATCTTTTTATTCATTAATAATCTTATTGCGTTATTTATTTTTCTTTATAAATTCACTTTTTAAGATGCCCAACAGTAGGACATCTTCAAACTTACCATTAATATATTTATGTTTACGTTTTAAACCCTCTTGGATAAATCCTAGTTTTTTAAACAAGTTTGAAGAGCCTTTATTGCTGACAACCATCCCGGCAGTAATGTGGTTAAGATTCATTTTCATAAAGCCGTGTTCAACTATCAATTGTACCGCTTCCTTGGCATAACCTAGACCCCAAAAATTTTTATCCCCGACAACAATAGAAACATCTCCGTTTTGGTGAATATAATTTATCTGATGCAAACCAACTACCCCTATTAGCTTATTATTTCTTTTTAAAACTATTGCTAATTGAAGGCTTGAAGAATCTTTCTTTATCAATTTAAGAAATCCACGCTGGTCTTCTCGAGTATTAGGAAAGACACCGTGATAAGAATATTTTGTAACCTCTTTGTCATTGAACCAACCATGCCAAATATCAATATCTTCTTCTTTAAATGGCCTTAAATAAATATGTTTGCTTTCTAAAAATACATCTTTCATTTTATTCACTCCCAAAATTAATAAAACAAGCTGCACTTATTTAATAAAATCTTTATTATCCAAAACCTTTTTAAACGCTAAAACAACATCATCCATATCTTTTTTGGATGTAATGAAAATCACGGGGATACCAGCTGTCTTTTCATTTGCCTTAAGCATACGGCAGATCTCATACCCGTCAATCTCAGGCATCATCACATCAAGAAGGATA
>JAKLDK010000061.1 GCA_022703565.1 Candidatus Omnitrophota bacterium
TCTATGCCCCGAATCAGATCCGGCTATCAGGCCTTAAACCCCAAAGATGATCTAACCGGGCTTCCGTCAATGTTAAGGACAGTTGTTCAGTTTTTAAGAGCCGAAAAAGAAGGAAAATTAATTGAAGAAGGAAAAGTAGAAAGCCAACCAGCAGGCTCAAAACTAATCGGCTCAATAAACGAGCCGGTTTCTTTAGCCGCTTTAAATTACCTTTTTGACAAAAAAGGCACTGAAATTAAAACTAAAGAAAAAGAAAGAATATCTTTTGATGAGTTAGCTGAACTACTTCAAGTAACTCAAGGCGTTGATTTATCTGGTTATCAAAAAATTATCCGCTCCGGAATCGAAGGCCAGGATAAAACTCAACGCGCCTGGGTCAGAGAATTAATCCAGAACGCCCGTGATGCTATCCGCCGCGCCCGTGAAGAAGGAAAGCTTGAAGTCACCTTAGGCTCAGTTACAATAACAAACTTTATTGATTCCGACGACCCGGATAAATGGGTCTTTTCAATCCGCGATCAAGGCGTTGGAATGGATATCTGGCACTTAATCCGTTATTTCTTCCCATTAGACCAATCGTCAAAAGATTATCTAACTGATACCGGAAATTTAGGGCAAGGGAATTACACTCTTTACGCTGATTTTGATTCGGTCTTTATTCGCACATCGACCGGTAACGGAATATTTAACGAGATTACAATTGAAAGAACTGCCGCAGGCCCAGTAATAACAAAGTGGGAAGTTTATTCGGGAGCTTATCAAGGAACGGAAATTAGAAGAATAAAGACACAAGAAAATAGCGACCCGCAATTGGAAAGCTTGTTTATTCAAGAAGGATTAGAAAAATTCGCCGGCGCAATTCAATCGCCGGAAGATAAAAAGAAAGCTGGATTAGAGCCGGATATCCGTGACGTTGAAATTACATATAACAATGATTCTTTTAGCGAAAAAATAACTGAAACCGCCAATTCCGATTTAGGCGGAGGTTACGGAGAAATAACAATTTCCCGCGCAGAAAAAAGATACCAAAAAAGAGTAATTCAAGACGGACTATTTATCAAATATCCCAACGGAAAAGAATTAAGCTTAGTCCCTAAATGGATTCAACTTGCGTTTGAACGTTTCGGAGGGACTCATATTTCTATTTCACGCAACATTAAGCCCAATATCCCCAGGACCGGATATTCGGAGGAGCATAAATACTTAAACCGTCTGCAAATGGCAGTTTTGCATAATATCGCGAAAACTATTCTGCGGGATTTTGGCGATGGTAAAACAAAAATACCGGGTATGCCGCCGGAATATTTCTCTAACGAAATAACCCGAGATAGCCGCGAAGGCAAATTTTACGCTTCAATCCTAGCAAACGGAATTATAAACATCGGGTCTTTTAGCGACGATGAAATAACTGCGCTATTGAGAGAAGGATTAATTGAAGTCCACGATTACATTAATTTAGAAGAAAATGACAAAGAACGCTTGGTTCAAAAAGATTATCTTGACCGCAAATCCGCATCGCAAGGAAGATTTTATACTTGGCGGGTTGACAGCGACGAGGCTTGGAAAGAATTATTGCCTAAAGCAAATATTTCTTCCAGCTTAGAGACAAAGGCAAGCGAAGCAAGAAATTTTTCCCGCGATACAAAATATGATGTTTTATCCGAGAAAATGATGGAAAACATTATTAGCGATCCGATCAGATTCTTCGAATTCTTAAGCCATATCCCTTATCAATCAAAAGGCCATAATGGCGAGGCTTCCTTAAGCGAAATACGCGAAGCCTTCATGCAAGAAAGCCGCGTGCGTCAAGCCCGTAAGAAGGCAAGAAAATCAAGCGAAATATTTGCCGGGCGTGAAAACAACTTGCGCGGTGAGTTCGGGCGTCAAGTCATCGATGCCGCCGGACATGAAATTGCCAATGGAAATCTCGGGGGCATGTTGGCCCGAAAATATGAAGGCTCAGTTTCAAAAAATAACGACCCGGATGAAATTTGGAAGACACTCCCACCAAAAGCAAAGGAGATCTTTACCAAATTCAACAAGCTTTTCTTAGACATCATAACAAATGGCGATTCTCCAGAAATAAACTATTTCAATAACGAAAAAGCCCCAGCCCGTGCTCAAGCCGGCGGAATGCGTATCGAATGGAACTTGGCTATTGTTAAATATGAAATAGCCTCGCTTTTGGAAATGTTATCCGATATAACCGTAGCAAAGGAAGGTTTATCAGAAAACCTTGAAAATACATTCTGGTCATTATTACAGACCCTGGTTCATGAATCCCAACATTTAGTAATTTTTGAAGAGCCGGGCGACCATACTCATCACGACGCTGAAAAGATTGACGGAACAGAAGGAATAACAGACCGCCGTTTCGGTGTGCGCATGGGGGAGGCTATTGACCGCATTTTATCTTATTTCACAGATAACAATATTGATTTAGCAACATCCTTATCCGAACTAGCTGAGGATAAAGCAATGCTAAGCCTTGAAAACATAGGGAAAAGAGAATTGAATAAATTAGAAGGTAATTTCGGATTTTTGCCTAGCGATAATCCTATTCAGCAGTATATTGATAATTTAATTGCTCGACTCTTCCCTGATGAAAAGCCCGAAGATCTTCCGAAATTCCTAGTATTAGGCTCACTGGGAATGGGTATAAATGCCTTTATGTTTTCTAATGATATCGGCGTGATCACTCCCGAGATGATAAAATCAGTCAATAATGAAGAAGAGCTGATATTTGTAATTTTCCATGAACTTATACATTCTTACCGGGAACATATCAAGAAAAAAACCGACCTTCTTGAAGAAACACAAGGAATAAGACCCCATCTTGGCTTAAATCGATACCAAGAATATGAAGCGGATATCGGGGCATTTTGGATGATGAATGATAAGGGAGTAAATAACCTAGGCGCTTTAACTTATTCGGAGAGGATGCACCGCACTAAAAATGGATGGGATTTTACTCACGGAACTAATACAGATAGATTTCTAAATCTTCAAACTATTACTTACATTGCTGATTTGCCTAACCTTTCAAGCGAATTATTAAATCCTATTCCTGAAGAAGTAAAGGAAGGTATAAATACTCTTAATATCGGCGGGAAGTTATCGGCCATTATTAATAGCGGATACAGCTCAAACGAATTCTTCCAAAGGCAAATTTATATCGATAACGCGAATATTTACTTACTGCAATCTGCTATACCTGAAATATATAATCGCATACTCCGTATAAAAGAACAAATTAAAAGAAACCATGGAACAATAAAAACTTCTGAAGAAGGGAAATTGTTAAGCGAAAGAAAAATAATGGAATTATTAGAAAGGAGGTTGTCGAAGATTCTAGATGAAAAGCTTGCCGGCCTTTCCGCTGAGGTTAAAACCATACTCAGGTATTTCATATTAAACGTTAATTTCGAAACACCTCTAAACCAGGAGTCATCAGGGGTCAAGAAAATAGATGATACTTTTAAACGTTTCCGAGACATCTTTATCGATATAAACATTTTCGACAAGATTGAATCTGCCCTGAAATCCAGTATTTATAATGATATCGGGTTAACCTTTTCAACTCAAAAACTGGAAGAATTTATCATCAACTGCCTGAATTATGCCTTAGCTGAGGATATTTTTACCGACGACAAAGGGCATTTCGATTATGCCCAATATTTCAACAGGGCTAAATCATTTTACGACTTTGCTAAAGAATATGCGAATAGCCGCGGGAATGAAACCGAATTGAGCCAACCTGCCCTTTGGACAAATATATTATTTTCCGCAGTTGAAACATTATTTATGAATGAAACTTCCGACAAGGCGCGAGAATCACTCCCAGCGATGATTGATTATTTTACCGCGCAATCATTTCCGGACATTTCTTTCTATCTTTTTAAATCACTTCTTGCTACATCCGAGATAGATAAAAAGGATACAAAATTTTTATCTGATTTTATGTATAGCCGGAAAACAGAAATCGACAAGGCCACATCCTTGCATAACATAACTATTCCCGAGGCAAAAGACGATATTGTGAGAATAATTAATGATTCCTGGCCGCAAATAAAGCGTCTAGACAAAGAATTATTTAAAAGTAGCCACGATACTTCAGCAACCGATCCTATAAAGGCAGCAGAAAAACGTGAGCATTTATCAGCTCAGAAGCGAAGCGTAGATAAAGCTTTCAAAGAAAGTATTTTACGAGCGCTGAAGGGATATTCGCTGGAGGACATTATCAAAGTTATTTTATACATAAAAGATCTCACTAATACCGGTGTATCAGATCGGGATGCCCTGAATGAAATAATTAGAATCATTGAGAATAATATTCTTAATTCAATCGACTCCTTTGAATCTTTAGTTAACACTATCCAGTTTTACCAGATAATATCCGATAATGTTTATATTGCAAACGGCGACATTCAGAGGCTTCTCTCATTTGAAATACCAAATTATAGCTATGGGGACCCCTTTAGCGCTCAAGAGACTTTTAATTTTTCATTAACATTAAAAGACATGGAACATCTGAGAATTGTTATTTCCGATATATCTATAGCCGAAGAACGTTTTGGCGTTAAAAGCCTTATTAAAGACAAACCAACCGATCCTGAAGAATGGGAAGAATTCAAGGTATTGCTATTTTACAGCCTATACAAAGATTTGGAGGCTGCAAATGATACTGAGCAGTTTTTTAGCATAATTTCTAGCTATCTTGCGAAATATCATTTACCCGGTATATCCGAACTCAGTATTCCAGAAGCAAATGATGGAATAACGATGAAATGTTTCGAGCTAATCCTGAAAAAAGGATTAAGTTTTGTGAGCCTCACAAGCAAAGAACCTGAAAATAGCGAAAGATTAATTCTATTGTCCTACTTTATCCAAGACATACACATTAGAAACTATTTGCAAGAATATTTATTCATGGAAAGAATTCGCGGTGCTTCTTTTAATGCGGCCATAGATTATATTTTTAATCTTTATCCCAAAAACCGCTCAGCTGCTTTTGCCAAGGCGATTGAATACTTGATAGAAGAAAAAGCAGAAAAAGTGGCAGGGAAAGAAGAAGAAAATGACTTTGAAGTTATCAAGAGGCACATTAAAGACATTTATGAAATATCCGCTAAAGATAACATGAACTTCCTCGGCAATTTCGTGGGAATGGATTATTTTATGGAGAAAGTCTTTAGAAATAAAGAAAAACTCCTAAGCTTACTTTTAGGAACTGCACGTGACGACCGTCCAATGAAAGAATACCTTTTAAGTATATGGTTCCCTGTCCATGAAGACACAATAATTGACCAAGACTCAAACCTTGATTTTGGCGATGAAGATAATAATTCAGGGCAAGGGAACTACTATCCGCTAGATTTCATTCTCAGCCATATTTACAGGCTTGATACAAAAGGCAGATATGTCCTCTTAAGAAAATTATTAATGGGGAATAAAGGAATTTTAACTAAAGAAAAAAGCCGGCTAACCTTCCTCGACGACTTTATCACTAAATATGTAGAGGCTGATGACCCCGCAGTAATGGAAATCATCAACGAAATAATGACTGAAATAGCCACCGAAGCCTCGGATGATAAATTATATTTTCCATTATCCAGTTTATTATTGGATAGGATTGCCTTGCCCCCAAAGGAGTCTTCGAGCTGGAAAACAATTGCCGATGATTTTGTAGAAAACAATTATAAAGATTTAGCGGCTGATGAAAAAACTAAACTGAAAAAGAGGCTACTACATTTTATCTTAGGATACGATCCTGAAAATAATGATACCGCCTCCGTGGCTGAGGAATTCTTGCAAGTATTGCCTCCAGACTATATATCCCGAGAATTTAGTACGATGACAACCATGAACTTTACTTTGCAAATGGCAAAAAGTTTCCGCACCCCGGGGGTTAGATTCCTGCAAATGCTCGGACAATTTGTCCAGATACCGGATGAATTCCGGCAAGAATTTATGCAAATTTACGACTCAGTAAAAGGCCAATCTCGCCTGTCTGCTTATGAAACCATTAAAAGAGAAATCCCCGAATATTTTCAACAAATAAAAATTTTTGGGAAGAGAATCGGCGGCGGTTCAATGGTAACGGTATACGAAGTTGAGCTGATTGACGGGGCAAAAGAAGTCGTCCGGGTATTAAATCCTAATGTAAAATTTGACATGAATAGCACAATTGAACTACTAAGAAATATCTTAACCAATTTAGAAGAGCTTGATGAAAAATACGACAAACTAATGCCGTTATTAGATGACCTTAGAGCCTGGATAGAGGGCGAATTAAACGACCTTAGCTATTTTGCCGATGATGCAGAGTTCCACAAAAAGAATAACGGATATCAGCCCAAAGGATTTAAATATTCAATTTTTGTCCCAGAAAATAAAGGGGGTTCCGCAAAAGTTAAAAGAGAGGCCTTTGTTGAAGGAAAAACTTTAACGACTTTTAAAGCAAGTTCGGCTGAAGAAAAGAAAGAAATCACATCATTAATAATCCGCAACTATTTTGACCAAATCCGCGGAAGCATTACAGATTTAACCAAACTAACATTAGTCCATTCCGATGCACATAAAGGAAATTTTATAGTTACACCAAACAATAAGATAGCAATTATCGACCGCAACTTTTATATTAAATTATCCATAAAAGACCGCCTATTTTTACGCACCTTGCTAGACGAAGAGCCCATCAAAGATAAAATTGAAAGATTTATTAAATTTTTGCTAGAACAACAAGAAAACCAGGAATTAAAAAACCGCTATTCAAATAAAGACGATATTTCATACTTAGCAGAAAGAATGGCCTCTGGAATTGATTCCGCTGAGATTGAATCAAATATTTTACGGATAATGGTGGACTTAAGAAAGTCGGGATTCTTTATACCGCTAAGAATTAGCTTGCTCATCAAAAACCTAAACAGTTTAAATCAAATGGCTAAAGAATCTGGGTTCGAAAGCATTATCGAGGCGAAGGATTACCGCCCCGATAAAGCCATGTTATCATCCGAAGAAAAGGAACGGTTAGGAAAGCTTAGGTATTCATTAATGTACGGAAGCCCGGATGAAAGAGCTATTGCAGCACGAAAATTAGGCGAAAATGGAGATAGCGAAGACCTTGTAAGGCTAACTGACAAACTAAATGATCCAAATTTAAACGTCCGAATTAATTCTGCTTACGCTTTAGGACAAATGGCCAGGTTATATGACGAGCCCTTGGAGACACTTATTAACCAGCTTATTAATAAAGATCCTGAAATTAAGAAAGCCGCTGAAAACACATTATTATTTTTTGCAAATGAAAACACAAAGAATAGAGAAAAATTACTGCAAAAACTCGATATAATCGCGAAAGAAATCAACGTCCGAAAAGAAAAGATTCTTGACATTGAAGACTTGGACCTTATCCGAGAAATAATTTCTTTTAGGTATAAAATACCAGCATTTATGATCGCTCCGGCTGAAAGGCTGCTTAAAAATATTCCGGCAAAATCTTTGGTTAAATCTCGCAATATAAACGTTAGCTTATACCCGGAAGACACGAAACAAAGAAGCTTCTTACTTGAGGCAACAGCACTCTGGGCAATATGGAACAACCAACACGATTTATCACAACCCCGATTGCCCGAAGCGATTCGAACTTTAAGAGAAAGCGGATTTATTGTTCGCAATGGATTTGAGAATGAAATGTTATATGCTGCCAGCGAATCGGACAAACTCGTTCCGCCCTTGAAAAGATACAAAATTGTAGACTTATTAGCAAAATTAACGGAAAACGTTTATCAACACGGTTTTAAATACGGAATTGCCGTAATTAAATATGACCCGCAAGAGAATAAAGCCTATGTCGCGGTTATGGACACCGGGCGGGGATTCCATACCGACGAAACAGGCGTTCCCCAAATAAGTAACCCTTACACCAAAACGTTTGTACAAAGGCCAGGAAGCCCGGGACGTAGCGCTGCCTTAAGAATAGCCTCTCAATTATCAGAGAAGTTAATGATTCTCACCCACGGCCATTTGTGGGATAGAGAGAACTTATCATTAACAAAAATTCCTGATCTATCTGGCATTGAAGGTTCACTTGTATTTTCAGTAATCGATTTAACCAAAGATACAGCGATGTTTTCCGAGCGTAATTTTGAATATACGCCCGGCACACAAGTTGACGACGAATTAATCGCTGATAAAAAACCGGGGAGTCTTTTATATAATGGAAAAACTTTATCTTGGTTAGGCGCTGGCAGGAATAATGATATTTTCAACCTTAATGACCCGGAACTTATTAAAGAATTAATTGAAGCTTTACCCGGGCTTTCAGATGCACAAAAAGAAACAATTATGGGATCCGGATTAATAGTTAGAATAGACAAAGGTTACCGCGGGAAATATTCACCTGATATGTTTGAATTAATAAATAATTTAGCAGATAATGGCCTTGTTCCTAGGATATTAAATGAAGGATACCTACGAGACAATACTGGCAAAGAGTACCATTTTATAATTTCAGAAAGGGTTATCGGAACCGACTTAACACTCTTAACAAATAATATTGAGCCGGAAGATTTTAATTTAGATGCCGATATAAAGCCTTTAAGCGATGAAAATATTGACTTATTTACACAGTTAGTATTAGGTTTTATCGATGCCAATCTTTACTTTTCTGATTTCTTTAAAACATCAAATATAATGATTGGCAAAATAAATCCAAACGATTCAAACCGAGCCTGGTTTGTCGATTACGATCAAATCGAAGAATTCCCTAACGCTGATAGAATAGAGCTTATCAACAATTACCTCGAAGATTTGGCAACATGGGATGAATGGAAGAAAATTGACCCCAAAGGAAAAATCCGCAAAGCACTTCTTGATTTAAAATCCGGCAAGAAACCGGCGGACTTGGGCGGTATCGACCTAACAAATGATAAATTAAATATTAAAACTCACGGCGATAATCCGCAGATTAATGTCAACTTTGATGAAAACATGCTTAAAGGCATTAACGGTTTTGTACCGGTTATTATTGATATCAAGCCTATAAACAGCCTGCCTCTTTTACTGGGAGAAACTTCAGAGAAAGATTTTGAAGAACTAGCTTCCAAATAAGTTTAAAGTGAAAAGTTTAAAGAAAAGGCATGCTTTAAACCTTAAACTTTAAACTTCCAACTTATTACCATTCCCAATATATTTTCCTCTTTATATTATTAATTTTTGTAGTAAACTAATGTTTCGGAAATATTATTAAAATAAATTCCTTAAAGGTTTTATTATGAAAAACAAATCAGTTTACTTAGACCATAACGCCACAACACCGCTGCATCCGGAAGTGAAGAAAACCATGCAAGCAGCAATGGATATATACGGAAATCCATCGAGCTTACATTCATTCGGCCGCAAATCCAGACAGTTAGTAGAAGAAGCCCGTGAAAATGTAGCGAAATTTATCGGAGCAGATGCGGATGAAATATTCTTCGTCGGAAGCGGGTCCGAGGCCAATAATACAATTCTTTCAATATTTACCTGCGAACCTTCTAAGTGCGATAATCCTTGCAATATGGCGCATGAAATTATCACAACCAAAATCGAGCATCCATGTATTTTAGAAGCCTCAAAATGCCTGCAAAACCGCGGCACACCGGTTTTATTTTTAGATGTTGATAAATATGGCAAAGTTGATGCCAATCAGCTACAGAAAACGATTTCAAAGAGGACCGGTTTGGTTTCAATAATGATGGCCAATAATGAAATCGGAACAATCCAAGATATCAAGAAATTGGCTGAAATTACTCATAAAAACGGCGCATTGTTCCACACTGACGCCGTGCAAGCCGTCGGGAAAATACCGATTAATGTCAAAGAGCTGGGTATCGATTTTCTTTCTTTATCTGCGCATAAAATTTATGGGCCCAAAGGCGTCGGGGCTGTTTATGTTAAAAAGGGGGTTCGCTTTTGCCCGCTTATAAGAGGCGGGCATCAGGAAAAAGGCCGCCGGGCCGGAACAGAAAATACGCTCGGAATAATCGGGCTTAATAAAGCGATCGAAATGCGTAAAAGCGAAATGCAAAAGGAAGCAAAACGATTACTTGAGCTAAAAGAAATGGTAATTAAAGGTATTGAGAATAATATTCCCAAAGTTCAATTTAACGGCCATCCTAAAGATTGTTTACCCGGAACATTAAACGTAACATTTTTTGGCGTTGAGGGAGAAGCGATTTTGCTTTATCTTGATTTAGAAGGAATTGCCGTATCAACCGGTTCAGCTTGCT
>JAKLDK010000062.1 GCA_022703565.1 Candidatus Omnitrophota bacterium
TTTTGTCATCCGTTAAAAACTTATCAAGCGGCGCATAAAGATCATATGAGATATAAACAACTAGTGTTTCATTGTCTTTTACCGCTCTAATCCAATAAGGCTCTACTCCCTCAACTTTTATCATCATTCTGTGGAATTTAATTTCTTTTATATCATCCATGCTGCCAACACGAGAACAATATTCATCCTTCGACTGATAATCCCGGCGGCTTTCAACATAGCGAAGAAGTGTAGTTCTTATATCTTCAACCCGGCAAATATAATCAGAAAGCTCCTCGCTTGTTCCGTCGGTATTTATCGCTCCATCAATCTTATCTTTATTTCCTATGTTTATGTTTCCGATAACTCCTTCGCTTCTTAAAGTTGTATCTTGCCTTGTTGGCCCTAGATTATTATTTGGGCTGGCGGAAATATCTTCCTCCTCAAGCGTTAAAGGGTTACCGCCACGGTATTCGCCTTCAAGCCTTGCTGATTCACGTTCAGCAGCCAGCCCAATTGCTTTCTCGATATTTTCATTACATTCTTCTAAATCGCTTAAGGTTAAATCTTTTGACTTCAAGCCGATAATAATTCTAAGCCTATTCGTTAATCTAATGAAGAATTCTCGAACGTAATAATTAATATTGATATTCGCCTTATCATAAACTTTATATAAAAGCTCCCCGGCTTTAACCTGCTTTAACCGGATAAACGGCAAGAAGTTTTTCGCGGCATCTTTCCCTAAACTATCGATCGATTCACATAGAAAACTAAAACAATCATTAAATTCTTCTCTTTCCTCGGCGTGGCAATTAACATTATTGCAAATAACATCCATCAAGAATGGATGGTTATAATAGGACATCACAATAACTGGCATTTCAACGATATAAAAAATAAATATTCCATAAACTCTAAAGAACAGACTAACAGCCAGTTGGTAAATCCCGACGAATATATATAAAAAGCTCTCAATAAATATTTTGTCTCGGGCAAGCAAAGGCAGTGCCGCGCTTACAGAGGTGATTGATTCAATAACCATCTTTGACGTAATTTTCCGGCCTTCGTCATAACTGTTTACAAGCTTTTCTTCAGCCCGCCCCATTGAATGTTTCTTTCTCTCGTAGAAAGCACTTAAGAGCCGTCCATAAACAGGCAGGTCAAGTTCCCACAGCTTGTGATAGAAATAAGAATAGACAATGGAGGTAAATAATTCATCAACGGCTTCATCGGAAAGGCTCTCGCAATCATCCTCCATTTTCTCGACATTTTGATAAATCTCAAGCACATAAAGCAACCGTTGCGCTAGGTCTTCTTCGGGTTCTTCTTCATTATAAATATATTTCATCGTCGGTATTTCTGGGTGGAATCTCCTTAAAAGCGGGCTTCTATTTTTTTCAATATATCTTTGAGCTGAATTGTCTTTATTTCTTTCGGCCAGATACTCTAACCAATAAGGACACGGCCTTATTCCAAACGTATTTCTTCTTAGAAATCTTATATGGGATTTAATTTTCTTGTTGGCCTTAAACGAATCAGCAGCAACATTCCAAACCAATTCAATCGAATGTTCCGGATTATTAAGCAAGAACAGTATGTAATTATCGAATATGGCTCTTAATTGTTCCGCCGGAATTTCAAAAATGACAGGGTTTACCACAAAGATCAAAATATTATCTTGCTTGAAGACGCTAATCAATTCGGACTGCCTCGGCCTGACTTTCACAAAATATTCTGCTTCCGGATAATGAATACTAGAATTTATAAAATTGGCGATTTTCTCGCTCTCCTCGCTCGTCGGGAATCTATCTTCTAAATCTTGAATAGGCCCATAGGCAGGATATGCGGAGCTGTTTAAAGAGTCTTCAAATCGGGAATGTTCAATACATACTTCAACTTCATCGGTAAGATATGGGCATCTTATATGTGTCAATTCATGGCGCTTGAAATACTTTGGCCCTTCCAAATAAAGAAATGCTTCATGATATTTTATTCTTCCTTTTTCCACCCAGGCAATCGGAATGTCTTCTAAAAATACTGTTGTTTTATTGTTTCTTTTCCCTAACCGTTTGTTTGTTTTAGAATAGTTGCTCACAACTTCCGGAGCCGAATATTTCGAAGGCGGCGGGATTTGCCCTTTTTCTTTATACCATGGCAATAACGCAGCCCTTATATCATCTTTCATTGAAGCATATAAGGCTTCCCCGAATTCATCGCCGATTCTTTTAAAATATTCAACAGCCCTGATACAGACATCCATGGTAATTGTTTTTGATTTTGCATCCGAGGAACCTCTTTGCATTATCAAATTTCGCAAAACAGCCAAATCTTCTTCTCTGGCAGTTCCCAAGGCAACGATAACATCAAACTTATTTCCGTTTAACTTAGTGATTTTATCGTCAATAAATCCTTCCAAATCGCGCCGCCAGTGTGAATTCCCGATTATCGAGCCGCGGATATTTCTGATTTTGCTCTCTTCTTTTCTTAAAATCGTCAAAGTTTCATCCGAAAGCAAGAATGCTCTTATGTCGCGCAAATGGAATTTAACGGTTAGGCCTCTATTTCCCGTCAACCTTACCCGCGGAATTATCTCTGGATGAGTCCTGACATAAGCAATTAGCGCTTCTCCGACATAATCATCGTCGAGCTCACCAAAATAAACCAAGTTTCTAATATTTTGATAACGCGGATTATCGGTAATTACCTTTAAATGCGGCGTGCTATTTGAGGCATCAATTCCGATAACCTGCTGATAAAGCTTATGTAAAGACAAGTGGAACTTAAATTCAAAAACAGTGTTACTGCTAACCGCGTCAAATTCTTTAACCTGTCCATTGCCTAATCGAACAATTTTATTGGTCGATTGCAAAGTGCCCCACGGGATATCGATATCCGTTTTCATCTTTATAACCATTTCATAAACTCCGGATATCTCCCCGGATAAACCAAAAATACGGCTTATTCCGGCTCTTCCTCTTACTTGCCGGGCCTTAGCCATTTCCAAAACTGCGTTATAAACAAACCGGCGGATAACATTTCTCTCTTCGCCATCAAAAGAAAGCAATGCATAAACTTTATTCTTTAAGACTTCAAAATTAAAGTCCTGGGCCTTAACACTCCTTAGGCTGTTCAAGGCCTGATAAAACTTTTTCTCACCTCTAGAATCTCCGCCGATATCTCTTAACTTATGTTCCAGCAAAGAAAGCCACCTTGGATAAGCATATAAGCTTAACCGATTATGGCGCAAAAACTCGATATGCCGGCTAAGTAGCCTGTTTTCGATTAAGAATCTAATTGTTCTTTCTTGGATTTGTTCTTCAGTTTCGTTTGGATATAAGATATGAAATAATTCGTGGCCTTCAAAAATAACACGTAACACCTCCGGCGGCGCGCGCAACAAATTCGGATTAACATACAAATATATCTTACCGCGCTTACGTAAAACTACCGCCGGCTCTCTTTGATTGCTCCTTAAGAAAACAATAATATCATGCCAATAGAAAACGTTTTTACTCTTGCCAAACGCGTGTATTATTCTGTTCAATTTACTTCTACTAGGTTTCCTGTCATTGTGTGAACTCAACGGCATTGTGGCCGGATAAGCCTGCGGTTCAGCCGAAATTGACTTTAATAGCTTTTTTATTTTATTATTAATTCTTCTTTCTTTAGGGAACAATTCTTTAAAAAATCCGTCGTATATTCGTAACCTTCTTAGCTCATCTCGCACCTTAGCCATTCGGGCTGATTTATAAACATTTTTAAGGACTTTTACATTTATCTGCCTGATTCTCTCGCGTGTTAGGTTAAACTCTTCGCCAACTTCCCCTAGAATTACCCGGTTAAACCCGTTTGTTACCGGATTATATAAAGCCATAATGATTACTGACCTAGTCTTACTTGTTGACTCGTATAGCAGATAGTCAAGAATCCTTTTCTTCAGAGAAATTACCTCCATGGCAAAGTTGGATTCAGCCATGTCGAAGTCGTCGGTTCCGATAAAGTCGCCTAAATTGCTAGAATCATCTTCGCCAACCGGATTATCAAGCGAGGTTGTTTTTCTTAATCCTGTAATAACCCGCTCAAAGACGCCCCGGCTCCATCCAAATTCAGAATTCAACGCTTCAAAAAGCTCATCTTCATTCGGAACCCTACCCAGTTTTTGTTCAAGCTCTCTTTGTATCCGATTATACTTATTAATCCTTTCCCCAATATGAACCGGCTTACGGACAACTCCTCTGCCATGGTCATTTAAATAGCGAGTAATTGCCTGCCTAATCCACAAGGTAGCATATGAAGAAAACTTGACCCAGGCAATATTACCTTCTTTATTTATATATTCTCTCTTGGGATCAAATTTTATTACTGCGCGCTCCAAGCCAAAGACCCCCTGATTTAACAGATCTATCATCTGGGCTTCTTCATCGCTGCGATAGTACTTCTTGGCAATTCTGACAATTAAAAGCAGATTGGCCTCAACTAATGCAACCCGGGCGGCATTATCTCCTTCTTTCACCATTTCCCAGAGCCTGTCCTGTTGCCATTCGGTAAAATGCCTATAATTTTTAAATCTAGCAGCTCGGTCGAGAAACGCTCTTACCTCCGCTGGAATTGCTCTTTTACTTTTTAATTCTTTTATTTTCAAGGCCTCACCATTACCGACTAGATTTATTCTGTCGGGAACAATCTCATCGACTAAATCCCACCTTTCGGATTTTTGGATAAATAATGTCTTTGGCTTACCTTTTTTCTTCGGCTTTTGCTCAACATTATCCATAGCTACTTCCGCTGAACCATTATTCTTTTCTTTCCGCCACTTTCTAATTTCTCTTCTCACCTGAATCGATAATAACCTTCTTTTAATAAAACTATCTATCTCTTTTTGCTGCAATATTCTGTCTTCTATCTTGGCAATATAATCTATCTGTAACTCATTATCCTCGGCGATTACCTCTTTTTCTTTTTGCTCATAAACTTCATTAATTTGAATAATTCTCCCGCCAAGCCCGGGAGCAATTCTTTTTACCCCAATGAACCTCGCCAGTTTCCTCACCCCTTCATCAGAAAAAAGATTAATATTAAATTCTTCAAATAATTCCTGCAGGTATTTTGCCGCACTTGATTCTTTTAGGCCTAATTCGATTAATATCGAAAGTATTTCGCCATAATTTGCCATTAATTGCTCGATTTCTTTCTCCGCAACAAGCATCCGCCCGACGGTATCATTATCAGCCTCTGATATTTCCGCTAAAAGCATATAAGGCAGTTTAATTCTGGCCATAATTTCAAACAATATCACTAATCTTTCCGGAGTAAGGCCGTTATGCAGTAAATTCGCACTTATTTGCCATTCCTTGTTATTCTCCTTTGTAGATTCCGAATCATTTCCACTTGCCTTGATAACAAAACTTACGCCGGACATTTTAAGCATATGCATAGCCGGAGATAACTGGCAAATTTCTTCTAACTTTTCCTTAAGGGTCGCTGCTCCATCACCGTTTCTCTGTGCGGTTGAAATGTTTAAGCATTCATCTAATAAATCAAAAAACCTTAGCGTATCCGGCATTTCGTGCAACGGCAAAACTCTTACCACCCGTTTTCTTTGTTTGACCCAAGCATAAAATCTTTTATCCGTGAATCCATAATACCAGAATATCCCCTCGGCAATTGAGTACCCTTCCGGCAGCTCTATTTTCTTTTTACAAGTATCTGCGTATAAAGATGAATAAATATAATGCATTTCGCTTTTGTTATGACCAAAGAAGCTTGTGCTTCTTATGCTATCAAAAACCTCTTTGTCCTTTACAAAGCCTTCTTCGTCTAATAACCCCCGGGCAGACAGAACTTTGGCTAAATGCTCGCGCTTTGATTCTAATTTTGCCCGTTTAAATGCTGTAAAGCCAAGCGCTCTGACAATCGCATCGCAAAGCTCCTCACCGGGTAATACTTCAATTTCACCGTTAATATTTAATTTTTCATAACGGGTATAAATATCAGATAAATCGTCCTGCTTCTTGGAAGAGATGAATAAGGCTTTTGACACAGAATTAACTGCTTCCCAACTTTTTAAATAGCCATACTTGTTTAATAAACCATTAGCCCTTAAAACTTTAGCTACTCTGGCTTTTTCTTTAATTTTCTGTACCGCCTTAAACATCCCGTAAGTAATAAACCCTAAGTCATGCGCGATAGAAAAGCCGAGATAAGAATCTCTTTGGCGCGTTTTATCCTGAGAATGATACCAGCGATAAATAACAATCAAGTGAATACTAGAGCTTCTATTTCCCTTAAAGAATTCCGGTGTTAACGCCAAAACCATATTAACATCTTTGATTAAGCCGTTTTCTCCCAGCATTCCTTTTTCCGTCAAGACTTCGCCTAACTCTTCCCGGTATTTTTCTTTAGGGCTTTCTTCTCCTATGAAATTATTTTTATCATCTTTGGACTGTCTTATTTCTTCCAACATTTCATCAGAAATAAATCCCAAATCATGAGCGATCAGAATGCCAAGGCCTATCGATTTGTGATCGAATATTTTTTCTCTGGAATAGCATTGATAAATGGTACTTAATGCTTTCGATGAACCCTTGTTCTTCCGATAAAACTCATAGCTTAGCTTCAATGCAGTTTGAATATCTCCTATCAAACATTTTTCATTGAGAATACCTTTCGCTTTTAATACCTCGCCCAATGCTTCACGATACATTTCCTTTCTGCTTAGTTTAACTTTCTTAAACCCTGTCCTTATCTCGGGTTTTATCCTCTTTACTTCTTCCATCATTTCGTCCGTAACAAATCCTAAATCATGAGCAATCAGAATGCCCAAACCTATCGATTTACGATCAAATATTTTTTGCCTAGCATACCATTGATAAATGGCCCGTAATGATACCCTCGAACCCTTATTTGCCGTATAAAACTTCCAACTTAATTTAACTGCGGCTTGGATATTTTTTACTAAACCTTTCTCATCAAGCATACCCTTAGCCTTTAACACTTCTCCTAAATTATTCCGATACGTATCTCTTCTCTCTGCCAGAAGCCTCGAGATCCTTCCTTCTTCAGTCTCATTCTTAATTGCACTTAGCGCCTCGTCTGTAATAAATCCCAAGTCATGCGCAATAAGAATCCCAAGGCCTATCGATTTAGCATCAAACCTCTTCTCTTTAGAATACCATTGATAAATGGCATGCAATGATACCCTTGAACCCTTATTATTCCTATAGAACTCATAACCTAGCTTAACTGCGGTTTGAGCATCTTTTACCAAACCTTTTTCATTGAGCATGCCTTTATCGTTCAATACTTCACCCAGCGCTTCTCGATACCGATTTTTCTTGATTATTTCTCTCTCGGAATTATTCTTACCCTCTTTGTGGTCTCTTATTTTCTCAATCATTTCATCCGTAATAAATCCCAAATCATGGGCAATTAGAATGCAAAAACCTATCGATTTACGATCGAACATTTTTTGCTTAGCATACCGTTGATAAATAGTACTTAATGCTGTCGACGCACTCTTGTTCTTCCGATAAAACTCATAATTTAGCTTCAATGCGGCTTGGATATTTCTTATCAAACCTTTTGCATTCAGCATGCCTTTATCCTTGAATACTTCACCCAAGGCTTGTCGATATTTATCTTTTATGCTTGGCTTAACCTTTTTTACTCTTATCTTTGCCTCCTGCTTGATTAGTTTTAATTCTTTCATCATTTCACCCGAGATAAAGCCCAAATCATACGCGATTAGAATCCCGCGGCCTAGGCCAATTTTCCTGGATCGTTCGGATAATTGATAACGTTGATAGACAGTATTCAGGCTTGTCACCTCGCCTCTATTACTTTTATAAAACTCGGAATTTAACAACAATGCTGTCCTTGCATCATTTATAAAACCTTGTTCATTTAGCATATCTTTGCTTTTCAAGACAGACTCTAATGCTTTTTGATAATTACTACCAACATTTCCCCTGTCTCTATTCTTAGAAAAACTTGCCCTTCCATAACGGGCTCTTTCTTTGAATAATTCTTCTATCTTGCCCTGCATCCCTAAGCTATCTAGCAGAGTGTTCTTTACTAGTTTATTTCTAGCCATATAAATAATGTTCCTGACTCTGAAGGCGTCCATCTTTTCTTCTGCCGCGATATCTTTTACACTTTTCCCTTCGTATAAATAGGCAAGAATGATCCTATTATGAAAAATATCCCGAACAATTATTCTGACTAAAACCTCTTGTTCTTCAAACGACATCAACTTTGTAACCGACCAAGGTTCTTCTTTATCTTTTAATGGAGCTTTTGTCTTTTTCGCGCCAATCCAGGCATTGGTAGGATTTGGAATTTCTTTGATTGTCATTCCGGCAGGTTCTTTCACAGCGTGATAATATGTTTTCCCTCCGGCAGTCATTTCTTTTACGTAAATAAGCGCCAGCTCGTCTTCAGTTAAAAACTCAATTACTTTCGCCACATTAAAAAACGGTGCATAACCTTCAACGCTCAATATTCCTGCTTGTCCTTGCAAATGCTCAAACAATGCCTTAAATCTGGAAGTGGAAACAAATTCGGCAATACAATTTCGGGTGCTTTCCTTATCGCTCATCGGCATTGTGGCCGGATAAGCCTCAGGAGAACTATCGGGCTTTGATAAATTAGCGCTTGGCTTAAACGGAACAAATAAAAGGTTCTTTAACAACCAGTTAGTTGCCCGGGCATTCCCTAAATTAATATGATTCAAAGTGCTTAACGGATACGCCGCATTAGAGTCATAATACCGCACGCTAAATCCGCCTAACGAATTGGACATTGAATTATCCGCGCCAAATAAATGTCCTTGGTCGCCGATACGGGCAATATCCTCAACCAGAATACCCAGATAATCGCTAAAAGCTTCTAAAGATTTTCCCTTTGTACCCTCGAGAGGAACTATCTCAACAAAACCTTCGGAGGTTATCGCTGTCAATTTTTGGCCAAGCGTTTGATTTGCCTCGTCCAGCCGCTCAATAAGCTTTAAGGCAAAAACGTCTTGCGGCATTCCGCCTTTTAAAAGGATGCTAATATGCCCGTCACCGGAACTAATAAATTCAATAAACCATTTAAATTCCTTTTCTTCCAAAATAGCCAAAGCTGTTTCTTTTTCATTCTGGCCAAGGGCAACGCGGTAATAAATTTTCTTATCCGCCAGGCAATAACCTTCTTTACCGGAAAACACATGGCACAGCGCCGGATTAAAACTTGCCGGAGACATTTCTTTTACTCGCGCAAAAAACACCTCGATATCTTCAGGAGAAATACGCCGGGTATTAATTGCCGCCGGAATTCCTTTGGCATTTAGCGCGCTAAAATACCGATAACTTTCTTGCGAAGGTGTTTCTCCGTCGTATTCTCTTAAAGTACCGTCGTAATCAACCATGAGGGCATGATACGGGCGTTTAATTGCCCTTTTCCATAAATCCTTTTGTTGCGGCGTGACTGCTATCGGATGGACAGCAATTGAGGCAGTCCCCTGCGGCAACACGGCATAAACCCATGTTTTCCCACCGTCAATAGTTGCCCGGGCAGTTAATCCATAGGGGCTGTTTTTTCCCGAGGGAATCTTTCCGGCAATTGCACCTTTAAATAAAGCATTATCTCCGATATAATTGACAAATTCAATCGGCACAACCGGATGCCAAACTCCTTTTCTGTCTATATCCGTCCAGATTTGAACGCCGATATTTAAGGGAGCTATTGCCGATAATTTCATTTCCGGCATCCAAATTTGTAAATAAACATCAAACTTTTCATTCGGCCTAACTGAAATCAAAGTCCCTGACGCAAAATGATTAAATGTTTCAGATTGAATCCAGAGGTTACCCGCCCAACCGATACTGCTATTGCGACTTCTTTCATTTAAGAAT
>JAKLDK010000063.1 GCA_022703565.1 Candidatus Omnitrophota bacterium
AAAGATTTCGCATCTTTTTCCTCAAAAAAGCTTACCATTTCATTGTCTTCCCTTTGCCTTCAATATCTCGACGATTTGATTAAACGTTTGGGTTTTCTTAAGCTCATTATCGCCGATTGGGACATTTAATGCTTTCTTTAATCCGACAGCGATCTCAACCATTTCAGTTGAATCAACTCCGAAAGCCGCGGCTAAAGTTTCATCCGGTTTAATTTCACTTGGCTCAACATCTAAAACTTTGTTTAAAGTTTCTTTTACTTTTTCTTCAACAGACATTTGCTCCTCCTTGATTTAATTATCGTTTAATCACAATGTCACCAGTCATAGGTCACATTTGAGACTCAATTATTTTTTTGTAATACCAACACGCAATTAATTCCGCCACGGCCACGGTTTATTACAAGCGCGTTCTTTATTTCTTTAGCTTGAAATTTATTCGCGCAATAATCTAAATCGCACGCCGGGTCTGGATTATTCAAATTTATCGTCGGAGGCACAATGCTATTTTCCATTGCCAATATCGCAATAATCACATCCAAAGCCCCGCTTGCCCCTAGCATATTGCCAAAAATAGATTTAGGAGCCGAGGTCGGAATTTTTTTCGCATAACCGTCAAATGCTTTCTTTATCGCGAGTGTCTCAGTAATATCGCCTATTTGCGTTCCGGCGCCATCTAAACAAATATAATCTATATCTTTCGGAGCTAATTTAGCATCATTCAAAGCAATTTTTATCGCATTTGCCAGTTCTATTCCGTCTTTTGCCGGCTCGATTCTATCAATGCCATCCGTTGTTGTCCCGTATCCGATTATATTGGCATAAACATGCGCGTTTCTTGACTTTACTCTTTTATGCGGCTCTAAAATTAATATCCCCGCGCCCTCAGCAATTGCATAACCATCACGGGTTTTATCAAACGGACGATAGGCAGTTCCCGGAGTATCATTTCTTCTTGTCAATTGTCCCGACGTATTACAACATAAAAGCGCGTAAGGCGTAACCGGGGCTTCCATTCCGCCGGCCAAAATAAAATCATCTTTTTCTCTAATTAATGTCTTCGCTCCATAAGCAATCGCCATTAAAGAACTAGCCCGGTCGGAAACAACTGTTTTACTCATTCCCTTTATTCCATAGCGAATTGAAATCTGCCCTTGGGGCGCTGCCGGAAACCAGGCCGAGGCCATAAAAGGGCTTACTCCTTCGCGTCCTTCAATATACATATCCCTTAATTCTGTCTCAGCATACAGCCAGCCGCCGATAGCGTTACCGGTAAAGATTCCGACTCTGTCTAAATTCTCTTGGGTAATATCTATTTTTGCATCTTTCAGAGAAAGTTCACTAGCAACCAGAGCCATATGCGAAAATACATCTATTTTTTTTAATAAACGCGACGAGACGTCGCTATAAGCTTCTAGCTCATGGACATGGCCAGCAACATGAGATTCGTATTTCGATGCATCAAATCGCGATATTTTCTCAACAGCTGAACGGCCATGTTTAATGTTTGACCAAAAAACCCTCTTATCAATTCCCGAAGGCGATATTATACCTATTCCTGTTATTGCAATTTTTTCCATATGTAACCTCTTCTTATTTAAAATTTAATCATACAATACAAGTTTAATCGCCTATTTTCTTTTTAAAATCAACACAAAGAAAATTACAATTAAGATACTCCATCTAACGACCTCGACAAGAAACAACTTTTCTTTAAAACCGGCAGTAAACATAATGTTAGAATTTATCCCCGACCAATACCCGATAGCATAGCCGGAAAAATACGAATAGATTGGGATAAAAAACAAAAAAAGTATCAAGCTTATGAGTGCTTTGCCACTAGACATATCTATTTCCCTCCCACATATCTTTTTAAAACCATTGCCGAATGAATTCCGGAAAATCCGCTTGAAGTCTTTAACATCACATTTATTTTCTTCTCGCGCGATTTATTCGGGATATAATCCAAATCACATTCCGGGTCCGGCACTTCATAATTTATAGTCGGAGGTAAGATGTTGCGCTCAAAGATTAAAGAACAAACCGCAAGTTCAACTCCGTTCGCTGCGGCCAAAGGATGCCCAATCATTGACTTTAATGAACTCATCGGTATTTGATAGGCAACTTTGCCAAAAGCCATTTTATAAGCGTTAGTCTCAAAAACATCATTTTGCCTGGTCGAGGAACCATGCGCGTTAATATAATCAATTTCCTCCGGCTTAATTCCGGCATCATCCATGGCCAGTTTTATACTTTTGGCCTTAGGAGCTCCATCCGGCGGTAAATCAGTCATATGAAAAGCATTGCAGGTTGTACCAAAACCTATAATTTCACAATAAATCTTGGCTCCGCGCTTTAAGGCATGCTCTAATTCTTCGACGACTAAAACTCCGGCACCTTCAGAAATAACAAAACCATTTCTCTTATTATCAAAAGGCCGCGAAGCTTTTTCCGGTTCATCATTATGCACTGACAAAACATTAACCGTATCAAATGCGCCAAATGTTATCGGTGTTATCGGAGCCTCTGCCGCACCGGTTATCATTACATCAACATCGCCGTCTAAAATTGTTTCATATGCAAATCCGACTGCATCGGTCCCAGCGGTACATCCCGTCGAGATTGTGTTACAAACACCCTTTAACCCATAACGCGCCGATATTTCCGACGATGGCGTGTTAAACATCGCGGCATCATAAAGATCCGGGCGGACGATGCTCGGGTCAATAGGATTCTTCCCGCTGTCAGTCACGAGCGCGAATTCTTCTTCCATATATTTCGTTCCACAGATAGCATTAGCTAAAGTAACTCCGACCCGTTCTGTGTTTTCTTTATTAAAATAAATCTTTGAATCAGCAATAGCTTCGTTTGCCGCAACAACCGCAAATTGGACATAACGGTCCATTCTGACCGCCTCGTCGTGAGTTAAACCTAACTTTAACGGGTCAAAATCGCGAACCTGTGCGGCAATTTTGGTATTAAACATCGAAACATCAAACTCCGTAACTCGTCTTATCGCCGAGACTCCGTTAATCATTCCTTTCCAGCAATTCTCCTTTCCTATTCCGTTAGGAGAAACTATACCGACCCCGGTAACCACGACTCTTCTTTTTTTCATCATAAAATCCTTTTCTATCTATAATTTAAAAATCTTTTTAACTTCTTCTTTGGTGTAGAACTTCCCTTTGTTCTCGACACTATGCACCATATCAACTATTTTATCGTTAAGGGGCGCTTTTGACTTAATTTGCGAAGCCAGCCTTACTACCTCGCCATTGATAAAATCAATTTCCGAAGTACGTTTGCGTAAAATACTTTGCAATATCGAGCCATAAAGCGGCTCTTTACTTAAAGATGTTAATGTCTTATGAATTATTCCCGCGGCTTCGTCTTCCGGCATATTGACCATTCCTAAAATGCGTTCCTTCGGGAAATTAGGTAAAGACAACAAATTTATTTTGGCTTTTTCAACCAAGCCATAACCCTCTTTTAAAAGTTTTATGCTTAATCGGCAAAGATCCATATCCGAATATGTTTCTTGCATTGATTTTCCTATTACCGCCGGAATACAATTATTAAAATTAACAAAAAGTTTTACCCATTTCATCGCCGTAATATCGTCAGAGATAACAATGTTCGCGACACTTTTTAGCTCCTCGGCTATCTCTTGTAGTTTAGAATCAATCTTGGCATAAGGCTTGCCGATTACCCAATCGCCTTTAAAATTAAACGTAACTTCTCCCGGACGGATATACGTCGAGCCAAACATCACGATACTACTATATAATTTATCCCGCTCAATATGAACTCCCATAATACTGTCAGCCTGTACGCCATTTTGTGAAGTCAAAACACAGCAATTATCCAAATATTTATTATTATGCTGATAAGCCTCCTCGAGGTCTTGGGTCTTAGTTGTAAATATTACTAGGTCATACTCAGAGTCCAGGGCTTCGATGGCCTTAACCCGAATAACTTCTTTGCCTTCAAACGTTTTAACAGTTATTCCCTTTTGATTAATAATGCCGGCCTGTTCTTTTTTGGCGACAATTACGATGTCCTTACCTGCTTTAGATAAATAAGCAGCGACGATAGACCCAATTGCCCCGGCTCCAATAACCGCAATTTTCATTTCTTACCCTCGTATTTTTTATAATCAAAGCCGACATCATCCATCAAGCGAATCATTAAGCTATAAAATTGTTTCGGCACTTCAGCTAAAAATGCCTTAACAATATCTTCATCTTCAACCCTGGCAGAATTACGTTCTTTAGCATTTATTGGGGCTTCTTTATCTACAACCTGCTTGGTTAATTCCCTATGGAATAAAGGTATCTTGCCTAACATTAAGTTGTATTTAGTTAAGGCTTTTTCTTCCCATTTTATTTGTTCGGTCATTTAAAATCCTCTCTTTTTAAACGCAGCTTTCTTCGCCGGAAGAAGCTTTCTCAAACTTGGAAATATTTGCCATAAAGTCTTTCACGCATAATTTTACTAAATCATCATACGAGCTTTCCATAATCCGGTAAATTCGCTCCGGCCTTGAATAAAATTCCCTCATGCACCAGCTTCCCAAACGGCCGACTTCTTCTATTGTTAAGAATTTGGTAGGAATTACTGGATGCTGAAAATCCCAATCTCTGATATTTATATGTTTTGTATCAATCCATCCCAATTCCTTAGCCCTTTTCCATAACGGCGCACCGGGGACAGGAGTAACGTAATCAAGCGCCATAATATCCGGGTCAACGTCATTCGCAACCTCAAAACGCTTCTTGATTATCTCTTCCGTATCTTCTTCTAAGCCGATTAAAACTGTTCCGACGCTCGCAATGTTTGCCTCACGCAAAGCTTTCACAGTTTCTTTAATCTGCTTTAAGGTAACTCCTTTACCCTGCTTAGCCAATTGCTCGTCGCTTTCAACTTCAACTCCGACTAAACCCATAAACAAGCCTGATTTATACATCAAAGGCATAATATCCTTATGCGCCAGCCAATCGTCAGCCCGCCCCAAACAAACCCATTTTATCTTATTTCCACGCCTTATTTTCTCTTCGCAGAAATTGCGGACATTTTCTTTATCTACGTTAAACGCATCATCCTGAATTACAACAACCTTAACTCCGTATTTTTGTTCAAGCAAATCTAATTCATCAATAATCTTCTTATAATTCTTACCCCGCCAGGAAACATAATCCTTCTTACTATTTCTTAAATCGTACAAACTCCACTGGTAACAAAATGTACACGCGCCCGGGCAGCCGCGGGACGTTAATAATTCCGCAAATGGCTTCCAATAAGTATGCCCGACGTATTTGTCCATCGGAAATAAATCATAAGCCGGCATTGGAAGCTCATCCAAGTTAAGAATTAAATTACGATGCGGCCCCATTTCAACCTGATTCTTTTCATTCCTAAAAACAAGCCCGGCAATTTTCTTGAAGTTTTTATTATTTTCTTTTAAAGCATTAGCTAAATCAGTTATGGTTAACTCGCCTTCGCCCATTGCGATAAAGTCAATCCAAGGATTTTCATCCAATGTTTCCTTGGAATAAGCCGAATACCACAATCCGCCCATAACAATTCTCGTCTTTGGCAAAACTTCCTTTATCCGTCGGGCAGTATCATTAAAATGCCAAATTACAGACAAGCCACCGGTTGAATGCAACAAGTCGCCAAAAACACAAAGGTCAGGATTAATTTCTTTTACTTTTGCTATCATCTGGTCGTAAGTTAATTCCAAGGCCTTGGCGTCAAGGACTTGCACTTCGGCCACTTTCTTTTCTCGTAAATATGCCGCAATCTGGGCATAATACTGATTCGGCGCCTTATGATTTCCGTGTGTAGCCCATGAACCCATCGGCGGAGTTACAAATAAAACTTTCATTATATTTTGCTCCTTTTAAGTTTTTTTTAATTTTGAAATTAATTTCGTAATAACAAACAAATATCCGGCCTTTAAACCGTTCAGTCAAAACCAACTGGAAACTAACGGCGCTCCGCCGGGTGTCTTATCAGTGCAAACATGCTTTTCCCTCATATATTCAAACAATCCTTCTTTGCCTAATTCCCGCCCAAAACCACTTTGTTTAAATCCGCCGAATGAAGCCTCATTATAAAATCCGCCGTAAGTGTTAATCCAAACTGTTCCGGAGTTAATTCTTCTAGCTACTCTATCTGCTTTATCCAAATCTTTTGTCCAAACGCAAGAAGCTAAACCATATTTTGTATCGTTAGCTATTTTTACCGCCTCTTCTTCGCCTGAGAATTTGCTAACAGTTAAGACCGGCCCAAATATTTCTTCTTGAAAAATAGACATGTTATTCTTAACATCAACAAATATAGTTGGCTCGATATAAAATCCTTTCTCGCATCCCGCAACTTTAACCGGTTTGCCACCGCAAATAATTTTCGCACCCTCGGCAGTTCCCTTGTTTATACAGCTTAAAACATTATCAAATTGCTTCCTGTTCGCAATTGGCCCAAAATCCGTCGCATAATCGCCGGCATTCCCTATTTTTAATTTCTTTGTTTTCGCAATTAATTCATTTAAGAATTTATCATAAATTTTATCTTCCAGAATTAACCTCGACCCGGCAGTGCACATCTGCCCTTGATTCATGAATATAGCAGACATTGTCCCGCCTAAAGCTGAATCAAAGTCACAATCCGCAAAAACAATATTGGGCGATTTCCCGCCTAATTCTAAGGTGAGTTTCTTCAAATTACCGGAAGCCATTTTCATTACTTCGCGGCCCGTTTCTGTTCCGCCGGTAAAACTAATTTTATCAACTAATTCACTTTTGATTAATTCTGCAGTTACATCATGATTGCTGCTAGTAATAAAATTAAAAACCCCCTTTGGAAGTCCAACTTCATTTATAATTTCAGCTAGTTTTGCCGTAGATACACTGCCTAAAGAAGATGGTTTAAAAACAACCGTATTCCCGGCAATTAAAGCTGGGGCAACTTTCCATCCAAACATAATCAAAGGATAATTCCATGGGACAATGCAGCCGACAACGCCCACCGGTTCTTTGGCAGTAATACTCCTTACCGGAGCTGCAGCATTATTATTTTCTTCTAAATTAAAATCAATCTTACCGAAATATTCAAATGTCTCTGCGCACGTCGGAACATCAATAAAAGTTGAGTGTTTTGCTGTTTTACCAATATCCAAAGTTTCCAATTCTGCCAAGACCTTTGAATTTTCTCTTATTTTTTCTGCGATTTTAATCAAATATTTACCGCGCTCGGCAATTGATAAAGCTGACCATAAGCCTCCATCAAACGCGGCTCTGGCACTTTTAATCGCATTTTGCATATCTTCAATTGTGGCATCCGACAATTGGGCAAAAACTTCCCCGGTGGAAGGATTGATGCTGTCAAAATATTTTTTGCCAACTCCTTCTTTTGCTTCGCCATTAATATTTAAAAAATACTTTTCCATATTCCTTATTCAATTTCTACTTTTGTCCAAAGCTCAAATATCCGGCTGCAAGGTGCATACCATTTTGAAATCTTGGCAAAATCGCCTTTTAGGTTCATCTTCTTCTGCGTTGTTGCCACAAATGGGTCTATTTCTCGTCGGAAAACAGAACGCCACACGCTTTCGGGCGCGTTAATCACAAACTCGGCATTTTCATCATTAAAAACATTTTGGATTCTTCCGTCTTTAAATGAAAGTCTGAATACCTGGCCGGTCTCATCCATTTTAACTGCCAATTCCATTGTCATTTGGCTATTTTTACCTAATTCTTGCATTTTACTATCAGCATTCACTATTTTTACAATCTCATCAATATGTTCTTTCGAGAATAATTTATATTTCTTTTCAGTCTTTGTAACCGATATCGTCGATACATTATAATGCGGTTTAGTTTCAACATGGCTTGATTTATATATACGGCTTATTGAATCAGTCTTAATCGCTTCCTCCAAAATTTGAATCAGGAAGAAACAATCAACCAAATTCTCGCCAACCGCAACTACACCATGCTTTCTTAAAACTGTAATATTATTCTTCTTAAGCGATTCAATTATTGGCTTGGTATCAGTAACTGCGGCGGTATTTTGTTCAATTGCCTCAATATCGCCAAACCACAATTTTGCCTCAAATATCTCAGGAGAGAATTTTCTATTTGCCAGAAAATACCCGTTAATATACGGAGTATGCGTATGAACAATTGCGTTAATATTTGGGAAATTCTTGTAGATTTCCGTGTGCATCAACTTTTCAGTCGAAGCCTTCCCTTCCTCCAGAACATTTCCTTGCAAATCAAGCGTAATAATATCTTCCGGCAAAAGGTCGCCCAAGCATGTTTTCGTCGCAGTTAAAACAATATTTTTATCATCAACCCGGGCGCTAATGTTACCATTTAAAGCGGAAGCCAAATCTTTGCCCCATAAAATCTTCCCTATTTCGATTACATTGTTTTTTAATTGCAGAACTTTATTCTCGGCCATTTTGTTTTCCTTTTAATAGTAAATTTCATCAAAATAACTTTTTAACATCCATTCCGCCATCGGAACATATCCTTTTACACCTTCAGGAGCAACTCTTTTACCTAAGAAATATTTAACATCTCGATAATTACCGATCAATTTAAGCTTTCTTTCGTTAAAGAATAAATTTACTTTGATTCTATGTTTTTTCCCTAACACTCCTAAGATTGTCGCCCCAACGTAACATAGCGCGCCGTATTTATTAACGATTTCGCAAGAAATCCAAACCTCTTTTACCAAATCTTTATAAAATAAAAACCCGCTCATATTATCAGCAATAATTATCGGCTTGATATTTCGCTTCAACAATTCCCGGCTAGAAATGCGCCCCGGCTCTAAATTTGGCCGGCCTTCTAAGACAAAAACCTCTTTCACCTTTTTTTCTTTTAAATAATCATAGGTAGCCGAATCAAATATTCCCTGCAGAACAATTCTCTTCGAACCAAATATATAGTCCATTTTATTTGACATTGATTGCAATCGCCTTGGTTATAAATTTATTTGGAATAACATCAAACCCGGGATAAAAGGCCTCCACATCACCAGGGATGGTCATTTTTCCCTCATAATACAAAAGCTCTTTACTGTCTCTAATTTCAATCGGAATTTCTTTGCCATTTTTAATTTTATTAGATGGCTGAATTAAAACATAGAATGGAATTCTAAATTCATTAGCTAATACCGCAATTTGATAAGTTCCGATTTTATTTGCAAAGTCTCCGTTAGCGCAAGAGCGATCGGAGCCGACGATAACCTTATTGACCAACCCATCAGCCATAACTGTTCCAACCGCATTATCCGCAATCAAAGTGACGCCAGCCTTCATCCTTTTTAATTCCCAGCATGTTAATTTAGAGCCCTGCATATACGGCCTGGTTTCGGTAACAAAGAAATGGATATCTTTACCTTGTTGCCGGCAGATATCAGCCGCCATGGCTAATTCTCCGCTCACGTTACAATGCGTTAAAATGCTGTCATTATTTTTAATTAATCCCGCAATTTTCTGGACTCGTTCAATCCGGCGGAATTTGATACCTTTCAAATAACCCATGATGCACTTCTTTACAAAATAGCAGATATCATCGCCTTTACTTTCGGCCTGCTTTGCCCAATAAACGACCATT
>JAKLDK010000064.1 GCA_022703565.1 Candidatus Omnitrophota bacterium
CTATGGCGGAGGTAAAGATGATTCGCGAACAAATAGTGCAAAAAAAAGAGTACAGATGTTGCAATATGAACAAAAGAAAAAATTGATTACAATCGCGAAGAGTACGATTAAAGAATATATTGAAAAAGGAAAAATACTTGAATTTGATAATGATGATATGCGATTGAATGAAAAAGAAGGGGCTTTTGTTACTATCCATAAGAATGGGCAACTTAGAGGTTGTATTGGGCATATAATTGGGTCCCAGCCTTTATACAAAACTGTCCGTGATATGGCGATCGCGGCATCATCAGAAGACCCGCGTTTTGACCGGGTCAAGAAAGAAGAATTGCCGTATCTGGAAATAGAAATTTCTGTTTTATCAAAACCTTGGCAAATTGAAGATGTGGATGAGATTATTTTAGGAGTCCATGGAGTAATTGTTAGCCGGGGTATGTTTAATCACGGAGTCTTTTTACCGCAGGTAGCAAAGGAAACGGGCTGGAATAAAGAACAATTTTTGTCTACTCTTTGTTCTCAGAAGGCGGGATTGCCGGCCAATGCCTGGAAGGATCCCGAGACGAAGATCGAGATTTTTACGGCCGAGGTATTTTCTGAGGCTGATATCAAATAGATATTTAAAGGAGTATTGAATTTCTCGTCGATAATTAGCCCCTTTCGCAAAGTATCCTTTATGGAGATGATTAATAAAATTAAGCCAAAAGTTATAAATCGTTTATATATTGTATTAATAGCTTTTTTAAGCGTTTTAATTTATTCAAATACCTTCAGCGTGCCTTTTCAGTTTGACGATTTAAGTTATATTGAATCTAATACGGGCATAAAGAATTTTGATGTTTTACTCGAATCTTGGCAAAAAGGATTGGGGATTAAGGCGCGTATTGTGGGCTTGTATACTTTCTTCTTAAATTATCATTTTCATAAGTTCACGCTTTTTGGTTATCATTTGGTTAATTTGTTAATACATGTTTTAAATGGGATTCTAGTTTTTCTTGTAACCAAATTAATACTATCTTCCCGGAAAATAAACCGGAATAATGTTCCGATAGAAGATGAGTCATTAGTTGCTTTTTTAGTGGCAATTCTATTCGTGGTTCATCCCATCCAAACCCAAGCGGTTACTTATATTTCGCAGCGTTTTGCCTCATTAGCTACATTGTTTTATTTGCTCTCTGTTTATTTTTACTGCCGAGCGAGACTAAGCAGTACAGTTAAAGGGAGAGTTGTTTCTTTTACTATAGCTTTTTCTTCTGCGGTACTAGGGCTTTTTACAAAAGAAATTGTATTTACCTTGCCGATAATGATTTTGTTGATAGAAGGGTTCTTTTTTAGCGCGGAAGGGCTGTTTAACAAAAAGAAGGCATGGATAAAAATAATATTTTGCTTCGCAATAATTTTCCTATTGTTAATTGTCCCCTGGGCGTTTAAGTTTGATGTGAATAAGGTAATATTTGGATATGAAGCACCTTCGCAATCGCATGCCGGTGATGTTATAACCTTTGAAAATTATTTTATTACCCAGTTCAAAGTGATTATTACTTATCTTCGGTTATTAATGCTGCCCGTAAACCAGAATTTAGATTATGATTATCCGGTGTCCAAGACATTGTTTGAGCCGGCGACATTTATTAGTTTCTTGGCAATAGTGGCGATATTATTATTTGGTTTCTTGATTTATAAGAAAAACAGGTTAATTTCATTTGGTATTTTTTGGTTTTTTATTACCTCTTCCGTTGAATCGAGTATTATTCCTATCCGGCATGTTATTTTTGAGCACCGGATTTATTTGCCGTCTTTCGGATTCTTTTTAGTGTTTGTTTATTTTTTTTATTCTTTTATCCGGAATCGCAAAGCATTTATTTGGATAATGGCGTCAATTATACTGGTGTTTTCTTTATTAACATATACAAGAAATGAGGTTTGGAAGACGCCGTTATCATTATGGCAGGATGTAGTTAAGAAGTCTCCAAACAAAGCCCGACCATATTTGAATTTAGGAAATGCATTCGAAGCCAGGGGCAATTATTATGACGCGATAAGAAACTACAACAAATCTTTAGACCTAAATCCGCTATCCTTTATGGCTTACAGCGGCCGGGGAATGGCTTTTCAGGAAATTGGGCGATATAACAATGCGATTTCTGATTTTACTAAAGCGGTTGCGATTGAACCTTCTTTTGCCGAAGGATATAACAACAGAGGGTATCTTTATTGGTTATTGAATGAAAATGATTTAGCCTTGCAAGATTTCAATCGAGCGATTTCCGAAAATCAGTATTTGTCCAACGCATATAATAATCGTGGAATTTTATTTAAGTCAGTGAAGAAATATTCTTTGGCTCTTGATGATTTAACTAAAGCAATCGATGTCCAGTACAATAATTATCATGCCTATTACAACCGGGCTAATTTATACCGTGAAATGAATTCGCTGGATAAGGCTATTACCGATTATTCAGAGGCAATAAAATACAATCCCGGTTACATCCATGCGATAAATAACCGCGGTAGTGTTTACCTGCAAAAAGATGAGCTTGATTTGGCCCGGCTGGACTATGATTTAGTTATTAAATTAAATCAGGATTTCCCCAATTCTTATTATAACCGCGCTATAATTTATTTTAAAAAAGGCGATTATCGCAAAGCCTATTCTGACCTAGTTAATGCGAAATTAAAAGGTTTTGCGATAGATGATAATTTTATGGCAGCGGTTAAAGCCAAAGTTAAGGAATAAAGATAAATACCTAATGCAAAGAATAATTAATCAAATCAAAGCCTATTATCCGATAATTATACTGGTTGTTTTAGGTTCGCTAATTTATTCCAATTCCCTTAAGGGCGATTTTGTTTTTGACGATATCGGCTATATAAAAGAAGATGTGCACATTAGGAATATTGCTGATTTTAAAGCAATTTGGCAGGCCGAAGGTAATCCCAGCCGTTTTATCGGTTCGTTGTCTTTTGCTATAAATTTTTACTTCAGTAAATTTAATACTTTCGGGTATCATCTGGTTAACCTTACCATTCATATAATAAATGCAATCTTGGTTTATTTATTTGTCGGGCTGCTTTTATCTTCCGGTAGAATGAGGGCGGATGTTTTATCCAAAGATAAGAAGTTGGTTGGGCTTTTTTGCGCTTTACTGTTTTTATGCCATCCAATCCAGACCCAGGCGGTTAGCTATATATCTCAGAGGTTTGCTTCATTAGCTACTTTGTTTTATATATTGTCGCTCATCTTTTATTTAAAAGCTCGTTTTAATAAGAATAATTATTTTCTTTTCTCTATTTCTTTTATAGCGGCTTTGTTGGGAATGTTTACTAAAGAAATTGTTTTTACCTTGCCTTTAGCAATTGTTTTGCTGGAATTTATATTTCTGAAAAGCGAAATAAAAATTAATACTTCAGTATGTTTTATTGTGCTTTTATCCTGTCTGCTGGTTATTCCGGCTTTGTTTTTATTCAACTTTAACAATGTTTTCTTCGGATATAATTCGCCTTCCGGATCACATTTGGACGATATAATTACTTTTTATAATTATTTTCCGACGCAAATGAAGGTAATTGTTAAGTATTTTACGTTATTCATAAGTCCTAAAGGATTATGCCTGGACCATGACTTTCCTTTAAGCAAAGGGATATTGGAAGTGCCGACCTTATCAAGCCTGGTTTTACATCTCGCGATAATACTCGCAGGGATAAGAATGCTTTCGCGTTATCCTTTAATCTCTTTCGGAATATTTTGGTTTTATTTAACTGCAATGGTTGAATCGAGTTTTATTCCGATTCGCCATGTGATATTTGAACATCGTATGTATCTGCCTAGCGTGGGGTTGTTTTTAACTTTTGTTTCAGGATGTTACTACTTATTTAAGGGAAATAAAAAATGTTTCCTTTTATTGGTAGCTTTGGTTCTAATTCTTTCATCCTTAACTTTTGAGAGAAATAAGGTTTGGCAAAATGATTTAACTTTATGGAGTGATGTTGTCAAGAAATATCCCAACAAACCGAGAGGATACCTTAATTTAGGCAAGGCTTATTTAGATCGCGGGGATTATAAGGAAGCAATATTAAACTTCAAGAAGACGGTTGAGATATTCCCTCAGGAAGCCAAGGCTTATAACAATATGGGGTATATCTACAATGCTATTGGTAATAGTAAATTGGCGTTGGAATTCTTAAATATGGCTTTAAACTATAGCCCTGGATTTTCTAACGCATTGAATAATAGGGGATTGGCTTATAAGGGCCTAGGGATGTACCCGGAAGCTATTAGTGACTTTACTGAAGCGATAAAGAACAACAGGGTTGTCTATTCAAATGCTTATAATAATAGAGGAATAGTATATAGCCTGATTGGTCAGTATGACTTGGCCTTGCAGGATTTTAATAAGGCAATTGAAACCGACCCATATACTCCTGAGTTTTTCAATAATAGGGGCAATGTGTTTTATCAGCAAAAGAAATATAGGGATTCAGTAGAAGACTATACCCGGGCCATTAAATTGGATAGCACTTATCCTAGCGCTATAAATAATAGAGGATTAGTATATTTTGCTTTAAGAGATTTCGACTCGGCAAAGAGAGATCTGTCGGCAACATTAAGTATTGATAAAAACTATGCGGATGCTTATTACAATTTAGCTTTGGTTCTGATAGAAGAAAAGAAATATGAAGAGGCTTTATTGGAATTGAGCCAAGCTATTAAGATTAAGCCAAAAATGATTAATGCCTATCTGCAAAAAGCCAAAATTTATTATATTTTGAAGCAATATGAATATGCAATTGGGGAATATGATAAAGTTCTCAGTATTGATACCGAGAATACCTTTGCTTATTTAGGCAAGTCATTATCCTACAATGACTTATGGCAGCATGAAAATGCTTTAGAAAATGCTTTAAAAGCGAAGGCGTTAGGGCATAATGTTGATAAAAAGTATTTAGAATATTTAAGGAATAAGGCTAGTGAAGTTAAGAAATAATATTATTTTGTCGATTCTTTTAATTGTTATCGGGATAACAATATATTCTAATAGTTTTTTCTCCGAATATCATTTCGACGATTCTTATTATATACAAAATAATACCGCGATCAGAAAACTGACGAACTTCAGGCAGATTTGGGATTTTGAAAAATATAAAACCAGGGTAGTTGCTTTTTATTCATTCGCAATCAATTATTTCCTTCATCGCTATCAAGTTTTTGGTTACCACTTGTTTAACTTCCTTATACACCTAATAAATTCTTTCCTGACGTGGATATTGATATCGCAACTTTTTTCTGCCTGGGAAAGGGCCGAAGCAAAAGAATTTAAAAAAAAGAAAATAGTTTCATTCGTCGGGGCTTTGTTTTTCTTAGTGCATCCGCTTCAAATTCAAGCCGTAACTTATTTGAGCCAAAGATTTGCTTCTTTGGCCACGTTGTTTTATTTGTTGGCTTTATGCCTGTATCTCAAAGGGCGTTTGTCTTTTGAAAAAACAAACCGCTATCGGTTGGCTTTTTATATGTTGTCGGGGATTAGCGCTTTTTTAGGCATGTTTACAAAGGAAACAGTATTTACTTTGCCGGTGATATTTCTTTTGATTGAAATATTCTTTTTCAATAAAATGAATTCAATTAAAGGCTTTTTGAAATTCTTTAAAGAAAATAGGATTATACCGGCGGTTATCATCGCCTTTTTGTTAATTATTCCGACCCTGTTTCATTTTAATTTTAATGTTGTTATGTTTAAGTATTCTACTCCATCGCAATCACATCAAGGTGATATGATAACGTTTAGCAATTATTTTATAACTCAGTTTAGAGTTATGGCTACGTATATTCGCCTTTTGGTTATGCCGATGAATCAGAACTTAGATTATGACTATCCTGTTTACAACAATGTTTTTTGTGCGCCTGTTTTGCTAAGCCTCGGGCTTATTGTGTTTTTGTTTTATTTGGCTATTAAATTGTCCAAGAAAAACAAATTAATTACTTTTGGGATACTGTGGTTCTTTGTAACATCGTCGGTAGAATCGAGCATAATTCCTATCCGGCATGTTATTTTTGAGCATCGGATGTATTTGCCGGCATTCGGATTCTGCCTTGTTGCAGCGGAAGGTTTGTCGCAAGTTCTAGGGGATAAGAGAAAATATTTAATCGTTGTTTTATTGATTGCGTCTATTTTTTCGGTTGCAACATACCGGCGTAATAATGTCTGGAAGACGGAATTTTCTTTGTGGGAAGATGTCGTTAAGAAGTCTCCGCGCAAAGCCCGTGGGTATCAAAATTTAGGGTTAGCATATTTAGCAAAAGAAAATTATAAAGAAGCTAAAAAGTATTTTGATTTATCCTTGAAATATTATCCATTGTCATTTCAAGTTATAAATAACTTAGGCGGAGTATATCAGGCTGAAGGTAATAATGATAAAGCTATCGAATATTTCTCTCGGGCGATAGATTTGAATTCTGATTTTGAAGAGGCTTATGTTAACCGGGCGGCTATTTATATCCGGCAAGAGAAACACGAGTTAGCTTTAAAGGATTTAAATGATGCGATACGTTTTAACAAAAGATTTGAGCAGGCTTATCTGAATCGTGCTTATATATTTATCGAACAGAAGAAATATGATTTAGCTATAGCTGATTATCAGAAAGCTCTCGAGCTCAATCCTAATTATGCCGAAGCTTTTAACGGATTAGGCGTTATTTACAAAGAACAAGGGGAATATGATTTGGCTTTAACAAATTTAAATAAAGCTCTTGCTCTCGACGCCAGTATCTCTAAGACGTACAATAATCGCGGAAATGTATACAGTAAAAAAGAAAAATTAGATTTGGCTTTAAATGATTTTAATCAGGCGATTAAGCTCGATCCGCGTTACTCTCAGGCTTATAACAATCGAGGATTGATTTATAAGAAAATGAAAGAATACAATAAAGCGATTGATGATTTTAACCGGGCGATATTAATTGATGATAAATTCTCAGCTGCTTTTTTAAACCGGGCGAATACTTTGCGAATATTGAAAAAAAACAAAGAAGCGTTGGCTGATTATGATAAGGCGATATCATTAGAAAGCAATTCGGCAGTGTTTTATTATAACCGATCGTTACTTTTTGCCGAACTGGGAAAATATTCTCTCGGGTTTGCTGATGCTAAAAGAGCGAAAGAATTAGGTTACCAAAATATTGATGAGCATATAGCAAGGTTACAGTATGAAATTAAGAAAAATGGAAAATAATTTTTATATTCATATAAATTTTGATGAATTATGTCCCAAAAAACATTCTAATTTTAAAAAAGTAACCTTTAAAAACCTTCCGACGATAAAAAACCCCCTGTTTCCTGAAAAATAGTTAAAAAAAACAAAACAAGTGTTGAGCCACTACATATATTTGATAATATATTATTAAATACAATATATTGGGCAGTAGGCTTGTTTGGTATCTGTATCTTAATATAACCCAATATGTTGTGTCTTTTGTAAGAGTAAAACTTAATCAAAATTTATTAATCTCTTATTTAGTACTTGTAAAGGCACAGCATACAACATATGGTGTTTCTTAAGAAATTGATTTCTAAAAGATCTCCAATAATAAATATATTCTTTATTTCTATTTTTTCTTATTTGTGTTTCCTCGTAATTCCTACCCAATCCCTCGCTGATGATATTGAAGCTATTTTAGACAGTAATGCTGGTGGAAGCTCTTTTGAAGTAAAAGATTCTGATAGCAATAATGTTTTTGCCGTTGATTCAGATGGTAAATCAACAGTAGGTATTACAACGACAGTTGCAACGAGCGGAATGTTAACAATTCAAAACGCTGGCGGTGATTTTCAATTTTTTGTGTATGGCGGAAATCCTGAAAACAATGTTACTGCTTCACTTGGCGATGTTTGCGTTGACCCCACAACCGGTAAGATTTATTTGAAAGTGTCAGGTGCGGCCACAACTACCGGATGGCGAGAATTAATTAATAGTTATTTAAGCAATCTTTCTGCTGGCAATGTTGCAATTAATGCATCATTGGTTGCTAATGCTGATTCAACTTTTGATTTAGGTTCGGCAGCGATTGCCTGGAGAGATTTGTATGTCGATAGAGTTACTAGCGCGGCCGGAGTAAATTTAGTTATCGATTCTGCTTCTAATACTTTAGTCGTCAATGACGCTATTGTAGATATAAGCAATCAGACCGTTGATTTTACGCTTAACAATGCTGTTGATGCTTTAAACTTTGATACAAATACTTTATCCATAAACGCATTAAATAATCGAGTTGGTATTCTAACGGCAACTCCAGCAGCTTCTTTCGTTGTCGGCGCAGCTGGTTCAGCTGATAATGTTGGCGACGGTGATGTTTATTTCCAAAACGACTTGGAAGTCGATGGAACGATATATGCTGGAACCATCATTGGAAGTATTAACGCTAATTTAACTCCGGGGTCAATTGCTTTTGGTGCAGCTGATGGATCTATAACTCAAGATAATGATGATTTGTTTTTTGATAACACAAATGACAGGATTGGTATAGGAACTAATGCTCCGGCTTCAAAGATTCAAATTGATGTTGGGGGCACTGGCCCAACTCCTACTGAGCAAGGTATTATAATCGATGCCGCTACGGTTGCTAATACTTCAACCGCCGGAGTTATTGATGTTAACATCGGAGCTGGAGATTCTGCTGTTGATGGTATTAATCTTGCTTTGACTGTAAATGATGGAGCAACGGCAGCGCAGGATTATGAAGCAATTAAAACAACTTTGACTGCTGACGATGCTGATGCTGATGTTTTTGGCTTATCAATTATTTCAGCGGCAAGTGTGAATGCTGGAATTGGTTCATATGAATCATTAATCAGAATAGAAAATGCCGAAGATACAGCTGGCACAGTAACTGATGCTATTTTGATCACATCAACATCTGGTACAGACGGTGATATTGCTGATGCTATTGATGTTTCTTCGGCAAATATTACAAATGCTTTAAATGTTGGTGCAAATAATATTGTTGGTACAACAGCTACAATTGATTTTGATAATTTTGATGTTTCTAGCGCTGGTTTGATTCAAACTGCGATTGGTATTGATGCTGTAGGCGCAGTTGATATAGATTATGGTTCAGCTGATGTAACAGATCATACATTTGTAACAGATGGAACGGGTGATAGTGAAATTGTTTTGCCTAATGATTCAATCGGTGATGATGAAATTGATTGGAATGGTTTAACCACGGATGCTGATTTTACTGTAACAGGTACTGTTTATACCTCCGTTGGAATTGATGCTGTTGGTGCAGTAGATATGGATTATGGTTCAGCGGATGTTACGGACCATACATTTTTGACTGATGGAGTAGGGACATCAGAAATAGTTTTACCCGCGGGAGCAGTTGATGGTACCGAAGTTTTAGATGATACATTAACAGAACCCGATTTAAATATTACTAATGTTGGCGTTGATGGGTATGTCTTATCTTACAATGCTGCCGGGACAAACTTTTCTTGGTTATCACCAGGAAGCGTTAGTGTTAAATATAGCAGCATATCTGATCCTGATGCTGATTCAACAATAAATTTCTTGGCGTACAGCAATGTTTGGACAGCAAGTACCATGGGTTCAACATTCTTCAA
>JAKLDK010000065.1 GCA_022703565.1 Candidatus Omnitrophota bacterium
ATGCCTATGACGAAGAAACAGCTTCTGATGAGTATGCTCAAGCGCAATTAGGGCGTGTCGAATATTATTTTGATCCGATTGAAGACACTATTTATCGCCGAGAAGCAAACTACGGGCAAGCTTTAGAAGAGCGGTATCCTCGCGTGCAGACTATGGTAAAAGGTATCCAAAGTTTAAAGTTTAATTATTATTATATTACTGACGAGGGCGAGATGTATAGCTCGGATGTCTTGGATATTATCCCTTCCAGTATTGAGATTGAGGTTAAGTTTAAGGATCCACAAGGGGAAAAGAACTTTAAGAAAATAATTAATATCCCGGTAAACATTTAACATGCATATATTTGATTTAAGAAAAAAAAGTGCGTCGGTATTAATTTTATCTTTATGGACAGTATCTTTCTTGGCTATAATCGCGGCTAATATTGGTTTAGGAATTAGGCAGCGGGCAATGCTTCTTTCCCGGATTGAAGATAAATCCAAACTTCACTATTTATCGGAGGCTGGGGTTAAAAAAGCAATTTCATTGATTAGAATTAATTACGCACAATCCGGTATAGCTTATTCTATTGAGACAAAAGAAACATTGCATAATAATCCGTTATTGTTTAAAGAGGTGCCTTTAGGCGAAGGCCTGTATCAGGTTTTTTATCCTGATAGCGGGCAGGGATTCTCACGCCAATACAAACAATATGGCGTTGTTGATGAGGAGAGAAAGATTAATATAAATACTGCTAATAAAGCTATATTACAAAGGTTAGTCGAGCAAACTGTGACTTCAGATGTTAAGCAAGCCGAGGAGATAGCTAATAGTATTATTGATTGGCGTGATTTTGGGGAAAGCGAAGCGGAAGGTTTTTATAGTGATAATTATTATGCTAGTTTAAAAGACCCTTATCCGGCTAAAAAAGGCGATTTTGAGGTGTTGGAAGAATTGTTGTTGGTCAAGAATATAACCAAAGAGGTTTACGCGAAGTTGTTGCCGTATATAACGATTTATACCGACGGCAAGATTAATATTAATACGGTTTCGAAAGAAGTTTTAGTGGCGTTAGGGGTAGATTATGTCTTGGCCGATAAGATAATAAACTCTCGTCGAGGAAAAGATGGGCTTGAGGCCACGGGTGATGACCATATTTTCTCGCGTACTTTTGATATCGCAAGCGAACTTCACGGTTTGTCCGAGTTAAACCGGGATGAGTTTAAATTAATCGACCATCTTAATTCAACCGGAGTTCTAAAAATAAATTCTTCCGTGTATTTTATTGAAAGCGTAAGTACCCTGGAGAATAAATCGAGAGAGTATAGGATTTCTTGCATCTATAACTTGGCGGAAAATAGAGTCGAGCATTGGAGGGAAAAATAATTAATTTTTGGTTAGGACAAGAATGAAATTATTGTATAATATAGCTACAAATATTTAATATAAATATTATATTCAAAAAGCATAAAAGGTAGGCTATGTTAAGTAAAAGTAATGAATTTATTTCTATTTCAATCTCGGAAGATGTATTAAAAGTAGCCTATGTAAAAGGTTCCGGCTCCTCTGCCAATGTTACCAATGTTGTTTTTCGCGATATCAAAGGTGTTTCTGAATTAGAGCTTCCGCGCGTCATTATCTCGTCTTTAGCCGGACTTAACACGAAAAAAGCTGATGTGTTTTGCGTTGTTCCACCGAGCATGATTACAACCAAGAATATTGAAATACCCTCAACCAGTGAAGAGGAAATACATTCGATTGTTAGCCTGCAGGCTGGCCGGCACACTCCTTTTTCTCGCGATGAAATTCAAGTCGGATACGTAAATATCGGAGTTTATAAGGCTAATTATACAAAAGTATTGCTTGTTATCGCCAACAAGAATCAATTGAAGAAGCAATTGTCTTCTTTTGAAAGAGCTGGCATAAAAATTAAGAAAGTTTTGTTTGCTCCCGAATCAATAGCTGCTTTTTATTCTTCCGCAATGAATCTCAAGGCTGACAGCAGTCCATCCGCAATAATTGATATCGGCAAGAACACTACAGAATTTATTGTTGCTTTTAAAGGCATGGTTATCGCTTCACGCAGTATTCCGATCGGTAAAACACAATTTGACGCTGATCCCAGCGGGGCTAAAATAAAAATTGCGGATGAGATCAAGAAAACCGTCGAAGCTTATAAAACCGAAGATATTGAGCAGTTACCGGGTAAATATATTGTTGCCAGCAATGATAATCATGCGCAACAAATTGCTGAGTCAATAAAAAGTAGTTTAGGCGGTAATGTTGAAGTCTTGGCATATATTGACAGCGTAAAGGCGACTAAACAAGCTTTAACTCGTATTGCCTCAAGCCCGGATAATTCGTTTTTAGATGTTATCGCTTGCTCATCGCAATCTCCGGCAGTAAAAGTTAATCTTCTTCCCGAAGAACTTTTATTGCAAAAGTCTATTGAAGCGCAGGGTAAAGAGGTCTTTCGGTCGGCTATCTTGGGTTTTGTTATCCTTATTTTTATTGTTTGTACCTTTGTTTTAAGAATATATTTTCATAATAGTTATCTTAATAAATTAAAGAAAAACAATCAGGGATTACACGACAAGGTTTTAGCTTTAGAAAAGCGTTCTTTAAAAGCTAAGCTTGTCCAAAATTTCTTGGAAGAAAGAATGTCAAGCTTGGATACTATTAAGGAATTATATAGTAGTATTCCCGATGAAGTTTATTTGACGGTTATTGATATGGATGAAAAGGGAAATATCAGTTTACAAGGCATTTCGGATGCCGGTTCTATTGTTTATAACTTGGGCAATAAATTGAAAGAATCAAAGCTTTTTAAGAGTGTTGAAATTAAGTCAACGACATCGAAGAAGGATAGGGGAAAAGATGCTACTGCTTTCGAAATTACCTTGCAACTAAGCAGCGCTGATTCTAAGGAAGACCCAACAATGAAAAAGGCGGAGGAATAGATTTTAATGCAAAAATTTTTCTCTAAACTATCTGGCAAAGAAAAAAATAAATTATATATCGCTATAATTATAGTTTTATTGGTTGTTTTTGACCGTTTATTTTTAGGCCCGGTCTTAAATAAGCTGGGTATGGTTGATGGTCAAATCCAGACTCAAGAAAATAGCATGAAAAGAGATTCCCGCTTCTTGGCCTATGAAGATCGGATTAATGCTGAATATAATATCTTTAGCAAATATTTAACTAAAGAATTAGGCGAAGAAGATATTGTTAAAAGAGATTTTTTGGGCAGTATAGAACAATTGGCGACGAAATCCAATGTCAGCCTCGCTAAAAACACTTTTTCGCATATTCAAAAACAAAAGGATTCTTTGGAGTATTTTACCAGCCTTGATTGTACGGCTACTTTGGAAGATATGTTAAATTTCATTTATAATATTAATAGCAGTGATGATTTATTAAAAGTGACGACATTTAATATGTCTCCTAAAAGAGGTGCGGCTAACGAAGTCAAAGTTTCAATGACGGTAATGAAATTAATAATACCGCAGGCTGATGTGCTTTAAAAATAATAAAATAGGCGCTGATAATATTTTTAGCAAGAGAAGAATAATATTCTTCTCTTTTTTTTGTAAAAGCATTTTATCTCTGGTCTTGTTCACTTCGGTAGCCAGTATTTCCTTCGCCCAGGAAAATCCGCTTAAGAAATTATTTGATGCCGGGGCGTATGCCTTTAAACAAGGCGATTATAAAAAGGCTATTTCTTTATTTGAAAAGACTTTGGAATTATATCCAAACTTAGCTCAATCCTACAATTACCTTGGGCTTTGCCATAAGGAAATAGGTTCGGACAGTAAGAATGTGGCGTGGTTGTTTGAGCGTGCGATTGAGATTGATCCTAATTACCCGGATGCTTATGACAATCTTTCCCGTGTTTATTATTCTTTGGGTGAATTTGATAGGGCCGAAAACAAAGCCTTAAAAGCCCTGGAGTTGTCTCCGGGCCTTTATAGCGCGCGTTTAACATTAGGGTGGATTTATCTTTTAGGTAAATCTATGCCGGATAAAGCAATTTTCTACTTTGAGCAAGTTGTCAAGGAAAGAGCGACTGCGTATGCATATTTAGGCCTAGGTGTTTCATATTTTATGAAAGGCGAAAAGTTTAAGGTATTAGGGTATATAACTAGTTTACGTGAAATGAATGAGGAGCAATTAGCCGGCCTTCTTGAGAATATAGTTAGAGATAATAATTTCTTGTCTGAATTAAAAGAAGGCCGGCCGCTATTATTGCCCGATAGGCAAAAAAGTGCTTTAATTTCTGATAGTTTCCCCAACCCGAAAGAGTTTTTCCCGGAGATTGAAGAAAGAGAAGATAATACAAAGGTTCGAATACGGGAAGAAAATTATTCTGGTGCGCCGGAAAACTCTTCAGGCAATATTCCAATTAAAGGAAATATAAAAGGGGCCGATAGGATAAAAACTTTACAGCAAAATTCAGCCGAGATAGAAAATAATTTCTAAGGGATTACAATTAGTATCTCCGGCTTGAGTCTTCTTCAAATTTCTTCCAATCAATTTCAAAGACTTCAATCTCAGTCCTTTTCGTAAGGTCAGTTTCTTTGGAGAATAATTTGAAATATTTCTGGCCTATTCCGTCGAATAAATAAAGCTTTATTAAAAGTGAATTAGCCAGAGGGCGATCCATTAGCATGCAGGTATAGTTACGGTCATTTCTTACCAGCACAATTGAGAACGTCAGGCTGGAATTGTCCAAAACCTTTTCTTTAATTTCGTTGCCTTCTAAATAAAACACACTGTAAGGAATTCCTTTCCCGAATGTTTGCGACTGGATATAGGCGTTTTTGCTGTTTAGGTCAATTTTGATATTATCCTGGAACAAGGCGAAGCTTTCATATTGGCCGACTTGCGGTAGAGGCGCGCTATAACGAAATTGTCCGCCGGCTAATTTCCATAAAAACTGAATATATTGCGGAGAGTTATGATGAGGAACTTCTTTTAAAAGCGACTTATTCTTATTAATGCTCTCAATTGCTTTAAAATTCCAATTGCCGATGAATTTAAGCTGGATATTGTTATCGACAAATTCATTGTAAAGTAAAAGATAAGAAGGCGGGGGTGTTTTGTGCGTAAGCTCCAAGACTTGCTTCACTTGAGATTTATTACCTAAAAGCGTATTTAGAGTAATTTCCGCACGAGTACGGTCCATCTTGGTGATTTCTTTTAGCATCGGAATAGCGTCGGATAAGTCAATGTTTAATGATTGTAAATATTCAGCGGCTTTATTCGCGCTATTATTCAGCATCCTTAGTATCCCTAAGGCTTCTTCTTCCGATTGGCTTAAAAAAACATTAGCCATCCAATAAGCTTGCGGAACATTGATAGTCGCTCCGTCAAAAGTAACGCGCCTTTCCGCAATTGCCTTGATAAAATGACCAGGAGGCCACCAAGTGTTAATAATGCTTTCCTTTGGAGTATTATCTCTTATTTTAATTAATGTTTTATCCCAGACCTCGTTATAAATCGGGTTTAAAAGTCCGCGTAAATTCTTATGGATATAAGAAATAGGAAGCAAGATTGATAAAAGAAGAAAAAGGCTTAAAACCAGGTGCGATAGCTTCCTTAAAGGTTCTTTAGAGATTTTATTGTCGATGCAGGCGCTAAAAATATTAAATATATTTTGTAATCCTGCCAAAAAGGCAAAAGCGATAGGGGCAACAGAAAGCAAGGCAAATCGTTTAGCTTTAAGAGCGATAAAAAGAGTGACGATAAACGAAACAAGAAAGGTTATTGAATATACTATTTTCTTATCTTTATTCTTAAAGAAAATATATAGTGAAGATAATATCCCGAAGACAGCTACAGAAAAGCAGAATATTCCGCCGGAACTTCTTATAACTTCGGCTAAAGAAGAGCGGTGCAATTCGCCTACGCTGATATAAAGGTCTGGCCAGAGCGATAATTGCGGTTGCATGAAGTTTTTAAGGGCAATCCAGCCTTCTTTGAATAAAGTGAAAAACTCTTTTAGGCCAAAAGCGAAGCCAATAAAAAGTATACAGCTGAATAATAGTATGGCTAAATAAATTGAAATCTTCTTTGCCTCAAGCTTATCTTTTAAAATAAAGAAATATGAAAATAATGTCGCTATCCCCGAGGCTATTAATATCGATAATAGCAATCCCCAGCCATGCCAAAAGACGGCATAACACACGAAAAGCACGGAAGTTAAGAGGGCATAGATGAGGCTTTTTCTTTCGTTTCCCAGGAATTTAATTCCGCTTAGGAACGTCCAGGTAATTATAAGCGGAAAGAAAATATTATAAGCATCATTATCATACCAGGCGAAAGTACTGCGTTTAACGAAAATTCCGGCCAGAATGAAGAATACTGCTCCGATAAAAGATAATAAAGGCCTAATTTCCAGAAAAGTGCATATTAAAAAGAAGGCTAACAGGGTAAAAAATGTTAAAAATAGGGGAGTATAAGAAATCGCGGACATAACTGTAATATCGGGTAAGAATATCTTCAATGTTTTATAAGTAATGGCTCCTAGAATTGGGTGGAAATTTAATGGTTCCCAATGCCCCAAAGGAGCTAGCATTAGCTCATTTAAGTATTTACTGCCCTTAACTTTGTTGGCGATTTTACCGGTTTTAAGCAAATTATTAGTAAGGCTGTAATAATAAAATGAATCCGAAGCTAAAAGATACTTTTTGTTGTCGTCGACAACCTGATTTTCGATCTTCTTGGAAACGATACTAATCGAATCGCGGATTTTATCTTTGTTTTTGCTTAAAAGTTCGTTGAATAATTTCTTGCTTAAGATTTCTTTCTGATAAGCCGGCATCTCCGGGCTCTTGGCATTAATTTCCGCATTTACTTGATTTCTTAATTGAGATAAAACCAGGATAGTTGCTTTTTCCTCATCGTTTCCTAAGGCATATTTTGTAATCGGATAAAGCCGGAAGTAAATTCCGATAGAAATAGCAATGATAAAAGCCACAAAATATTGAAAGTTTTTTGATTTTATACTAATTATATTCTTTATCATTTCTTTGTTTATCCTGAATTAATTTGTTTATGTATTTTCGTTAACAAGGGTAATTATAGCGTTATTTAATAAAATCCAAACAAAGATTCTTGATTTTGTTGGAAGGAATGGCGTAGGTGGCCCGTTCCTTCGACTTAGCTTTCGCGCTAATTATCCCGATTAGTTTTCCTTCCGCATCTAGCAAAGGGCCGCCACTATCGCCTTTGTATAGGTTTAAATTTACCCGGATGGCCTCAACTTCTTGGCTTAATTTTGCCCGGCCGATCGCGGTAATCTTGCCTTCGGAAATCGTTTCTTTTAAGAAAGATGAATTGCCGATATTAATTATTTGATTGCCTAAATTGATTTTATTTGAATCGGCAAATTCAATCGGGTTGAGAATCATACTAGTGTCTATTTTTAGCAAAGCCAGGTCATGGTCGGGGAACACTCTTTCAACCCGAGCTGAATATTTTGAGCTGTCAAATAATTCAATTAAGATATTGGCTGCGCCGCGAATAACATGTAGGTTGGTTACAATATAGCCATCGGGGCTTAATATTATTCCCGCTCCGTTTTGCTCGTAATAAGCCGCTTTGGCTTGACGGGCAATGAGTATTTTACCGGAATTTGGGTCATACGCGGCCGAAGCTTTAGGATTTTTTATAATGCCAGTTTGGATTCCTTTGACACTGACAATAGATTCTTTTGTTTTCAGAATTATCGAAATTAAAGAATCTTGGGCATAAAGTGACAGTGATAGCGCTTGAATGTTAAGGATAATAAAAAGATAATAAAACAATTTTCTCATGGCTAATATTCTATGCTAGAAGGCAGCCGACCTCAATAACTATATATATAAATATAATTTTAAAGCTGTTTTAATTTTAGTGGTATAATTACTCTGTTGTTTGAAACCTGTCAGGAGAATCTTTATGAGCACTATAACTATTTTCTTTATCTCTGTGATATCATTAATATTCCTAGTTATTATTGTTCCTTTGGTTTTTATCAGTAGCCGAGGGTTCAAGCGAGATTCTGACCGCGGGCATAAAAATGATTTGCCGATAATCAGCATTGCCAAGCTTGTAATAAACTTAGTCTTGATTTTCTTTATAATTCCCTGCTTGTTAGTTTTTTTAATTAATTTCTTTAACTTAGTGCTTAAGGGCGGAGTTCCTTTCTCTGAATTTATGCAAAACCTTCCCGATGTAAGCTATGAGCCAGTAATAAAAATTTATATGCGCCTTTGGTTGCAAATAAGGCATAATTTTGAGATTATACGGCCTACATAATATGATAAAAGTAAATTTTAGTGTAGGAACAGTTCATGCCATTTCAATATCACCCAAAAAGGGAACAAAGAAATTTAATGTAGCGGAATGCGAAGTTATTAAAGACTTCGGGTTAAGAGGCGATAGCCATGGCGGAGAAAACAGCCGCCAAGTAAGTTTGCTTTCTTATGAAAACATTGTTGCGAGTAATAGTAAGGAAGGGGAGCTTTTGCCGGGTGATTTTGCGGAAAATATTACGACTAATAATTTTCCATTAGTTGCTTTACGCGTTGGTGATAAAATAAAAATAGGTGATGGCGTTGTTCTTAGTGTTACTCAGCTAGGCAAAACTTGTCATGATAAATGCGAAATTTTAAAGAAGATGGGAAGTTGTATTATGCCGAAAAAAGGTGTTTTCGCAAAGGTTCTAAACGGTGGAATAATAAGAGTTAACGACGAGATTAGAAAAATAATCTAATATGCCTCGAAATAAAATAGCCCAAGAAAGCTTAGAAATTATACTTAAAGGCGCGAAAAGGACGTATCGTGATTTAATTGAATCTGTTAAATGCGGAGTATATATCTCTGACCTTGAGGGCAATATTCTTTTTGTTAATAATATGTTTGCGGAGATGCTGGGTTATGAAAAAAAAGAAAATGTTGTGGGCTTAAATTTAACTCATGATATTTATTCGCGGGGTAAAGACAGAGAAGGTTATATTAAGAAATTAAAAGAAAAAGGTTATGCGCACGATTATGAGCTTGAATTTAAGAAAAAGGACAAAGAAATTTTAGTTGTTTCCGCAACAAGCAACTTTATCCTAAATGAGAATAATGAGCCGATCGGAGTGGAAGGCGTTGTTCTTGATATTACAGATAAGAAGAGATTAGAGGGCGATTTGCAAAAAGAAAAGGCTAAGCTCGAGCAAATATTAAATTTTGAGGAGCAAATATCTTTAATCCGGAAATCTGATAAGCTTTTCGACTTTGTTGTCGAGAAATCTTTGGAAATATTGAACGCGGAAAGGTGTTCGTTGATGTTGATTGATGATGAGACGAAAGAATTATGCGTTAAGGGGTCACGCGGACTAAAAATAGAATTTTTTGGTAAAGGCCGGATTAAAATTGGAGAACGTCTAGCCGGAATGGTGGCCAAAGAAGGTAAACCTATTTTGGTTTCAAATATCGACAATGATTATCGAATTCAAGATAAAAACAATTCTAATTATAAGGGAAAATCATTTATTATTGTTCCGATAAGCCTTGAGGGAAAGATAATCGGGGTTATAAATG
>JAKLDK010000066.1 GCA_022703565.1 Candidatus Omnitrophota bacterium
TATAATAATACCGATATTTTAAGATTTTCCATTCCGATTATCTGTCAACCGGGAGCGACTATTATTGATCCTAACGGAAATGTTTCTTATTGGGGGGCGTCTTTAAGATGGAATTGCAAAAGCTTATCCTGCATGGATGCGGATAATAATTGCACTACTAGAGATTATAAATATATTGAATATAGCATTAATAATAAAAATAAGTTAATTCGAAAAGTTCTCGACGAATCTTTTGTCCCTGTCAAAGAAGAAGTCTTTGCCAGTAATATTTCTAACATTCAGGCACGGTTAAGCACGGATCAGAATGTTGTTAGCCTGACGGTAAATATGACGTCTGATGAAGATGCAAAAAGAGTAATAACCACAACCCATGAACTTGATATTCTATTAAGGAACCGGGGGTGATTCTTATGAAAATAAGAAATGAAAAAGGTATTGCGTTAATTTTAACATTAATGATTTTAGTTGTTTTGGTCGGGTTTAGCGCGGTGTTTGTTTTGCGGACAATTCATGATTATAAAATGACCAAGATTGATACTTCTCAGAATAAGGCTTTTTACTTGTCGGAAGCTGCCAATCACAATGCGTTAAATCAGATCGAAACATTAATCAATACTTACATGTATAACACAATAAATAATACAGTTCCGACCACGGTAATAACATTGACTAATAATTATTTTAACGCTGGGAATAGTATTGGTTTTTTAGTCTCATCGGTGAAAAATGCCGGAGTGGCTGTGTTAACGGAAAATGGCGGACAAGCAGAATATAGTATAGAGCCAGTTACTGTTGGTTCTGGTGCATATGAATATAGAATGGTTTTTACAGAGAAAGCTGAGCCGACAAAGCCCAGTGTCGATGAATGGAGGTTTCACTATAATTATAAAATTGAGGCTATCGGGGAAAGTAATGGTATGGCTAGAGAGCTTGTGCTAAATGGTGATTTCTCTGTAAGTGTTCAACGAGATAATTTTGCTAAGTATGCCCTTTTTACAAATAATCAGCAAATGCCAAATGGCACAAATGTTTGGTTTACGAGCCGTACAAATTTTACCGGCCCGTTATTCACCAACGGAAGGTATAATTTTTATGGTAATCCTGGTGGAACTTTTTACGGGTCTGTTGGGCAGGTAGAGCAAACTGCCAGATTTTATAATAATGGATCAGCTGTATTGCTTAATGGTAATCAAAACGGAAGTATTGATGTCCCTGTTTTTAACGCCGGGTTTAATCGCTCATCGAGCCCAGTTACATTATCTTCTGCTGTTCAGAAGCAGGATTTAATTGATCAAGCCACGGGAGGGAATACTTATTCTACCAATGGGATATATGTTCCTAACAATGGTACAGCTTTAATCGGCGGAATTTATGTCAGAGGTAATGCCAGTGTTGATATGGCGGTTGTTTCCAATAATGCCCGCTATACAATTCAACAAGGCACATCGACAGTATATGTAACAGTTGATCAGGCAACTAACCAAACAACAGTTCAGGACGGAGCTAATCCGGCAGTAGTGTATAATGGGATTCCCGACGGAATAGATAATGCCGGGACAATAATCTTTGTTAACGGAAATATTTCTTCATTCCAGGGGACTGTGCAGCGCGATACACAATTAACCGTATCCAGCGAGAACGATATAGTTATTCAGAACCATGTTATTTATGAAGATTTTACACCGGCAGTTGGTGCTCCGGGCGATGCAAATTATGTCCCGCCTTCAGCCGAAGGGTTTGATAATATGCTAGGAATTGTTTCTTGGGATGGTAATGTGCGTATTGGAACAAGTGCCCCGAACGATATAAACGTTTTTGGAACAGTATTGTCTTCGAGTGGTATATTTGCAGTTGATGATTATGAAAATGCAGTACGAGGCCCACGCGGAATTGCTACTGTACTCGGTGGAGTAATTTCAAATCAATACGGTGCTTTTGGGCAATTTAATGGTACAACGGGAGCACAAATTTCAGGTTACGGCCGGAACTTTACTTATGATCAAAGAATGCAAATGGGCAATGCTCCGCCGTATTTTCCGACTTTAAACACTTTTATTGCATATACTGCAGATATTACCGATAAATTGGTTTGGCAAGAAAGGGGCAATTAATGAATAAGAATATTTTAATAGCATTTATTGTTTTTGCTATTTTTGCGGCAGCTTTATTTGAATTTAATTCCTGGATGGCAAAACAATATGATAAGCCTAAAATCGATGAAAACAATGTTAAAATATTGCCTGTTGGCAATAACACTGATAAAACGCCTAAGAAAATAATTACTGAAAAAGAATTATATTATGGGGATAATACACAGAGTAATAATAATGACGTTGAGGTAGCGGCAGGTGAGGTAATGGGTTCAAAAAAGATAATATATGAATTACCTCTTGATAACCCGGTTTTAGTAGAATAATATATATAAGAGTAAATATATTAAATAATACAAAATAACTATGCACCCAATCCTAAAAAAATATTTTGCTTTAATTAAAAGGTTTATGCCAGAAAAACCAAAGGGCACGACCATCGGACTAGACATTTCTTCTTGCGAATGTAGATTTGTTGAATTAGCCAAAATTGATGAGACCTTTAAAATTGTTAATTGGGCAGTTGAAAAGATAGAAAAGGGTAATACGAAAGAAGCTTTAACTAAGCTAACTCAGAGATTTTCTTCTCCCAAGGCAACAATTTATTCTTCGGTTTTTGGTAAAGGGACTTTGATACGCTATATTGATTTGCCGCGGATGTCACAAAATGATTTAAATAATTCTTTTGCTTTAGAGGCGGATAAATATTTCCCGTTTTCCTCAGACCAAATTTATTCTGATTGCCATATTCTTGACCCGCAAGGAAAGGGTAAGCAGATGTCTGTTTTAGCCGCGGCGGCTACAAAAGAAATTATAGATAACAGAATAAAGCTTTTTAAAGAAGCGGAAATGAATGTTGAATTTATAGGGCTGAATCCTATTGCCATAGCCAATGTTTTTAATACTATTCCAGAAGCTAAGCAAGAGACGCTTGTTCCAATTGCGTTGCTAGATATGGGAGAAAATATAACCAGTCTTACTATTATAAGCGAAGGTTTACCGAAATTTACTCGGGATATTTTTATGGGCAGCCAAGATTTACTTAAAAGAATTGCTAACGCATTGGGTATGGGAGTCCCGGAAGTATTTGAAATAATTCGTAACCCAGGCGAGATGAAGGGCGAAATCCTTAAAGCCTGTGAATCAGCCCTACAAAGCATAATTCAAGAGATAAAGCTTTCTTTTGATTATTTTACGACTGAGAAAAACAATGAAATACACAGCTTATTATTTACCGGAGAGGGTGCGTTAATTTCCGGTATTGACGAGAACTTGGGAAAGAATTTAGACATTAAAGTTAAAAAATGGGATCCGTTGAAAATAGTTGGGATATCGGAAGAAATTAAATCCGCTGATTTAGAAAAGAATTCAATGAAACTAGCAGTGGCCTTGGGATTGGCCTTATACGATTATGATTGAAATTAATTTAATGCCGGATAGCGCGAGAAAGAAAAGGAAAGGAAAATTCCTTAAGGGGGGATTTAAAATTCCCTTGGAAGTTGTTATTGGCATCGGCGGCGCTCTTTTAATGTTTCTATTTTTTGTCCATGTATATTTGTTGGTGGTTAATATTTCAAAACTTGGGATACAAAAAGGGTTGGAAGGAAAGAATAAAGGCCTTGCTTCAGCCAAAGGAAATGTCGATACGGTAATTAGCGAAATGAAAAGCTTACAAGATAAAAATAAAGCCATTGAAAGCATAACCGGTAAATATCAGATACTTTGGGCTGAGAAACTAAATCATTTGAGCGATAGTATTCCGCGCGGGGTTTGGCTCAAGAAAATTGCTTTTAATGGGGAAGTGCTGTTTATCGACGGCAGTGCTATCTCGCGGCAGAACGAGGAAATGCTAAATGCCCAAAGTTTGGTGTCGAGTTTAAAAAAGAATGAAGAATTTCTAAAGCATTTTAAGGATTTAGAGATTGGCTCAATCCAAAGGCGATCAGTTAATAACGTGGGAATAGCCGACTTTTTAATAACGGTTAAATTGGAATAATAATGGATATTAAAGCACAATTTAATGGTAAGCTCAGAGATTTTATGGCGTTCATTAAGAATGCCGACGAGAAGACTTTATATTATATTTTCGGTGGTGTTTTAGTTTTTGTTCTAATCTTGGATTATTTGATACTTATGCGTCCGCAGATAAATGCTCTGACGAGAGCCTCATCTCAAATTTCAGTATTGCAGCAAGAGATTTCTACGACCGAAAATCATTTGCTTCGCCTTAACAATTATCGCGATGAAATAAAAAAACTTAAGGAAGATATTGAGCGGAGTCAATTCCGTATTCGTTCCCGTGAAGAGGTTGCCGTTATTTTAGAGAGAATTTCAAGATTAGCTAATGAGTATAATATCAAGATCGACCAGATTAAACCCGAGACAGGCAGCCAGAAATCGTTATTAAAAAGCTCGGATAGAGAATATTTTAACCTGCCCTTTTCTTTTCAAGGCAGTTGTGATTTTCACCAGTTTGGAAAATTCTTGGCGAAGCTAGAGCAGGATGAGATTTTCTTTAAAGCAGCTTCGTTTAATATAATACCAACGGATGATTTAAAAAAACAAGATATAAAAGTAACAATAAATACTATTGTCTATGATGAAAAAAAGAAATAATATTGGTATATTATTATTGGTATTGTTGATTTCCTTTGCTTTTAGTTTATTTTGTGTAATGCTAATGGCCGAGGAAAAAGAATCATTTGAATATGATCCTCACGAACGAAGAAATCCGTTCTGGCCTTTGGTGGATAATAATGGTTCGATCGTAAATTACGATAATGATTTTATGATAACCGATATGCATTTAGACGGCATTATGCTTGAATCAAATGGGAACAACATTGCTATAATCAATGGCCAAATCGCTAAGGTCAATGATATTGTTGGGAAATATAAGCTTATCAGTATTGAGCCAAACCGGGTTATTTTGGTGAAAGATGATAAGCAATATGAGTTAAAACTTAAAAAGGAGGAATAACATGTTTAAGAAAATTGCCACAGTTTTATTCTCAACTATTCTCTGTGGTACAATTTCTTTTGCCCAAACCACAGAAAACACAACAAGTGCTTCTGTTGCTATGCCTGCTCCGCAGGTTACTATGAGCGAAGAGGGTATGGTCAGCCTTGATTTTCGCAACGCCGATATCCATAGTGTTTTTAAAATACTTTCTTTAAAAAGTGGAATCAATATCGTCGGTGGACCGGAAGTTGCGGGAATGGTTACTATCCAGCTTAACAATGTTCCGTGGCAGCAAGCTTTAGATGTCATTCTGCAGACCTATGGCTATGCTTATGAAAGAAAAGGAAACATTATTTTGGTTACCACGGTAGATAAATTAAAGAAAAGGCGGGAAGATGCGATGCTCTTGTCCGAGCAAGAGCCTTTAATGACTAAAACTTTTACTTTAAACTTCGCGAAAGCCTCGGGCGTAATTAATTCTATTGTAAAAATGAAATCACCTCGTGGTAGCGTTGATTTTGATGAGAGAACTAATACTCTTATTGTGAATGATTTGGAATCGCAAATTGAGATTATGGGAGAAGTAATTAAGAAACTAGATAAGACAACTAACCAGGTTTTAATCGAGGCTAAAATTGTTGAGACTTCGTTCTCTGATACTGAAAACTTAGGAATCGATTGGGTAACGCAAGCTTCTATTTCTGGTTCATCTCGCCCGATTTCCTGGCCTTTTAAAAAAGGTGGGACCGATAATCCTTATGCCGGTACTACTCCAATTAATGCGACGGGAACGATTTCTTACGGTACTTTAAGCTTCGCTGAAGTTAGCGCGGTGTTTGAAATTCTAAAAACAAGAAGTAATACTAACATTTTGTCTGCTCCTCGTATCGTAACGCTTGATAATCAACCGGCGGAAATTACAGTTGGTGAACAATATCCTTTGCCGAGCTATACCTATAATGAAGAACAGGCCAAATTGCAAGTTTCCGGATGGGAATATAAGGACATTGGTATAATTTTTAGAGTTACTCCGCATGTTAATGATGCCGGATTTGTTACCTTGGAAGTTGAGCCGAAGATCACGGCGATAACAGGTACTGTTACTGTCGAAAGCACTTCAGTTCCGCAATTAAGTAACGAGTCAGCCAAAACAACAGTTATGATAAAAAGCGGAGAGACTTTAGTCATAGGTGGTTTAGTTAAAAATCAAAAGAATGATGTTAAAAAAAGAACTCCTTTCTTGGGAGATATCCCGGTATTAGGTTATGCGTTTAGAAAATCTGAAGTTACAGATACAAAGACAGATATGCTAATTTTCATGACTCCGCATATAATTACTCCGGATATTGAACAAAAACTAGAGGATAAGAAATAATTTTATTTTAGAGAGGTTGAATAATTGGTATCAAAAGAAATTCTGATTCAGACGCAAAAAGGCGAGCGTCAGGTTGCGATAATTGAGGATGGCCGAGTAGAAGATTTTCACATTGAAGTTGACCGGTATCAATCGATTTTAGGAAATATCTATAAAGGTAAAGTGGAATCGATTCTACCCTCAATAAATGCCGCCTTTGTAAACATTGGTCAAGCCAGAAACGGTTTTTTGTATCTTACCGACGCTGTCAGCCCTTTTGTCGAGGATGATATTTCCGGGAATAAGAATATTCTGCAGAAGATTTTCTCCCGCAAAGGCAAAGAAAACCCGAAAGATAAAAAACAACCAAAGCCTAAAGATATTTCGCTTAAAATTGGGCAAGAGGTTTTAGTGCAGGTTGTTAAAGAGCCTTTTGGCGAAAAAGGTGCTCGGCTAACTACCCACATCACTCTTCCTGGCCGATTTGTTGTTTATATGCCGTTTGATAAACAAGCGGGAGTTTCCAAAAAGATTGATAATCAAGAAGAGCGCGACCGGTTAAGAGACGTTATAAAAAGTTTATCCTTCGTTAAAAAGGGCGGTTTTATTATCCGGACCGCTTCCAAAGAACATGGCAAAGGCAATATTATTCGTGATGCCAAATTTCTTTTTGACCTTTGGACCAAGATAAATAAAAAATCTACCCAGGAAACAGCGCCTTCATTGATTTACGAGGAGGGTGAGCTTTCTTGGAAAATAGTAAGGGATTATTTAACCGATAAAGTTGATAAATTGATTATCGACTCCGAAGAAGATTACGAGCGGATAAAACGCTTTGTTCAGACGTTAATTGGCAATCAAATGGTTAGTAAGATTCAACTTTATAAAGGGACAGAACCATTGTTTGATTCGAAAAACGTATCGCGTGAATTAAGGAAGATTTATGATACTCACGTGTATTGTAAAAGTGGCGCTTATATTGTAATTGAACCTACGGAAGGAATGACAGTAATTGATGTGAACAGCGGTAAATTTAAAGCCAAGGCTTCGCCTGGGGAGGCGGCATTCTTAGTTAACATGGAAGTTGTTCCGGAAATTGCCCGGCAACTACGTTTACGCGATTTAGGCGGGATTGTTATTATTGATTTTATTGATATGGTCAGAGATGATCATAAAAGAAAAGTTATTGAAGCTCTTCAGCGCGAATTAGCCCGCGATTATGCCAAAACAGAAGTAAACAGGATTTCTTCTTTAGGAATTGTCGAGATGACTCGTGCTCGTACCGGAAAAACAATAGAATCTCTATCGTTTTGTAAGTGCCCCTATTGTAGCGGCCGGGGAAGAGTCAAAATCGTCTAGATAAAAAATACTTGCATAATTCTGATATATATATAAAATTACTAATCCTGATAAGGTAAATATAAGATTAATTTTTAAGGAGGTTTATAATGTACGCAGTAATACAGGTTGGCAACTTTCAATTTAAAGTATCCGAAGGCGATGTAATAAATACTCAGCTGATGGATGAAAAAGAAGGCAGCAGCGTTACTTTAGATAAAGTGCTTCTTTTTGCTAAAGGTAATGATATCCGCGTCGGACAACCCTTTTTAAAAGATGTTAAAGTGACGGCCAAAATTCTTAAAGAAACTAAAGCGAAAAAGGTCTTTGCTTTTAAGTTCAGAAAAAGGAAAGATTCCAAAACAAAAGTTGGCCATAGACAAGGATTGACAGCGCTTAGTATTCTTCAGATTTCCGCTTAATAAAGATTAGATATGATATTCATCGATGAGGCGAGGATTTTTGTTAAAGCCGGAAGCGGGGGAAATGGGTGCGAAAGCTTTTATCGCACCAAGTATATGCGTTATCCTCGGCCGGACGGTGGAGACGGCGGAAAAGGCGGAGATGTGCTTTTTGTCGCCCACAAAGGCCTTCATACCCTTCTTGATTTAAAATTCAAACAAAATTATCAGGCTCATAATGGTTATCATGCCAGCAGTAAGGGAAAAACTGGACGCACAGGAGAGGCTTGTGTAATTAACGTACCTGTCGGGACCTTGGTCCGCGACCATGAAACCGGCCTTTTAATAAAAGACTTGGTGGAAGATGGGCAAAGTGTGGTTGTCGCTCATGGCGGCGGCGGCGGATTAGGTAATTTCAAACACCGGTATTTAAATCCTCCAAAAGCAGGCGAAGAGCGCTATATTGACTTAGAGCTTAAATTGATTGCGGATGTCGGTATTATTGGATTTCCTAATGCCGGAAAATCGACTTTGATTTCCAGTGTTTCTTCGGTCAAATCAAAAATTGCTAGCTATCATTTTACGACTAAGCAGCCGATTTTAGGGATTGTGAAAGGCGATGATTTTAATTTTGTTATTGCTGACTTACCTGGTATTATAGAAGGAGCGCATTTAGGTAAAGGCCTAGGAGATAAGTTTTTAAGGCATGCTGAACGTACCAAGGTCTTATTGCATGTTGTGGATATGGCGGGAAGCGAAGGCCGGGATCCGGTTGATGATTACAAAAAGATAACTAAAGAACTCAAGGCTTATAGCGACGAGCTAACGTTTAAATATAAGGTGATTGTTGCGAATAAAATGGATCTGCCTGAAGCCGAAGCCAATTTAAAACGTTTTAAGAAGAAAATAAAAGATGATGTCTTGCCAGTTTCAGCCCAAGAAGGCACAGGCTTAGAGGAATTAGTTTCTTATTTACGAGACTTGTTATGGAAAGAAAATTTAATCGAAAAATCAAAAGAATAGTAGTTAAAGTCGGCTCAAGTGTTATCGCTAACGATAAAATGAAGCCGAACTCGTTGTTTCTTAAGAGTTTGGTTAATCAGATATCTTCCTTACGTAAACAAAATATTGAAGTCCTTTTAGTTAGTTCCGGTGCCATAGTTTTTGGCATGGGTGTTTTAAATATTAAGAAGCGCCCGACGGAATTAGCTAATCTGCAGGCCTTAGCTGCTGTTGGTCAAACGGTTCTAATGGATCGCTACCGATACTATTTTCGCTTTGTAGTTCTGGTGTGGAAACAAATTTCTCAACCCCATCCGTCCCCATAACATAGCTGAAATGGGTATTACGGAACTCTGCCGCTCCAATTCTTTTTTGCTGCTCCTTA
>JAKLDK010000067.1 GCA_022703565.1 Candidatus Omnitrophota bacterium
GCTTTAATAATGCCCGCACCACTTTTGATACTATGCTGAAAATGAATATAGTCCCGGTTATAAATGAAAATGATACTATTGCGACTGACGAAATTAAATTTGGTGATAATGATAAATTGTCAGCCTTGGTTGCTAGTTTAGTTGGAGCAGATTTGCTTGTCAATTTATCTGACGTAGAAGGTTTTTATGATACCAGCCGTGCCGATAAAAGAAAGATTGATGAGATTAAAGAAATTACCGGCGACATCGAGAAATTAGCTTCTGGGACTACAAAGTCAGATGTGTCGCGCGGTGGAATGATTGCCAAATTGCAAGCGGTTAAAATCGCTGTGCATGCTAAAGTACCTTGCGTTATTACCGGTGCGAATATAAAAAATGTTTTAAATAGAATTATTGCCGGGGAAAACATCGGAACGCTTTTTGTGGAAAAAGAAGAAAAATTACTTGGCAAAAAACATTGGTTATCTTTCGGTGTTAAGCCAAAAGGTATTATTACTGTTGATGATGGTGCAAAAAAAGCTCTTGTTGAAGGAGGGCGAAGCCTTCTTCTTCCTGGTGTAGTTTCTTGGGAGGGTAATTTTAAAAAAGATGATGTCGTAGTTATCCAGGATAAAGATAAGAAAGAGATTGCGCGAGGAGAAATAAATTACTCGATTGATGACTTGAATAAACATGACGAGGCTAAAGGCCAACTTGAAGTTGTGCATCGTAATAATTTGGTACTGAAGAAGGATGTTTAAGAGAATGAAAACTGATAATACAAAGAATGTTTTGCTTATTGCTCAAAAAGCTAAAGAAGCTTCGCGAAGGTTAGCTTTGCTTTCGGCTATTGATAAAAATAATGCGCTAATTAAAATGGCGAGAACGTTAATCGATAATCAAGATCTAATTATTAGAGAAAACGAAAAAGATATTATTGCCGCGAAGAAGCAAAATTATCCGAAAGCCTTGATTGAAAGGTTAGTTCTTAACGAAAAACGAATCAAAGAAATGTCTAATTGCCTTTTGGATACCGCGAAAATCAAAGACCCTATCGGAAAGGTATTGGCTGCATACAAAAGGCCAAACGGACTTGTGATAAAAAAGATAAGCGTTCCAATTGGAGTCATCGGGATTATATATGAATCTCGTCCGAATGTGGCCAGTGATTGCATTGGCTTATGTTTAAAATCGGGCAATTCCGTTATTTTAAAAGGCGGTAAAGAGGCTTTTTATTCGAACAAGGCGATTTTTAAAATTTTGCAGGATTGTTTGAATAAGACAAAGGTTCCGTCGGATTGCGTCCAGATGATTTCATCGGATAATCGTAAAGAACTAAACCATTTGCTTAAATTATCACAATATGTTGATCTAATTGTTCCTCGCGGTGGTGAAGGCTTAATTAAATTTGTTGCCGAGAATTCTCTGATACCGGTGGTTAAACATTACAAAGGTGTATGCCATACATATGTTAGCGATAAAGCGAATATAAAAATGGCGGAAAAGATTTGTTATAATGCCAAGGTTCAGCGTCCGGGTGTATGTAACGCGATGGAAACACTTTTAGTACACAAGAATATTGCAAAGAAATTCTTACCGAATATGATTAAATGCTTTCAGGCTGCGAAAGTCGAATTGCGCGGAAGTGCCTTGGCCATGAAATTAATTGAAGGAATAGATAAGAAGGCGACTGAAGCCGATTGGTATGCTGAATATCTTGATTTGATACTTGCGGTAAAAGTTGTAAATAATACTGATGAAGCGATTAACCATATTAATAAATATGGCTCGAATCATTCGGATACGATTGTAACTAAAGATAAAAAAGAAGCGCAAAAATTCTTAGATCAAGTCGATTCAGCTTGTGTTTATTGGAATGCCTCTACCAGGTTTACTGACGGTTACGAGTTTGGTTTTGGGGCTGAAGTTGGGATCAGCACTGATAAGATTCATGTCCGTGGCCCGATGGGATTAGAGGGGCTAACAACTTATAAATATGAAATTTACGGCAAAGGGCAGATAAGACAGTGAAGCGAATTGGCATTTTAGGCGGAACTTTTAATCCGATACATTTGGGGCATTTGGCAATCGCTGAAGAGGCAAAAGAAAAACTTGGGTTAGACCAAGTTTTATTTATTCCTTGTAATTTGCCGCCGCATAAAACAATGCCTGGTTTAGCTAAGGCCCAAAACAGGTTGCAAATGGTAAAGTTGGCCATTAAAGATAATAAATCTTTTGTTCTTTGTGATTATGAGATTAAGAAGAAAGGTAAATCTTACAGTATTGATACTATTAAATATTTAAAAGATAAATATCCGGATGAAACCCGCTTTTATTTTATTATCGGAGCGGATACCGCTTTGACGCTACATTCTTGGAAGAAAATCAAGGAATTAAAAAAGTTGGTTACTTTTGTTGCGGTTAATCGCCTTGGCTATAACGAGGCTAAGCCTAAAATAAAGGTTAAGGCAATTAATATGGTTAATTTGGAAATATCATCTTCTTATATTAGAAATTGCATTCTTAGCAAAAAATCGGTAAGATACCTTGTTCCTAACGAGGTTATAAAGTATATTAGTCAGAAAAAATTATATAATTGAAATGGAGAAGCTATGTCAAACGACCTAAGAAAAGAAATTAAATTTGGTACTGATGGATGGAGAGGAGTTATTTCCGATAACTTCACTTTTAAAAATGTTGCTATTGTCGCTCAGGCAATTTCGGATTGGATTTATGCCGATATCAAGGAAAAGAAAAACAGTAATCCTCGGGTTGCTTTAGGTTTTGACACTAGATTCTTATCAAAAGAATATGCGGAAATTGTTACCGCGGTTTTGGCGGCTAATAATATCGATGTTTATTTATCTGACCGGTATATCCCGACACCAGCCTTAAGCTTCGGAGTTTTAAAAACAAATAGCGATTGCGGTGTTATGATTACTGCCAGCCATAATCCGGGAAAGTTTAACGGAATAAAAATTAAAACAGCGCAAGGTGGCGGGGCTCCAGTTGAGATTACAAACAAGGTTGAGGATAATTTAGGGAAAACACCGGTTAAAACAACTGATTTAAATCAGGCTATTGTAAATAAAAAAGTCGTGATATGTGATTTTACGAAAGAATATATTAAGTTCATAAGAAGTTATATTGATTTAGAACGCATTAAAAAGGCAAAGTTCAGGGTATTAACCGATGCTATGCACGGCAGCGGAGGGACTTTGATGGCTGAGGTTATAAAAGGAACGAGTGTTAAGCTAGAAACGATGCGCTCTGATATTAATCCTTCTTTTGATGGCGGAAAGCCGGAACCGGTAGTGGAATATTTAAGCGGGATTTTAGACCGTGTTAAGAATGAAAAGTTCGATCTGGGATTAGTTTTAGATGGCGACGGAGATAGAATTGCGGCTGTTGCTCCAGGAGGGGAATTTATTCATCCGCAGAAAATTTTAGGCCTTTTGGTTTTGCACTTAGTGCGGAATAAAGGGCGTAAAGGCGGAGTGGTTAAAACAATTTGCGGAACTAAAATGATTGACAATATTGCTAAAAAACTGGGATTAGAGCTTTATGAAACCCCGGTTGGTTTTAAATATATCTCGGATATTATGGTCGCTGAAAAGATTGTTGCCGGAGGAGAAGAAGCGGGAGGAATGGGCGTGCAGGATTATATCCCAGAACGTGATGGTACCTTGGCGGGGCTTTTACTTGTTGAAATGATGGTTTATCAAAAGAAAGATATTAAGCAAATTCTGCGCGATATGGAAAAAGAATTCGGTAAATATTATTATGAGCGCGCGGATTTGAAATTAGGCGAAGGTAAATGTGATTTAAATAAAATTAAATCAATAAAGAATTTGTTAGGCAAAGAAGTTGTTGATGTTAAAGATTACGACGGTGTCAAGCTTATCTGCGAAGATGACAGCTGGCTGATGTTAAGGCCGTCGGGAACAGAACCCCTTGTGCGGGCTTATTCTGAGGCTAAGAATCATCAAAGAGCCAAGCAATTAATTAATTACGGCATGGAATTATTGAAATAATATTTGAATCTTGGCTCAGGCTTTTGTCTTTAGCCAAGATAATGAAAAGCCAATATATGATTTATTGGATCACATGGTTTATTCTAAGGGTTTCTAGCTTCTTTCTTTTTCCTATCAAGGTTTATGGCCGCGAAAATATTCCTAAACATGGCGGATTTATTTTTGCGAGCAATCATCGCAGCAATCTGGACCCCGTCATCATTCCTATATCTTGTTTTAGAAAATGCAATTTTGTTGCGAAAGACTCGCTTTTCAAAAACAAATTCTTTGGTTGGTATTTGAGGCGCTTAGGCGCTTTTGCTATTCGTCGGGAAATCGGAGATGTCGGCGCGATGAAAGAAGCAATCAAAAGGCTTAAAAATAATAATGTTTTAACAATTTTCCCCGAAGGTACAAGAGTTGTTGAAGATAAAAAAAGAGATGTTCAGGCCGGGATAGGATTTATTGTCGCGAAAACTAAACAGCCGGTTGTCCCTGTGTATATCCGCAATTCCGACAAAGCTATGCCGCCGCATTCCAAGAAGATATATCGGCATTTAATTACGGTTACTTTTGGTAAGCCAATCGAAATCTCTGATGATTTGTCATATGGGCAAATTGCCGGTAAAATCATGGATGAAATCCTAAAGTTACGAGCATAATATGCAATAGGTGAGCAAAATTATTAGTATGTTTTTATAAAGGGCAGATTTTATTTTATTTTCCCCAAGACCCAAGTATTCCTCTCAAAACAATGGCCCAACATTTTTATTTGACAAAACAGTTATTTTTGCGATAATTGAATCCTTCAGTCGGAGGTGTAAATTGTTGTGCGTCCGCATTTTATCCCGCGAACTGAAAATAAAAATTAAAGGAGATTTACCGTTTTATGAGTCAAACAGTTGAGAAACAAAAAGCAATGGAGGAGATGTATTTTAAAACGTTCCACAAGGTTGTCGAGGGAGAAATCGCTAAGGGAAAGGTTGTCGCTTTAAATGACAAAGAAGCCGTTGTCGATATCGGGTTTAAATCCGAAGGCTTTATTCCTTTAGAAGAATTTCGTTCACTTGATGAGCTAGTTGTGGGGACTCAAGTTGAAGTATTAGTTGAGTCAGTTGAAGATGAGGAAGGGCATTTGGTTTTATCGTTCGGCAAAGCTCAAAAAATGAAGGGTTGGCAGAAATTGGGCGAAACGATAAATGAGGGTGACTTTATCGATGGACGAGTTGTAAAGCAAGTCAAAGGAGGTTTCATCGTTGATGCCGAAGGTATAGACGCATTCTTACCGATGTCATTATCTGCTTTCAAGGGTGTTTCTAATGAACAGATAATGGCGAGCAAATACAAGTTCCAAATCGCTAAATTAAATAGGCCGCGCCGCAATTTAATTTTATCCCGTCGCGAAGTTGTGCAGAAAGAAAAAGAAGAAGTGCGCGATGTGCTTTGGGGTGAATTAAAGAAAGGCGAGACCCGTTCTGGAGTTGTAAAAGGTATAACTGATTTCGGAGCCTTTATTGATTTAGGCGGAGTCGATGGCTTGTTGCATATTACCGATATGAGCTGGACAAGAATTAATCATCCATCAGAAATTGTTAAAGTCGGAGATAAGCTTGATGTCTTGATTTTAGATTTTGACCGGGCTGGATCAAAAGTATCTTTAGGGTTAAAGCAAATTAGCGATAATCCGTGGAAAGATATTTATGAGAAGTATCCTCCGGGAACAAAGACCAAGGGCAAAATTGTTAATGTTATGCCTTACGGCGTTTTTGTTGAGGTTGAAAAAGGCATCGAAGGCTTATTGCATTCATCGGAGATTACCTGGCAGAAGAAAATGGTTAATCCGCAGGAAATGTTTAAAGTCGGCGATGAAGTTGAAGTGCAAATCATAAATGTTGATAAAGATTCCAAGAGAATATCCTTAAGTATGAAGCAGCTTGAGGCGAATCCTTGGGAAGAAGCGGCAAATAATTATACTGCTGGAACAAGAGTTCAAGGAAAGGTTCGTGGTTTTACTGAATACGGAGCTTTTGTTGAGCTTGATTCCGGTTTAGAGGGCATGATTCACATTTCTGATATGTCCTGGACCAAAAAAATCAATCATCCGCAGGAAGTTTTGCAAAAAGGGCAGGATGTTGAAGTTGTAATATTAGCGGTTGATGCTGAAAACCGTAAAATTAACCTTGGATTAAAGCAACTACAAGAAAATCCATGGCCGGAAATTGCACAAAAATTCCCGGTTGATAGTGAAATGGAAGCGGAAGTTGTTTTAAATTCTAATTTTGGGGTTTTTGTTAAGTTAGAAGAAGGCGTTGAAGCCTTAGTCTATGCTTCAGAAATCGAAAAAGAAAAAGCTGCGGCCTTACAGCCGGGTGATAAACTTAAAGTTAGAATTATAAAGGTTGATGTTGAACAAATGAAGATTGGCGTAAGTGCCAAAGTTTAATAAATAGGGACACCTTGGGGGACACGTACCGTACGTGTCCCCTTCTTTTTCCATATGAAAGATATAATAGAGAAGATACGTAGAGGGACTACCGAGATTATCAATTTGGAAAATCTCGAAGAAAAACTTATCCAGAGCCAAAAAACCGGAAAACCGCTCAAAGTAAAAGCCGGATTTGACCCAACGGCACCAGACATCCATCTTGGACATACTGTATTATTAAGGAAGCTTCGCCAATTTCAGGATTTGGGCCATACTGTTTACTTTTTAATTGGAGATTTTACTGCGCTTATAGGTGATCCAAGCGGAAAGAATCAACTTCGCCCGCGTTTAGACAGAAAATTTATTATTGAAAATTCCAAGACTTATAAAAAACAAGTTTTTAAAATCCTTGATCCGAAAAAGACAAAGGTAGTTTTTAATAATGATTGGCTGGGAAAATTATCGCCTTACAAGATATTGGAATTAACTGCGTTTTCAACTGTCGCCCAGATGTTAGCCCGTTCTGATTTTAATCAAAGATATAGTGAAGGACGCGAAATAAGCATCCTGGAATTTATCTATCCGCTGTTACAAGGATATGATTCTGTTCATTTGGAAGCTGATATTGAATTAGGTGGAAACGACCAGAAATTTAATTTGCTTATGGGCCGGCAGATACAGGAATCATTCGGCCAAAAGCCGCAAGTTGTTATTATGACTCCTCTTTTAGAGGGAACTGACGGTGTGCAGAAGATGAGCAAGTCTTTAGGCAATTATATCGGCATAAATGAGCCGCCAAAGGATATATTTGGGAAGGTTATGTCAATTTCTGACGAATTAATGTTTCGTTATTATGAGCTTTTAACTGATTTTGACTTAAGCCAAGTCAGAACAATGCATCCAAAAGAAGCGAAACTCGCTTTAGCAGAAGAGGTTGTGAAGCAATTTTATGGTGAAAATGAGGCGAAAGAAGCTAAAGAGCATTTTGAAAAGACTTTTAGCCAGAAAGAAGTGCCGGAAGATATATCGGAGTATAAGCTAAAAAATGCCTCTGCTGAATCTTTGGCTGATATTTTAATTAAAGAAAAAATAGTAACATCCAAAAATGAATTCAGAAGGCTCCTTACCCAAGGAGCTATTTCTTTCAATGGCGAAAAAATCTCGCAAGAAAACTGGCAGCCAAAAGCGGGTGTTTTGAAAATTGGGAAAAGGCGTTTTCTTAAACTAAGTTAAGCCGGCAAGCTTTTTCTATAAGCCTAATATTTTAAGTAAATTAGGTTTCTAATCTGAAACAAGAAAAAGGCTTGACAACTGCAAAAAATTAGATATACTTCCTAATATTTATTACGGGGAAACTTTAGTCCAATATTGTGTTTTTCTGCATTATCGGTAAAGTTTTTTTAGTCAGCTTGCCATGTTTTTCTCGACGGTAGTTAAGTGCAAGCAACATCTTTTTTAAAAGAAGATTCATTGCTTGTAACAACTATTGTTTAAGCTGAAGTTTTACAATAAAAGATTTTTAAAAATAATAGTAAGTATATTTTTTGTCTATTTTTTATTTTTTTAATAATTTTTGCCCCTGTAGCTCAGCCGGTAGAGCACGTCCTTGGTAAGGACGGGGTCACCGGTTCAATTCCGGTCGGGGGCTTAAGGAAAGCTAGATGAGAGAATCAATACAATTTGAATGTACTGTTTGTAAAAGAATTAATTATACGAGTACCAAGGATAAAAAACAACACCCGGACAGGATTGAATTAAGCAAGTACTGTCGCTTTGATAGAAAACATACTTTGCATAAAGAACGCAAGAAGTAATGTTTTTTATAGGCCAGTAGCTCCAATTGGTAGAGCGACGGTCTCCAAAACCGTGTGTTGGGGGTTCAAATCCCTCCTGGCCTGTAAGGTAATAAAAATATGTTTGGAAAAATACAAAAATTTATTAGTGAAGCAGTCGGTGAGCTTAAGAAAGTAGCCTGGACAACACGTCAGGAATTGATTGACGCGACTTTAATAGTTGTGGTCAGCTCAGTGGTTTTAGGTGTTTTTATTTGGTTAAACGATACAGTTTTGGCATATTTATTAAGGTTATTAATCAGGTAGGGATATGGGCGATAAAAAGTGGTACATAGTGCATACGCAAACAGGATCCGAAGAAAAGGCTAGGGCTGGATTAGTCAGCCGTATACAGACAACAACTCTTAAGGATTTTATTGCCGAAGTTGTTATTCCCACCGAGCAAGTTTCGGAAATTAGAAGCGGTAAAAAGAAGATTAGCGAAAGAAAGTTTTTCCCCGGATATTTGATGGTTAAGATGGAAATGAGCAAAGAGAGTTGGTATTTGGTAAAAAGTACGCCTGGAATTACTGGTTTTATCGGGCCAGGGCATAGGCCGACACCGATTTCAGAAGATGAGGTTAACTCAATTCTTAAACGTACCGAGGCTACTGAAACCAAACCGACTCCGAAAACAACTTTTGATATCGGCGAAGCAATTAGAATATCGGAAGGTCCTTTTGCGAATTTTAACGGTTCGGTAATGGAAGTTCATCAAGACCGAGGAAAAATAAAGGTAAGCGTTTCAATATTTGGAAGGTCAACCCTAGTAGAATTAGAAAACTGGCAAGTGGAAAAATTATAATATGGCAAAAGAAATCATAGCAACAATCAAATTGTATGTACCAGCAGGTCAAGCGAATCCTGCGCCACCAGTTGGTCCCGCCTTAGGTCAGCATGGTGTTAACATTATGGGCTTTTGTAAGTCATTTAATGAAAAAACAAAAGGCAGAGAAGGTCTAATCTTACCGGCGATTATCAATGTTTACAAAGATAAGTCTTTTGATTTTATTATCAAAACACCGCCGAGTTCAGTCCTTATCAAAAAAGCGGCTAATTTAGCTAAGGCGTCAGGAACAGCCGGAAAAGAAAAAATCGGTTCAATCACCAAAAAACAAGTCGAAGAAATTGCCAAAACCAAGATGGAAGATTTAAATACTGGCAATTTAGAGCAAGCAATGAAAACCGTAGCAGGAACTGCCCGCAGTATGGGTATCGAGGTGGTAAGTTAATATGTTATATATTTCAAAAAGAAAAAAACAATTTAGCAAAGATTTT
>JAKLDK010000068.1 GCA_022703565.1 Candidatus Omnitrophota bacterium
CCTTTAATATGCGGCCAGGCTTCCATATAAGCATTGCGCATTCCCTTTTTCTTCTGGATAACAAGGTCATACCCTTTTTCTTTAGCATATTCAATTGTTCCATCTGTCGATTGTCCGTCTACAACTAGAATCTGGTCACACCATTCTTTTTTAATCAAAGGCATAATTGCCTTCATACCGTTGATTTCATTTAAGGTTGGGATTAGAAGTGTTTTTTTCATTTTAATAGTGACCCGTATTCAGTGGCCAATGTTCAGTTTCTATATCTTTTCTGATAACTGATTACTGACCACTACAAATAAAAGCGGGCGATGAGAATCGAACTCACGTATCCAGTTGTCCCGCCTATTTAAATAAAATATAAGCGAGAGAAGGGAATCGAACCCTCGTATCCAGCTTGGAAGGCTAGTGTTCTGCCACTGAACTACTCTCGCATTATATTTTCAAATAGCGGTAAGCGGGATCCCGCATACCTTTATATTCTAGAAATGCGGGAGAAGCTAAGTGTTCTGCCACTGAACTACGCCCGCATATTAATTAAAAAATGGTGGGCAGAGGAGGGTTCGAACCTCCGGAGCGCAAGCGCAACAGATTTACAGTCTGTCCTCGTTGACCACTTGAGTATCTGCCCAAAATTAAAGCTGGCGAGAGGCCTTGAACCCCCGACCTACTGATTACAAGTCAGTTGCTCTACCAACTGAGCTACGCCAGCAAATATTTATTCAGATTGTCCTTTGCCTCACAGCAAAGGGCTACGCCAGCAAATATTTCATCTACATATTTCTAGTAAAATTTGCAAGTCCAGCATCGCTGGGTGCCAGCAAAATTATTATTATAAAAACATAAAGCAAAACAACAAAAAGATTATATCTTGTTTTTGTAAAATTCGGAATTGAAATATAGCAGATTTACGAAAAGAAGTAAAGAATGAATTTATCGGAATTAACATTGTGCAGAAAAACAATAAAGGGATAACAATAAATTATTATTATCCCTCTTAAGTAAAGCAAAAATTTAGTCCCAAATAATACTACCACCTCTACTACCAGGGTCTTCTTCAGCTTCTGGAATAATCTCTTTATTATGAACAACAATCCCATTCGCGATATAAACCTTAGTATCTTCTACATGGAAATTATAAACTTTTACATCAGGAATATCTTCCCTAGAAACAGTAATACTCTCAATTTCAACCCAAATATCATCCATTAAAATTTCCTGCCCAACTTTTAACTTTATATCAGAAGCTTCTGCCATTTCCGGATGCTGCTGTAGATCAGGTACCAAAGCTGCCCATTTTATCTCTTCTCCCTCCTTGACTAAAAAAGGATGTTCAGGAGTAAATTCAATCAAACCATTATTAATAGTATAAAGCGCTGGCTTATTACCTAAGGAAGCACAAGCCTCGGCATGATCGCCAACTGTAAAATCAAAATCTAAGCTAAGAACTTTTTTATTAACATAAACCTTATTATCTTTATCATAAGACAAAACTTCATCCCCAACATTAATATCCTCTATATTTTTAGTTGTTTTATCCGCCATAGTTATTTTAACTCCGGCGGGAAAACAACTAGAAGGTGGCGGGGGAGGAGCAACATAAGAACAAGTAGCGCCTTGAAAAGTTACTGATGGACTATCGTTATAGCCCAACTTTCCACACGCTCCGGAACCACTGATATCGCTACAATAAGCTTTACCATCCGGTTGCATTTTAAGTACATACTCATTTGGTCTTGTTATAATAGGGGTACAAGTCGATTGTTCAATATCTGGAGCGGTAAATCCTGCGGGAGTAGCAGGTAAAGACACATCTAATTCCGCCATTGTATCGGCCCATTTCTTACTACCATTTTCGATATAATACATCCGCTGAGCCTCAACCAAAGACTCTAAAATCTTTTCAGCTCCAACAGCTTCAGCTTTTTGAGTTGCACCATTAAACCGTGTAAGCGCCAAAGTACTTATTGTTCCTACGATAATAATCACTATTGTGATTTCAAGCAGTGTAAAAGCTTTTTTGAATAGCTTATCTTCTAACATAATCATCCCCCTTTTCAAATTCTACTAAAAGTATATCACCAAAACTTTCCATATAAAGCGGTAAAAACTCTTTTATAGAAAACGTTTTCTTGAGGAATATTTAGCTATTTTTTTCAAGCACTGAGCCTATTTTCTTGTATAATGAATAAAAATCTATTTTAAATATATGCTTACTCAATTAAATATTAGAAATTTTGGCCTTATTGATGAGGTTTCCTTGGAATTCAATCGCGGATTGAATATCCTAACCGGCGAAACCGGCGCAGGGAAATCAATCATTATTGAAGCCTTAAGAATCGTTTTGGGCGACAAAATATCCACATCCCAGATTAGAGCTACCACTGCCCCTTGTATTATTGAAGCTGTTTTTGAAATAAATAAAGATTTGCGCGCAATTGAAGCAATTAAAGACACGCTGGAAGAGGAAAATTCGCTAATAATTAACCGGACATTTTCATCTGACGGCAAGAATAAAAACAAAATTAACGGCCTGAATGTAACGGTTGCTCAATTAAAACAAATTGGAGATTATTTAATCGATTTTCACGGCGCCCATGACCATCAGCTCCTATTCTCAAGCGAATCGCATCTCGCAATATTAGATAGAATGATTGATTTTAAGAATCTAAAAAGGGCTTATTTAGAAACCTTTGCCGAATATAAAACAATTGAGAAGAAAATCACTGATTTACAAAATTTATCCGCTACCCGCGACCGAGAAATTGATTTTCTCTCACATCAAATCAAAGAATTAGAGCAAGTCCATTTGGATGAAGAAGTTTATAAGGAATTAAAACAGCGCCAAGACCGGCTAACTAATGCTGAAAGATTACAGAATTTAACTAGCGAAATTATTTCTCTTCTGGAAGGTGAAACAAACGGCACTGCTGAAAACGTTATGAACGCCTTTCGCCCAATGAAATCTTTAAATCAGCTCGACGAAAGCACAAATGGCCTCTCCGTCATACTTGAAGATTTGCAAGATAAAAACAACACTTTAATTAACGAATTAAAGGCCTACGCTGATAAATTAAATTTTGAACCCGGCGAAGCAGAAGAAGTTAATAAGCTCTGTGATTGTTATGATAATATTATTCGAAAATACGGCCCCTCTCTTGTCAAGGCCAAAGAATTCCATAAAGGAATAAAAGAAAAATATAATTTGCTCGTAAACATTGAAGAAAATGACAGCAATTTACGTGAGAATTTAAAACAAAAAGAGAAAGAATTGTCAAAGATTGCCGAGAGCATAACCAAATTAAGGCAGAAACAATCCAAAGAATTAAAAGAAACTATTGAGGAAGAATTGACGCAACTGGGTATGCCGCACGTAAAATTCTCAGTCAAGATTGAAGCCGATCATTTTAACTCAAACGGCAAAGATAAAGTTACATTCTTTATCAGCCCTAATGCCGGCGAATCTTTAAAACCACTTTCTGATATTGTTTCCTCTGGTGAGGCTGCGCGTGTCATGTTAGGGCTTAAAAAAGCCTTGATTGATGTTGATCCTATACCGGTTTTAATCTTTGATGAAATTGATGCGCAAATCGGCGGTAGATTAGGGACAATTACCGGAAAGAAATTAAGAGAAATTTCCAGAATTCGCCAAGTTATCCTAATAACACATCTCCCTCAAATTGCTTCATTCGCTGATTGCCATTATAAGGTAATTAAAAAAGTTGTATCGGGAAAAACATTTACCAAAGTAGAGCTTTTAAACAAAGAAACAAAAGTTAAAGAATTAGCTCAAATGATGAGCGGCGACAAAGAAACCGAGATTGCGGTCAAACATGCATCGGATATGCTGTCCAAGGCAGAAAAATAGCTTTTTAATCTTTTAATTATCAATTGATTTTTATTTTTGTTTATGATATTTTACCTGCTCAATCATAAAATTAACTAATTTTAGAAGGAGTTTTAAGATGAAAAGAATCGGAATTATCACCAGCGGCGGCGATTGCGGCGGGCTTAATGCGGTCGTCAAAGGTGCATCGCAAATGGCCCAAAATTACGGAATTTCTTGTTTCGTTATTCCTAATGGTTATGCCGGGCTCTATAACCTGCTTGAATTTGATAAATTAGTCGAATTAACCTTTGAACGGGTAGATTCGGTTAATGCTAATGCTGCCGGATCTGAAGCCGGACACTCTCGTGTTAAGATTTCTAAAATAAAAGATGAAAAAAAATACGACCGTATCAAAGCCGGTATGAAAAAATTCGAACTAGACGGACTTGTCATTAGCGGAGGTGATGATTCCGGAAGCGTTATGGTTGATTTATCCGAACACGGAATAAAATGTATCCACGCTCCTAAAACAATGGACTTGGATTTACAAACATATTCTGTTGGGTTTGATTCAACAGTTAACAGGATCGCTACCTTTGCCGAAGACATTAAAACTACCGGGCGCACTCACAATAGAGTCATTGTAATGGAAGTTTTCGGGCGTTATGCCGGGCATACCGCTTTTCGCGCCGGAGTTGCCTCTGATACTGACGCAATTTTAATTCCAGAGATTCCGGTTGACTTTGATATCTTATATCAACACTGCAAAAAGATATTTGTTAAACGTGTTTTAACCAGTGATGTCCGCGCCGGTACCTACCTTATTCTTGTCGCGGAAGGATTAAAAGATATCTCGGGTAAAGAATTAGTTGATGAAAGCGCACCGGTTGACGCCTTTGGACACAAAAAATTAACCGGCGCCGGAAATTACGTCCAAAAAGAACTTTCCAAAAGATTTAAAGCCGACCCTTCAATTAAAGATTTTATGAAAGAATCAAAAATGTTTGTCGAAGGGCTTTATGAAGCTCCGGAAGTTAGGACTGTTGTTCCCGGGCACTTGGTCCGCTGCGGGCACTCGTCCGTGTATGATGTTAATTTCGGGAAAGAAATCGGAGCGGCCGCAGTTGTTCTGTTGGTCCAAGGGAAAACCGGCGTAACTATTGTCGGCCTTAAGGACGGAAATATTAAATATATTGATGCAAAAAAAGCAATTGTACAACGCCATGTTGATTTAAATGTGGTTGCTTATCATGAACAATTGGGTGTTTGTTTCGGTAGAAAAGTCGAGAAATTGAATATTAAAGCTGATGAGTACGAGGGCAAAATTTCAAGATACCTTTCGCTTTAACAAATGAACAATAAATTAAAAAACATATTAGTATTTTTTATCCTGTCAGCATTAATGCTGACAGGATTTTTTATCCGCCTAAATAACTTTGTTAAAAGCGACATGCGCACAATTGATGAAGTTGTTTATTACCGCATGGCTAAGCAAATAAACGTAAATTTCTTTGACTATAACACAATTCCATACGGGCAAGAATTATCATCACGCGGGCGTGATTTACCGAAATATTTCTTTGAACCTTTGTTTAAGCATCCGCCGGTATTTACATATTTAACTGCAGTAGCAATGAAATTCTTCGGAAACAATATGCCGACCTCTGTATATATTTCTCTTCTGATGGGGCTCTTAATGATCCCGCTAGTTTACCTTTTAGGGAAAATAGCTTATGGCTTTGAGGTTGGGATTTTATCCGCCTTCTTTATGTGGTTGGACCCGATAACAACAATTTGTTCGCAAAAAGTTTGGATGGACACAACCATTGCCTTTTTCACCCTCACTTCTGCCTTATTTTTCGTCTTGGCGCTCAAAAATAAATGGGATTTCGGATTTATACTTAGCGGAATAGCATCTGGATTAGCAGTTAATACCAAATATTCAGGGCTAATAATAACTTTTGCTATTATTACTTTTTCTCTAATATATAGGCGAGATCTCTTTAAAAACAAGCATTTTATTTCGAGCCTATTTCTGCCGATAATAATGCTCATACCTTGGGTAGTTTGGAATTATAAAGTTTACGGAATCAATAGTATCTCTAAACATGAAGAAATCATGATATTCTCAAGAATGATATCATCAAAAATATGGCTATTAATTTTATTAATCGGTATCATTACAATTTATTACTTCACAAGAAGAGTAAAGGCAAAAAACAAAACTTTGACTCAACCCACGGCGAATAACAGCGCTCAATCTAAATGGACTTTCATATTTAGCCTGGGTTTTGTAACATTCTTCTTCACTTTCCTCTTGAGAGAACAATTGTTTTACAGCTTAAACTTGATTAGCCTTCCTCGCTCTTCCTGGGCGCAGGGATTCTTTAGCCATGAAACGCCTATCTTCTATTTCGGGCAGTTAATTGAATTCTCCCCATTTTTCATTTTTGGAATAGCAATGCTTCTCTTATTTCACCCAAATGAAAAAGAAGAAAGTTCTTTTATCCGCCTGACCGCTCTTATAATTTTATTATTCTTTATTTTGTGGGGAAATTTTCAGTCGAGATACATCTTATCGTCCATACCATTCTTGGTTGTACTATCTTGTGCCGCTTTTGCAGGGCTCTTGCGAAAAGCCGAAAACATTAAAACATGCCTGCTAAGAAGTTTTCTGCAGCTTGCTTTGACTTTATGCATCATTTATGCAATATCAAAAATATTCTTCGTTAACTACTTTTTAAGCTATACCAATAATGCGTGTTATTTCTAGGAATGCAGCAAATTGCAACGGATTACATCTCCGCCGATAAACTCCTAAATACTTCCAAATATTTCTCACTAATAACTTCCCAAGAATAATTCTTTAACACATAAAGTTGCGCCTTCTTTCCAAAAGATACTCTATCCATATCGTTTTTCAAGAGCTCTATAATTTTGTTGATGAATTTATAAAAATTATTAGGTTCTAACAAAAAACCATTTTGTCCATCAACAATTGCCTCACTAATTCCATCAACATTTGACGCAACAACAGGAATACCCGCAGCCGCTGCCTCAAGAGCAACAATACCAAACCCCTCCATATCATCCAAAACTTGGACATTGGGCATTATGAATATATCTGCCATATTATATATAGCTGCCAGCTCAAAACCATCCATTTTAACTTCACCGAGAAGTAAAATATTCTTCTTAAGATTATAATCGGCAATTAAAGCCTCTATATTACTTCTTAAATAACCATCACCAACTACTACATAAAGAATATCACTATAAGTAGTAATTATCCCGGGAAGAATATTTTTTATAAAAGAATTAATGCCTTTTTTAGGGACTAGCCTTCCTACGGTTAATAAAATCTTTCTATTCTTTGATTCTTTTTTTATTGCTGCCAGGACCGAGCTCTCGGGAGGAACTTCGCTTGACAAAGTAAAATCCTCGACATCAACACCATTAGGAATAACAATAATCTTATCAACGGAAACATTTCTTTTTATACACTCTTCTTTAAGCTTGCCACTAACACAAACGATTTTATCCATTTTGCGCAAGGAAAAACACACCAGCCTTTGATAAAATCTTAAAGGATAAGCAATATCTCGTCCATGTACTGAGACAACAACAGGCTTATTAGTAAATAATTTTATTAGATACCCCAAAGGGCTTAGTAACGCGTCAGCAATGTATATGCATTTTATTGGTCTTAATGAACAAAGAATAATACCCATCAGAAAAGAGTACGAAAGGAAAAAGGGGAGAAAAATCTGGCTACCACCCCAGGCAATGACATAAAGTTTTGTTTTATCCCGAAGATATTTCACTAACTTAAAATTAAATCTTTGCATACCACCGATTGAAGGTGGATATTTTCTTGTAATATAAAGTAACATAGCTTTTTTACTTCTTAGTTTAGTTATAAATTAACTACAATCTTGCAAACAAGGTGTTTGAGCAATTATTTTATTTACAAAATTATCCCAATTATGAGTTTTTATACTCTCTAAACAATTTTTTGACATCTGCGCTCTCATTGACTGATCCTTCAACAATAATATTATTCCCTCAGCCAATGCTTTTTCATCTCCAATCTTAACTAAAAGACCAAGTTTACCATCTTTAAGCATCTCTCTCCGGTCCCCTATATCCGAAGTAATAACCGGGATACCCAGGGCAATACTTTCAGCATTTCTAATCCCATAACGTGCTTTATTTGAAATATGATCTCTGACCGGATCAACGCTAAGATAGCCAAGCCTTAAATAATATTTAAAATCATCAAGGGGTACTTTGCCAGTAAGAATAATATCATCTTTGCAGAGATTGCTTGCCAACGCCTTCATCTCATCAAAAGAATCCCCTCCTCCAGTAATTAATAGCTTGGCTTCCGAGACTTGTTTCTTTACCAATGGAAAGGCTTCTATAAGAAGATCTACCGAATGACCGAAATTTAAGCTGATTGAACCAAAATATAATACAACTTTTTTATTCTCAAGGCCAAGTTTTGTTCGTATGGTTTCAACTTTATCCGCATCTTCAATCTTTAGTCTATCGATATCTGCCGCATCCGGGACATAAATAAATTTATTAGGATCAAGCCCCAGTCTTATAAAATGGTCTTTGATAAAGAATGTGTTGTGTGTTATTCTCTCAGCAAATTTTGGCAAATTATTCTCAAAAAAAGTAAAAAATAATTTAAGAAAAGGTGTTAGCTTGGAGGAAGAGGCTTCGTAATCATCACAATCTACAAGCAACGGTTTACGTTTAATTAATTTACATATAATACTGGCAAGCCCATTTACAGGTTGGGGGATGAAACAATAATAAACATCTGTTTTTAAAGATATCGCCTTTAAAAGCATTTTAAGGGTTGAAGCGAAAACAATAAGTAATAATTTGAAACGATTAAAATAATATTTTTTGTTACCAGTCTTTAGAACAGACATTTGTCCAACGTAAAATATATTTATATTATCTTTAACAAAATATTTGCTGTGAAGAGATTTGTAGTCGTGATGCAAAGCAACACAATTTATTTTAAAACCCCGTTTGTCAAGCTCTTTTGCCATGGGCCAATATCTTCCGATGGCGCTAGTTTCTTCCAAATCTCCCACAGCTAGAAAGGTAATAATTTTTGGCATATATATAACCTTTCTTTAGATTTTCTCATAAATAAAGAAATCAGCAAATGATCCGCTTTGATAATAACCTCTTGCGGGATACCTGTTAGGAATACGTTTTAGCAATTTCCAGCCAGATAAATTATCTTTTATCCATCTTGAGAATTCCCGGTGCCTAACATGCATTCCTTCGCATCTACGATTGTCATCAAAGTCACTCGAGTAAATGATTACGAATCTATCGGAGGCCGTGAATAGTCTGAGCATATAATCCTGGAATACTTTATCTTCTATTAAATGGTAAATAACATCTAAAGACAACGTTAAATCAGATAGCTGCCCAGCATAATTACTCGCAATATCAAATATCTTGCTCGGATCAGATGCAAACATTTTCTTGCATTTGTTCACCGCGACTTCACTTATATCAAGGCCAAAATATTTGGGATATCTTGAAAGCATCAATTGATTGCCATCTCCGCAGCCAAATTCAATTACAGACTTTATTCCTTTCTTGGCTACAAAATCATTAATTACTTCAGCTTTGAATTCCGCAAATTTTCCATATGATCCTACG
>JAKLDK010000069.1 GCA_022703565.1 Candidatus Omnitrophota bacterium
GAAATAGCAAAAATGGCAAAAAGTTTAGAAAGCGCCAGATATTCCGCCCAATATGAAGCAAGGTTAAGGCAGATTAATGATTCAATATGGACAAAAGAGAGATTAAAAGAGTTTGTTAAAAAGAAAGTTTCTGGAGAGCAGTTGTTTGTTGTTTCTAACCGGGAACCATATATGCATTTACGTAAAGGAAAGGAAATCGAATATATTGTACCGGCTAGTGGATTAGTCACTGCGATAGAACCTATATTGGCTTCTTGCGGAGGGACTTGGATTGCACAAGGAAGCGGAGATGCTGATAAAGAAACAGTCGATGTAAATAACAGGATTAAAGTGCCTCCGGATGAGCCTCAATATACCCTTAGGAGAGTTTGGATTGACAAAGAACAAGAAGAGGGGTTTTATTCCGGATTTTCTAACGAAGGATTGTGGCCATTATGTCATATTGCGCATACTCGGCCGATATTTCGCAACAGTGATTGGGTGGCGTATAAAGAGGTGAACAAGAAATTTGCTGAGGTTGTTTTGCAGGAAATTGAAGGTGTTAAGGATCCTTATTTATTAATCCAAGATTATCATTTTGCGTTACTTCCAAGAATGATTAAGCAAAAAAGAAAAGATGCTAGAATTGCCTTGTTTTGGCACATTCCTTGGCCTAATCCGGAATCTTTTGGCATTTGTCCGTGGAGAAAAGAACTTTTAGAGGGGATGTTGGGTTCTGATATTGTTGGTTTTCATACTCAATTTCATTGCAATAATTTTGTGGAAACAATCGACCGCTTTTTAGAATCACGAATAGATTATGAGCATTTTACCGTTAACCGTGAAGGGCAGACATCATGGATTAAACCTTTCCCGATTAGTATCGATTTTTATTCTTCGCAAAGAGTTGTTAAGGAGGTGGAAGAGAATAAAGAGGATTTACTAAAAAGGCATGGCATAAACGCCCGTCTCATAGGCGTTGGAGTAGACAGGCTGGATTATACAAAAGGGATTGCTGAGAGGCTGCGGGCAGTCGAATATTTCTTGGATACAAATAATGATTATGTTGGCGTATTTAGCTTTGTTGAGTTGGGTGCTCCCAGTCGGACAATGATACCGCGCTATAAAGAATTCGTTGATGAAATCCTCCGCGAAACAGAAAGAATAAACGCGAAATTTAAACAAAAGAATTGGCAGCCTATTCATCTGCTGATGAAGCATCATACTCACGGAGAAATACTCCCCTTTTATAAAAGTGCAGATTTCTGTTTGGTAACTTCATTGCACGATGGAATGAATTTAGTTGCTAAGGAATTTGTTTCTTCCCGGAACGATGAAAGGGGGGTTTTAATACTAAGCCAGTTTACCGGTGCTTCCCGTGAGCTTAAGGACTCTTTGGTTGTTAATCCTTATGATATAAGGCAGATGGCAGATTCAATTAAGATTGCCTTGGAGATGCCATTAAATGAGCAAAAAGAACGTATGAGCAGAATGCGTAATGTTGTAAAAGATCATAATGTTTTTCGCTGGGCTAGCGAACTTATTTCGGAATTATCGCAGGTAAGAATTGAAGCGCAAGCGTCAAAGTTTAAAAAAATGAGGGGATAAAAATGCTTAATAATATTCTTGATAATGTGTTAAATCGCCATGCGGTATCATTTACTTATTTTCTTTTATTGTCATTTCTTTTTATTTTGGCCAGAAGAGTAATTTTATTTTATTTAAGGAAAGTTGCTGAGAAAACCACTACGGATTTCGATGACTTTATTGTTTCCTTGCTCGGTAAAATAAATCTATTGTCGTTGATTGTTTTGGCTTTGTTCATAACGTCATTGGTAGTTGAATTCGGTGAAAGTTTTAGGATAGTTGCTAACCGTTTATTTGTCGTGGTGGGGACTTTTCAGGCGATTATTTTATTGCAAGAAGTTGTGAAGTATTTTATTGCGAAATTATATGTAAAAAAGACTAACCCAGGTGATCTGGCTTCGAAAGCGATGGCTAGAAGCATTAACGGAATATTACGCTGGGTAATATGGAGCTTGGGTTTAGTTTTTTTGCTTGATAACTTAGGAGTTAATATATCGGCATTAGTCGCGGGGATTGGTATCGGCGGCATTGCTGTTGCAATGGCGTCCCAGGCGGTATTATCTGATGCCTTCAGTGCTTTTTCAATATTTTTAGATAAGCCTTTTGAGGTTGGGGATTTTATTATTATTGATGATTATCCGGGTACAGTTGAGCATATCGGAATAAAAACAACACGGATTAGAAGCCTTTATGGTGAACAGCTAATATTATCAAATTCCGATTTAACTAAAGGCAGAATAAAAAACTATAAAAGGATGGAAACCCGAAGAGTGGCTTTCAGGATAGGAGTTGTTTATAAAACTCCTTTAGAAAAAATCAAGAAAATACCGGCAATTATAAGCGGGATTTTTAGTTCCATAGATGGGATAAGGCTTGATCGTGTACATTTTGCTAGTTTCGGCGACTTTTCTCTAACATATGAAATAGTATATTATGTTTTGTCTGCTGACTACAATATATATATGGATAAACAGCAGGCTATCAACTTAAAGATAATGGAGAGTTTTGAAGCTGAAAAAATAGAATTTGCTTATCCAACCCAAACTCTTTACGTGCAGAAATAAAATGAAAAAAGATAATGTTTTGAAAATATTAAATAGGTTAGCGACTCTTTTGAAAAAGAAAGAACTGATTTTGTTCCTGGATTATGATGGCACGTTAACACCAATTGTTTCGCATCCAGATAAAGCTATTCTTTCGCTTAAAATGCGAAAATTGTTAAATAAATTAACTTTTCTTAAAAGAGTTACGGTTGTATTAATCAGCGGGCGTTCACTTGCAGATTTAAAAAATAAAGTAAAACTTAAGAAAGTTGTTTATGTCGGGACGCATGGTTATGAGCTTCCGGAAGGAATGATATTTTTACGCTCGGATATTTTTGCTAAGCAGAGATTCTTGTATGGTTTTATCAAAAACAGGCTGAAAAGAACTCTGGAGAGTACCCCGGGGCTTTTGCTGGAAGATAAAAAAATTATTTTAAGTATTCATTATCGGATGGTTGCTGAGGATAAGAAAGAATATGTTAAGAGAGAAATATTCGGTATTTTATCCCCATTTGTTAAGCAAAAGAAGTTGCTTCTTCGTCAAGGCAAGGAAGTTTTTGAGTTAAGGCCATATTTCAGCTGGAATAAGGGGAAGGCTGTTAAGAAAATTATTAATGAAGTAAAGGGCGAAAAATCGATAAAAAAGATGGCGGTTATTTATGTCGGAGACGATGAAACTGACGAAGATGCTTTTCGTGAAATATCAAGTAAAGGGCTAACAATTTGTGTCGGATTAAAAGAAAAGACTTTAGCAAAATATTTTCTTAACGATGTAGATGAAGTCGGCAAATTCTTAGATTTTATTGTTAAGTTAAAAACAGGAAAGCGAATCAAATGGTAGAAACTACAAGGGCTAAAGAACCATTCCATTTTTGTACAAGGATGAATCTTCCATCTTTGACTGGATTAAAAGCATCAAATCTTGAAGAGCTTCTTTCTTTGATTAGGGAAGTTTCCGGGGCGTGTATTTATCATCATACTCATCGCTTCCTTCAGCAGCATCAATTCTTGTCCCCTGAGCCGCCAAATGATTTTGCCTATTGGGTTAGGGAAGTTTTAGGAGAGGATGAATTAGCGGAAAGATTGGCTAGCATTGATGTAATGCAGTTTGCTTCTATCCGAGAGCTAAGAGATAAAATAGCCGATACTATTGAGTCATTTATAAACGATGAGCCGACAGCTAAAAAGAAATTTGCCCGTAAGGGGGAAGAAATGATATTGATAAAGTCGGTAAGCTTTGTGGCCTGGACGAAGTATTATGCTAATGATTTGGCTGAATTTGTGGATGTCATTAAGAAAATAACCATTGATTCAATATATTTTCATGTTTTTGAGTCTCGAATAAGGCTAGGCAAACTTACAAATGATTTTTCATATTGGCTTGAGTTTTCGTTAGGAGAAAAAGAAATCGCAAAGAAAATTGCTGCTTTTGATCCGTATACGCTGACACTGGAAGATTTGCGCCAGAAAATTGTTTCAATAATCGAGAAGAGAATAAAAGGTTAATATGATAAGAATCGAAGACTATATTCCTATAGTTGGTGCTCCGGTAATAGATGATTTAAAGCTTTTGGCCGATAAGCTTAAAGGCAAAAAAATTCTGCATATTAACTCTACTGCGGTGGGAGGCGGGGTCGCGGAAATTCTAAATAGGATGAATCCATTGCTTCAGCAATTGGGTGTTGATAGCCATTGGGGAGTTATAAAAGGTGGCGAGAAGTTTTATGATGTAACTAAGAAATTTCACAATGCTTTGCATGGGAAACAGGTTGAGATAACAAAAGAAGAATTCGAGCTTTTCATTGAAAATGGAAGAATGAATGCTTTAGAAATGCCATTGTCGGAAGATATTATATTTATTCATGACCCTCAGCCAATTACTTTGATTGATAAAAAGAATAATAATAAATGGATTTGGCGTTGCCATGTAGATGTTTCTAACCCGCAAAAACAGTTATGGCAATTTCTTAATGAATATATAAAGAAATATGATGCGGCAGTCTTTTCTGCTCCGGCTTTTTCGCAGCAATTACCGATAAAACAATATTTGATAGCTCCATCCATAGATCCTTTAAGTGATAAGAATAAAGACTTGCCTGAGGAAGTTATTAATAGTGTTTTAAACAAATACCAAATTAAGAAGGATAAGCCGATAATAACTCAGATTTCTAGATTTGATAGGCTTAAGGATCCGGTAGGAGTAATAAAGACGTATAAATTGGTTAAGAAATACATTGATTGCCAGCTTATTCTGGCTGGTGGCGGTGCAAGTGATGACCCGGAAGGGCTAGAGGTTTTAGAGGAAGTTAAGTCTCAGATTCAGGGAGATGAGGATATTCATATTTTGTTACTACCACAAGACGATATTATTATTAATGCGTTGCAAAGAGCTTCGACGGTAATTATGCAAAAATCTTTGAAGGAGGGTTTTGGGTTGACTGTTGCTGAAGCTTTATGGAAAGGTAAGCCAGTTGTTGCTTCAAATGTCGGAGGGATCTCTTTGCAGATTACGCACAAATATTCAGGATTGTTATGCCATTCAATTGAAGGTGCAGCTTTTGCTGTAAAACAGTTATTAAATAGCCCGTCATATGCTAAGAAACTAGGCGAAAATGGCAAAGAACATATCCGAAATAATTTCTTATTGACCCGCCATTTACGGGATTATATGCTCCTATTCCTTTCCTTATATCATAACGAAGATGTTGTTTATTTGTAAAATAAGACTCTGTCCGCAGTTTATTTTTTAGCATTCTTTATAAATATTTTTATTTTTTTGAAATTGACAACTGCAATGTAATCGGGTAGAATCAAACCATTATTTTAACTTCAGTGAGAAAAACAATAGGAGGCGATATGGAAAAACTTTCATTCTATGATGTAAAGAGCAAAAAGAAGTTTGATGCAACTGAATACACTGTTAAAGAAAAAGGCGGAAGATTTTTCGCAGTTACCAAAGCCCCAACCGGCACACATGAATGCTGGAGAGTTTTAGGAAAAGATCAAGCTGCTAAGCTAAAGAAATAATTTAAGTAATTCTTAAAAGCCATTATAAGTATTCTAAATTTTAAAACTACATTATAGCTGGAATAAGATTATTATTCTTTTCAAGGCTCTGATATTTACGAAATGGAGTTGCTATAAAAAACACAAAAATTTCTTCTAGAAGTTTAGCAAAATTAATCGCCAATTTTGCCGCTGATAAAAAGGCCGAAGACATAATAATCATGGAAATGAAGAATTTAGTTAATTTCTGTGATTATTTTGTTGTTTGCTCAGGTAATACCGATAGGCATGTTAAGGCTATAGCCGATAACATTGATGATGAACTTGCCCAAAAAGGAACTAATCTTCGTCATAATAAAGGTTTGAAGGCTTCAGATTGGGTTATACTTGATAGCGGTGATGTTGTCGTACACATTTTTCAGAAGAAAATGCGTGAGTTTTATAATTTAGAATACTTATGGCAAGAAGCAAAAACTATAAGCTGGCAGAAATAACTATCCTCGGACATTCTTTCAAAAACAGATGTTAAGCCAATTAAAGATTAAATTAGAGTCCTTCCTTAACAAAATTGCTAAAGATTCATTTGGCAACGAAATTTCTTTGCCTCAAATAGAACTTGAACTTCCTGCTGACTTTATCTACGGAGATTTCTCTTCCAACGTGGCTTTAAAATCAGCGAAGATAATGAAAAAACCGCCTTTGGTAATTGCCGAAGGATTAGCAAGCTTGTTTTCATCAGAAATAAAAAAATCTGAATTAAGTGAATATATTGAAAAAATTGAGGTGAAAGCTCCCGGTTTTATCAATTTTTATTTATCCGCTAAGGCCGCCGGGCAGACAATAGAGATGCTTTTTCAGGAAGAAGAAAATTATGGGAAAAGTAATTTTGGAAAAAAAGAGAAAATTCAGATAGAGTTTGTCAGCGCGAATCCTACGGGTCCATTAAGTGTTGCTCATGCCCGTCAGGCTGCGGTAGGGGATGCTTTAGCGAATATTTTAAAGTATATCGGGTTTGACGTAACTAAGGAATACTATGTTAATGACGAGGGAAATCAAATCGTCCTTTTAGGCGAATCAATTAAAACCCGGGCGATTGAAATCTTAGGTGGCCAGGCCAATTTACCGGAGAATGGATACCAGGGCGAATATATAAAAGATATGGCCCAGATTTTTATTTCCGAGAATAAAATCACAAAGCTGGAAGATATCCCGAGTATAAAACACGAAAAATGGATGCAATTTGGTGTTAAATATTTAATGGATGTGATTCGGAAAGAATTGGATGATTTTAGGGTCCATTTTGATGTTTGGAGCTATCAATCAAAAAAAGCTACTTTAAAAAGTATTGCAGGCATGGTTGAAGGCCTTCGGGCCAAAGGTTTTGTTTATGAGCACGAGGGCGCGGTTTGGTTTAAGTCAACCCAATTCGGTGATGATAAAGACCGGGTCTTAAGAAAAAGCGATGGGGCTTATACTTATTTAACTCCGGATATTGTTTATCATAAAGATAAATTTGACCGCGGATTTTCCCGCGTATTTAATATTTGGGGGCCGGATCATCATGGGTATATTCCCCGCATTAAAGCTGCTGCCCAAGCTTTAGGACATGACCATAATTCTATTGAGGTTTTAATTGTTCAATTGGCGACCTTGTATAAAAATGGCGAAGTGCTGTCAATGTCGACCAGAAAAGGCCAATATGTAAGCATGCGCGAGGTAATGGAAGAAGTTGGAGTAGATGCCGCACGATTTTTCTTTCTCATGCGTCATATTAAAGCTCATTTAGATTTTGATTTGGAATTAGCGAAGAAGGAAACCGCCGAAAACCCGGTTTTCTATATTCAATATGCTTATGCTCGGATTAATAGCATAAATTCCAAAGCTGAAATTGCTTCATTTAAAAGCAAGCAAACTGATTTTTGTTTATTAAAAGAGGAAGAAGAGCTGGTTCTTATTAAGAAAATAGGTTTTTTTACAGACATTTTAATATCATGTTATCAACAATTAGATCCGTATCCTTTGGTGAGTTACCTTTTAGATTTAGCGACATCTTTTCATCGTTTTTATGACCGTTATAAAGTTATAGATGAAGGCAACAAAGAGCTTTCAGCTGAAAGATTAGCGTTAGCAAATGCCACAAAAGTTACCTTAGGCATTGGTTTAAGGCTTTTGGGGTTAAGTACACCAGAGCGGATGTAAATCAATTCAAATGCAAAAGCATTGGGAAATCAAAAGTCCTGACCCGCAATTAATTGCCAACTTTTCTAAAGTTCTCAAGGTTGACCCGATAATTTCCGCAATTTTAATTAATCGTCATATCGACAATTTAATCGAAGCCGAGAATTTCTTAAACGGCGGGTTAAAAAACCTTCACGACCCTTTTTTACTCAAGGATATAAATAAAGCTATTAATAGAATCAAAAAAGCGGCTCAAGATAAAGAAAAAGTTATTGTTTTTGGCGATTATGACGCTGACGGAGTAACTTCTTCGATGCTTTTATATAAACTACTAACTGGGATGGGAATTATTGTTATTAGCCACATTCCACATCGCGTTCGCGATGGCTACGGCCTAAACGAAGATATCGGGCATTTTGCTAAAAAAGAAAAGGTTAGGCTTATTATTGCAGTTGATTGCGGTATAACGGCAAAAGAGGAAGTTGATAAAATAAATCAGTTGGGAATAGAAGTTATTATAATTGACCATCATGAGCCGGAAGAAGGACGAACCCCGAATGCTTTAGCTGTAATTGATCCGAAACAAAATGATTGTCATTATCCTTTCCGCGAGTTATCTTCTGTCGGGCTAGTCGCCAAGATTATCGAAGCTATTAATGGTAGCATAGAAGATGAGGTTTTGAATATTGCGGCAATCGGGACAATCGCGGATGTTGTGCCATTAACCGGTGAAAATAGAATCCTTGTTAAAAATGGCCTGAAAAATATCAATGATACAAAGAATAACGGGATAGCCGCGATTCTGGATGTTTCCCGTATCCGGGGAAAGAAAATAAGCCCGTATCACGTTGGATTTATTATTGCTCCGCGTTTGAATGCCGCCGGGCGTATGGATTCAGCGCATAAAGCATTGGATCTTTTACTTAGTGATAATTATGATAAGGCTTTCATGCTGGCGGAAGAGTTAGAACATGATAATCAAAATAGGCAGAAATTGCAGAAGGAAATAGAAAAGGAAGCTTTAAACATAGTTGAACAAACGGTAAACTTTAAAGACCAAAAGATAATTGTGATAAGTAAAGAAGGTTGGCATAAAGGGGTTTTGGGAATTGTTGCTTCCCGAATAACCGATAGGTTTTATCGCCCGACAATTGTTATTTCAGTGGAAGACGGAATAGGTGTAGCGTCGGCTAGATCAATTGATGGTTTTCATTTGCATCAAGCGTTATGCCAATGCGAAAAATATTTGGAAGGTTTTGGCGGGCATGAAGGTGCGGCTGGTTTAACAATAAAAGAAGAAAACATTGATTCTTTTCGCGACTTAATTAATGAAATAGCCAATAAGAGTTTAGAATTAAAAAAACTTGTTCCAACGGTTATTGTTGATTGTGAAGTTCCGCTCTCCAAGATAGATTTAAACTTAGCAAATAAGCTAGAAGAATTAGAACCTTTTGGCGAAGGGAATCCGCTGCCGATTTTTTACACCAGGAATTTAACGGTTAAGGGCCGAGCGCTAACAATGGGGAAAGATACTTTAAAGTTTTGGGTTACGGATGGAAAAAATACAATTTCTGCCGTTGGTTTTGGCATGGCTAGTTTCTTGCCGTTAGTTGCGGATAAAAGCAAAGTAGATATAGCTTACAATATTACTATTGATGATTGGAATAAGTCGCCAGTAGCACAATTAAAATTGAAAGATATTAAAGCGAGTGAA
>JAKLDK010000007.1 GCA_022703565.1 Candidatus Omnitrophota bacterium
TACTTGCCCCACAACATCTTTTATATTATCCATGAAAGAGCTTGTTTATCTATTATTTTTTAAAAATTTATATTCGCATCGGTAAAACCAAATACAAATAATTATCTAAACGCATGACCGCGGCCTTGTCTTCACCCAAAAATTCCATATCAATCTCGTCGCTACTAACATTCTTAAAGAAATCTATTAAAAACTGCGGATTGAACCCCACCATTAATTCCTTACCAATATAATCAATCTTAATCTCTTCGCGGGATTCGCCAACATCCGGAGTAGTTTTGGATATTACCATTTTATCTTTAAATACTTCGAATTTGATCGCTTGAAAATCCGGAGTGGCTAATAAGTTGGCCCGGCGAATAGCCGCTAAAATATCGTCCCGCTTAACCTTAACTTTTTCCGCAATCGGCTTAGGAATCACCTGATTGTAATTGGGAAATTCGCCCTCTATAATCCGTGTTGCAATTAATATACCGTCAATATCAAACAGCGCCTGGTTGGTTCCCACAATAAAAGAAACACTGCCAACTTCTTTTAAATTACGAGAAATTTCCTGCACCGCTTTAAAGGGTATAATGATATTAAGCTCTTTTTTAATTCCCCGGCTTAATTTATTTTCTATTTTCGCTAATCTGCGGCCATCTGTTGCCACCAGTTTAATTTGCTCATCATTAATTTCTACCAAAATACCATTTAAAACATAACGGGATTCTTCATGGGAAACAGAAAAAGACGTTAATCTCATCATTTCTTTTAAAGTTTTCTGTTCCATTAAAATAACTTCCTTATCCTTAAACTCCGGAAATTTTGGAAATTCATCTTTCGGTAGCCCAATTAATTTAAACCGGCAATTTAAACCTTCAATATCAATTTGATTATTTTTCTTAACAGAAACAACTACTTCGCCGTTTGGCAATTCTTTAATAATATCACTGAATCTTTTCGCTGGGATAGTTATTGCGCCCTCTTCCAGGATTTCCACAGGTATTTCACAGGATATACCTATATCTAAGTCAGTCGCATTTAATCTTAAGGTATCCTTTTTAGTTTCTATTAATATATTAGATAATATAGGTAATGTAGATTTACTAGTAATAACATTTTGTACAGTTTGGATGGCTTGTAATAAATTTTCTTTGGAAAGTTTGATTTTCATGTGAAACACTACCTCCTATTATTTACATTGAATAAACCAGCAGTATCCGTAATAGAGCCTGTTAATAATTTGAATAAAAATTTAAACTATTGCAAGTAATAACTTTAAAAAAAATTTTAAGCCTAACAACATGTGCAAAGGCTGTCTTCTTACTGTTTAATTAAATTGCTTAATAAAGTGACGGTAAAGCGTATATCTTCATCCTTTAAAATCAAATCTTCGATTTTTTTACAAGAATGCAATACGGTCGTATGATCTTTTCCGCCAAAGGCATTGCCAATTTCCGGTAAAGACAAGTTTGTCAATTGTCTGGACAGATACATCGCGATTTGCCTAGGCAGAACAATGTTTTTATTCCGCCGCTTTGACCTTAAATCAGCCAATGCAATTTTATAAAAATCAGCGACCTTTTTTTGTACCACATCTATGCCAATGACCTTAGATGTTTCTTGTACCATATCTTTTAAAATGAGTTTTGTTAATTCAAGTGTGATGGGCTTATCTTCCAATAACGAATAAGCGGCAACCCTGATTAACGCTCCTTCCAGCTCGCGGATATTGCTTTTAATCTGATCGGCGATAAAATAAATTACATCATCGGGAATCTTGATTGGTTCATGTTCTATTTTTTTATGCAAAATCGCGACGCGCGTTTCAAAATCCGGCGCTTGAATATCGACGGTTAATCCCCACAAAAAACGAGTTTTTAAACGCTCTTCCAGATTTGTAATGTCTTTGGGCGGTTTATCCGAGGTGATAATAATTTGCTTACGATTATTGTGTAACTCATTAAAGGTATGAAAAAATTCTTCTTGGGTTGATTCTTTACCGGCAATAAATTGAATGTCGTCAATTAACAGCACATCCATATTGCGGTATTTGTTACGAAATTGTGCTGTTGAACCTTTGCGGATAGCATCAATAAGTTCGTTAGTAAATTGTTCGGACGAGAGATAACACATTTTAAAGCTATTATTAAACTGAATAATTTTATGAGTAATGGCTTGAATTAAATGGGTTTTACCTAAACCGACCGGGCCATAAATAAAAAGCGGATTATACGCCTTGGCCGGAGATTCCGCGACAGCCAAGCTGGCGGCGCAAGCCAAACGATTGGATGAACCGACCACAAAATTATCAAAAGTAAATCTTTCGTTTAATTTGGAAGAGGTCGTTGTTACGTCCCGGAAACCTTTTTCCAGCTGGCTAAGCCGGGCGTGAGTATCGTTTCCTACAATATTGGAATTAACAGTAAACTCTAAAACAATTTTGTTTTGGGAAAGCTCGCTTAAGATGTTTTCTAAAAGGTCTTTGTAGTGTTCTACAATCCAATTTTTAAAGAAATCATCCGGAGTCTCGAGGATAATAACATTATTGCCATCGGTCTTGACCTTTAGTGCGGCAAACCAAGTATCGTAAGAAGCTTTCCCCACCTTGGCTTGAATGCTCGTCTGAGCTTGCTCCCAAATTCGTTCTAAGTTCATTTTATAAAGTATAGCAAATTAATAAGTTGTGTCGTTTGGCTGACTATCTCGACGTTAATAACGGTGATTGCATAAGTTGTTTATTTACAAGCACTTATGGCTTTATACAAAACATTTCAACAAGTTTTCCACAGGACAACAATTAAGATCTTTTTCAAACAATATTTGTGCAACATTGATTTGTCAGAATATTTTTGGGCAGAAGAAATGATATTACCTGAATGTTGCGCTTGTTGGTGCAACACAATTTCTTCACGTGAAAAATATAAAAAATTATTAAATAACAAAAATTTACTAAAAGGATTTTATATTATAACAAAGAAAAATTTTATTTCAAATTAAAAATTTAATACAGATGAAAAATATTGTCTGGCAAAGAGTTAAATTGTATAAACAGTTTTTCATTGCTTGAAAAACATGACGAGAACGGCTTCTTTTTTTGTGTTGTTTTCGCAAATAAAGCAAACTTTCGTATGACTTCAAGGAAAGAGCTTGACTAGGAAAGTTCGTATGTTATAATTTACAAACTATGAAAAAACATATTAAGACACCAACAAATATTAAAGGCAAAAGACGGCACGGATTTTTGGTCAGAATGCGTACAAGTAACGGACGCGATGTGTTAAACAGGCGCCGTGCTAAAGGGCGCAAAAAAGTTTCAATATAGTCTGCGTCGACAAAATGATACGAATTGCCTCCTTTTTTATCATTATTTACCAGAAAATCGGACAAATTTTTTTACCAAGGGCTTGTCGCTTTCATCCGCGATGTTCAGATTATGCTTTAGAAGCCTTAAACAAACACGGATTTTTAAAAGGAACAGGTATGGCTTGTAAAAGAATTTTACGTTGCCATCCTTTTTCCGACGGAGGCTACGATCCCGTAGAATAAATATGGAAAAACGATTTTTATTAGCGACACTATTATCTTTTATGCTTTTGTATTTCTGGGCTTCTTCCCAGCAAAAAGCATATATAGCGAAAAAAGGCCCAATTGTTACGGCTACGGCTGATGTCACAGCAACAATTAAAAAAGACGATGCCCCCTCCCTTCCTCCCGCGCCAGTTGAGATAAAAAAACTTAATGAAAAGACCTCTTTGTTAGAAAACGATAAACTATCGCTAGAATTTTCTAATATTGGAGGAGCGCTTAACAGGGTTACAATAAAAGAATATAACGCTTCTTTGCCGGTTTTAGATATAGCAAGCTTGGCAGTAACAGAAATTTTAGAATTTACAATAGAAAGCTTAAGCCCCGATACCATTGTATATGTTTATGAAGATAATGATAAAAAAATCACCAAAAAGTATCAATTAAAAAAAGATGACTATATTGTCCAATCTGAAAACAATATTCAATTTAAAAACAAAATGTCCACTCTGGACGAATTATTTAATGCCTACACAATTAATACGTCCAATCTGAGCGACGCTAAAATAAGCGCAACCGCAAAGCAAGATCATGGTTTGTTTGAATACGCAGTTTCATATGACAACAAATATGAGCGCAAAAACAATGCTTTTAAATTTGACAGCAAAGAACAAAAATCTGTCGATGGAAAAATTAATTGGGTTGGTTTTCGCGATCGATATTATTGTGTTCTTGTGAAACCAAATTTTGACACCAAAGGCTTCACCGTTTTACCTAGAGATACCAATAAATTAAGCCTGCAAATTAAGCCAAATATTGTAACTGATTCGACGACAAAGAGTTTAAGCTTGAGTACAACTATTTTCTATGGGCCGGAAATTACTGGCCTTTTAAAGCAATATAATTTGGGTTTTGAAGAAATTAAATTATATTATAAAAAGGTAGCATTGTTTGATATTGCTGCTAAATTCATTCATTTTATGATGAATTTATTTTATAAATTAGTTCATAATTGGGGTGTAAGTATAATTTTAATCAGCATTTTTGTATATTTGCTTACATATCCATTGACCATGCGAGCGATGTTGTCTGCTAAGAAAATGCAGGAAATTCAGCCTAAAATGACTGTTTTAAGGGAAAAACACAAAAGTAATCCCCAAAGGCTTAATAAAGAAATGATGGAGCTATATAAAGAGTATAAGATTAATCCTTTGGGTGGTTGTTTGCCCATGGTACTACAATTACCGGTTTTTATTGGGTTGTACCAGGTTTTATGGCGCTCAGTACAATTTAAGGGAGCAAAATTTCTTTGGATGCAGGATCTTTCTTTGCCAGATAGGTTTTTAAAATTTCCGATAACATTGCCTTTGTTGGGCGATTATTTAAATTTATTGCCATTAATTATGATAGTGGTTATGTTTTTCCAACAAAAATTATCTACAAAGAATATGGCTGGGCTAGATCCCAATCAGGTGGCTCAACAAAAGATGATGGCGATCTTTTTCCCCATATTTTTAGGATGGATTTTTTATAATTTTGCCAGTGGATTGACGCTATATTTTACTTGTTTTTACGTTTTTTCTATGATTACTCAATTGAAAATCTCCAAATATACCAAAGCGTGACAGTATGCATAAACAAGAAAAGCAGCACACAGATAGCTTAGAAATTGATGGCAATTCAGTAGAAAATGCGATTCAAAAAGCCCTGTCTATATTAAAAGTTTCCCGCGAAGAAATTAATGTGAAAATTGTTTGCGAAGAAAAAAAGGGCTTATTTGGCATGGCAGGAGAGACTCCGGCCAAAATAAAAGTTACCTTGAAAGAAAAGCATAAAAAAACTTGAAAAATCTTTTATCTGTAAGAAAATAGGGTAAAAGAAATAAACTGAGATTTTGCGATGGAAAGAAAAATTTTCATTGCCAAATCGAAAGTCTCCACAAGTTTTATTTTAGAAACGCCGAGGTAATGCCGAGAGTACCTTTTTTATTGAAAAATCTCGGATAAAATGTTTCACGTGAAACATTATTAGGACTAGCGGGCAAAATGGGCAAAACAATAGCAATTTGTAATCAAAAGGGCGGTACCGGTAAAACCACTACAGTTGTAAACTTATCAGCTACTCTAGCCGAACAAAATCAAAAAGTTTTAGTTATCGATACTGATCCGCAAGGCAATGCTACCAGTGGATTGGGTATTAACAAAAGCGAAGTAGAAAATACAATTTACGAAGTACTTTTAAATAAGATTTCTGCCGAAGAAGCTATTATCAAAACAGTTGTTTCCAGTTTGGACATAATTCCTTGCAACATTAGCTTGACCGGTGCCGAAATAGAATTGGTCGGAGCTTTGTCGCGGGAGACCAGATTAAAAAAAGCTTTGCATAATTTGACTAATATTTATGATTATATAATTATTGATTCTCCACCATCTCTTGGACTTTTAACTTTAAATTCATTAGTTGCTTGCGATTCGATTTTGGTTCCAATTCAATGCGAGTTTTATGCTCTCGAAGGAGTGTCGCAATTGATGAATACATTTAATCTTATAAGAGAAGGGCTGAATCAAAACTTAACAATAGAAGGCGTTTTATTAACAATGGCGGATTTTCGTACAAATCTTACCAATGAAGTTATTAATGAAATCAGATCATATTTTAAAGAAAAAGTTTATAAGACAATTATTCCACGCAACGTTAGGCTCAGCGAAGCGCCAAGTCATGGCCAGCCAATAACAGTTTATGACAGCACTTCTATTGGTGCGCAAAAATATCGCGAATTGGCTTGTGAGATTTTGAATGGGCCTTGCGCATCTCATAAACAGTTGCAGGACAAAGGCTTAGGAGGAATTGCCGCATGATAATTTCGCACATAACAATTAAACGGAGGATATAATGGAACATAAAGCTTTGGGCCGAGGATTGTCTGCGCTTATTCCGGAAAAGTTTTCTGCGAGCGAAACGGCTGGCAATGTCCGACAAGTTAAGATCTCATTAATCCGCGATAATGCTTTGCAGCCGCGAACAAATTATGATCCAAATAAATTAGCCGAGTTAAAGGCTTCAATTAAAGAAAAAGGATTGCTACAGCCGATTTTGGTACGGGAAAAACAAGATGGTTACGAAGTTATTGCCGGAGAAAGACGCTTAAAAGCCGCGCGCGAATTAAATTTAGGCGAGATTCCGGTTATTGTGAAGGATGTCACTGATCAAGAGGCTTTGGTCTTAGCCTTGATTGAGAATATTCAACGAGAAGAGCTTAACGCTATTGAAGAGGCGGAAAGTTATAAAAAATTAATCAATGATTTTTCTTTTACACAAGAAACGGTGGCCCAGTCGGTTGGAAAAGACCGCTCGACGATAGGAAATCTTTTGCGGTTATTAAAATTGCCGGAAAATATTAAAAAAGGTTTATATAAAGGTGAAATTTCCGTCGGGCATGCCCGAGCGTTGTTAAGCGTTGAAGACACAAAAAAACAAACCAAGCTTTATGGGCAAATTATTAAAAAAGGTCTTTCAGTGCGTGATTTAGAGCGCTTAACCCAAACCAATTTAGCCGGAAAAGCAAAAGAAGTTATTAAAAAAAGACAAGATGTTGTATTGTTGCAGGATAATTTGCAGAAATTGTTTGGGACTAAGGTAAACATCGTCGAGAGAAACAAAAAAGGCAAGATAGTTATCGATTTCTATTCTTTTGAGGATTTAGAGAGAATTGTAAAAATATTGATCAAAACAAAATAGGAGAAATATGTTAAAAGGAATGACGGGTTTTGGCACGGCGCAAATATCACAGGACGACATCAAAGCGACGGTAGAAATTAAATCTTTAAACCATAAATATTTTGACATAACATATTATTTGCCAATTGGTTTTGGCTCAATTGAACAAAAAATTAAAGATGTCGTCCAAAAACAGATCAGCCGGGGGCGCGTAACTGTTGCTGTGAAATTGTCGCAAAAATCATCTCAAACAATCGCGCTTAATATCGACGCTGCAAAAAAATATATGCAACATGCGAGAAAGCTGCAAAAAGATTTTGATTTGCCTTTTAATATTACTGCAGCTGATTTGATTAAATTGCCGGGAGTTTTAGAGACCAAGGAAACATCGTTGGATTTAGAAGCACTATGGCCTAAAACCGAAAAGGCTTTAAAGCACGCTTTAAACAATTTAATTAATATGCGCTTGCGTGAAGGCAAGGCGATTTATGCGGATTTGTCCAGCCAACTTTCTAAAATGATAGCGCAAATAAAGAGAATTAAAACCAGAGCCCAAGACCTTTTAATACAGCAAAAGAAGAAAATGAACGACGAAGAATTTTCCGCTTTTCAAAAAAGCAATGATATTAACGAAGAATTAACGCGCCTAACGCATTATATTGAAGAAATGCAAAAATTATTAAAGAACGAAACCACAATAGGCAAGCAGATCGATTTTGTAGCCCAAGAAATGCAGCGTGAAACAAATACGATCGGCTCCAAGCTGCAAGACAAGATAGTCGCCAGCGCCGTAATTCTCCTTAAAAGTAAAGTCGAGAAAATACGAGAACAATCCCAGAATGTTGAATAAACTTGATGGCAAAATAATTGTTATTTCCGGGCCATCGGGCTCAGGCAAAACTACTTTATATTCCTCTTTAATGAAAAAAGCCTCGTTACGCCGCAAGCTTGCACGCACAATTTCAGTAACGACGCGCGAAAAACGAGGCGGCGAAATTAACGGGAAAGATTACTTTTTTATTAGCCGACGAGAGTTTATAAACAAAATCAAGCAAGGCCAATTTCTTGAACATGAAAAGGTCTTTGATAATTATTACGGGACATTAAAGTCACAAGTACGGCAAAAATTAGAACAGGGCAAAAATGTTGTTTTAGCCATTGACGTTAAAGGCGCGAAAACGGTAAAAGCTCTGCACAAAAAAGCGGTTTTAATTTTCATAAAACCACCGTCAACGGCTATTTTAAAAGCAAGGCTGGTCAAAAGAGGTACGGAAGATAAAAAAACGCTTAACGCCCGGCTTAAACGAGCGTTTATGGAAATGAAGCAAGCGGGTAAATATGACTATGTTGTGGTTAATAATGGCCTGAAGCAGGCGACCCAAAAGCTTGAAAACATAATAACTTACGTAATAAAGGGTAAGGGCTTGTAAAAAGAGCGCTATTAAGTTCTTTTTGACAAGACAGTCTTGATATGGTATATATATTCCCTATTAAAATTAATATTAAGATGGGGATTTTTTATTTTTTGCCTAAAGACAAAAGAGAGGATGTAATTTTATGGAATATCGTGCAATCGAAAACTATATAAAGAGAGCCAAGGGTAGTATTTATAAATTATCGCGTATGGCTGCCATTCGAGCGTTAGAACTAGCCGAAGGGCGGAAACAGCTCGTCGACATGCCGTTATCCAGCAAATTAACCTCAGTTTCTTTAGAAGAAATCAAACAAGGCAAGATTGAGATGAAGGGTGCCAATTCAGTTTCCGCGCAGGAAAAGAAAGCAATACAAGAAACAGCCGCGGAAGAAGAAAAAGATAATAAAGAATAAACGCCGTGAAAAATAAACACATTGTTTTGGGGGTGACGGGAAGCATTGCTGCTTATAAATCTGCTGATATAATTAGGCGATTAATGGATCGTGGCTTTAAAGTTTCGGTAATAATGACTGATGAAGCAAAACGTTTTATAACTCCTTTAACCCTGTCAAGCTTGTGCCAAGAAAAAGTTTATTCCGAGATGTTCGAAGAGACTATCCCTTGGGAAGAAAATCATATTCCCTTAGGCGAAAAAGCCGATTGTCTTGTGATTGCACCGGCAACGGCCAATATTATTGGAAAAATAGCGGGGGGCATAGCGGATTGTTTGCTGAGCTGTACGGTTATATCAACAGACGCGCCGATTATAATTGCTCCAGCTATGAATTTTAGAATGTATAAAAATGTTGCGGTTCAGGCTAACATTAATACGCTAAAATCTCGAGGGGTTAAGTTTGTAGGCCCGATTAAAGGCAAAATGGCCTGCGGCTCCGTTGGAGAAGGACATCTTGCTGAAGTGGATGAAATTGTTAAAGCGGTTGTTGCGGCGGTGAAATGATTTTATGGCGTGGTAGCCAAGTGGCCAGGCAGCGGTCTGCAAAACCGTTAACACCGGTTCAAATCCGGTCCACGCCTTTTTTCGTCAAGCATTTGTGGTATATTGACAATGCCGTAAAAATTACCCGAGAGGGATAAAAAGCAATAACAAAAATTTTTGTAATGTTTTTTATGGGCAAGTGGTGGAATGGCATACACGCAGGACTTAAAATCCTGTGACTGCAAGGTCGTGAGGGTTCGACTCCCTCCTTGCCCATTGTATTTTGTATTGCCGGACCCGTAGCTCAGTTGGTTAGAGCGCTTCCTTGACATGGAAGAGGTCACAAGTTCGAGCCTTGTCGGGTCCATGTTAAACAATTTCTTGTTGAGCTTTTTGGTTTACTAGGAACATTATGGATTATTCAAAACAAATAGATAAGTTAAGACACAGCTGTGCGCATATTATGGCTCAGGCAGTAAAAGAGCTGTGGCCGGAGGTGAAGGTGACAATCGGCCCGGCTATTGATGACGGATTTTATTATGATTTTGAAAGAAAAGAACCTTTTACCGACGAAGATTTAGCCGTGATTGAAAAGAAAATGCGGCAGATTATTGAAAAGAAGCCTGTTTTTAAACAAAGCTTTATGCCCAAAGATAAGGCAATAGAATTTTTTACAAAACAAGGCGAAACTTATAAGGTGGAATTAATTCAGGCGTTGCCGGATAAAGAAGTGTCTTTGTTTACGACTGGCGAAAACGGTTTTGTTGATTTATGCAAAGGGCCGCATGTTGAGAATGCCGGCGAGATAAAAGCCTTTAAATTATTATCTGTCGCCGGGTCATATTGGCATGGAGATGAAGACAATGCGCGCTTGCAAAGAATTTATGGCACATGTTTTGAAAACAAAGAAGCGTTAGACGAGCATTTAAAGCTTTTAGATGAAGCGCAAAAACGCGACCACCGTAAGTTGGGCGTGCAATTAGATTTGTTTAATTTTTATCATGAAGAGGCTGGCGCGGGCTTGGTTTTTTATCATCCCGACGGGGCTATGTTAAGAAAGATCGTCACAGATTATATTCAAGAAGAAAATTTAAGGCGCGACTATCAGATAGTAACTACGCCGCATATATTAAAAGGTAATTTGTGGCAACAAAGTGGGCACGCCGGATACTATCGCGAAAACATGTATTTCTTTGAGGTAGATAAAGAAGAGTTTGCGGTTAAGCCGATGAATTGTCCCGGGCATGTTTTAATTTATAAATCGCACACCCGTTCCTATCGAGACATGCCGATTAAATATTTCGAATTAGGCACAGTATATCGACGAGAAAAGGCTGGTGTTTTACACGGGCTTTTGAGGGTGCGCGGCTTTACTCAGGATGATGCACATATCTTTTGCCGTCGGGAACAGATAAAAGAACAAATTATGCAGGTTATCGATTTTGTTTTCTCGGTAATGAAAGATTTTGGATTTTCAGAATTTAATATCGAGTTAAGTACGCGCCCGGAAAAGTTTATCGGCAAAGTCGAAGACTGGGATGAGGCAACAAAAGCTTTAGAGAATGCGCTGATTGAGAAAAAACTAAAATATCAAATTAACGAAGGCGACGGAGCGTTCTATGGGCCGAAAATAGATATTAAATTGCGAGATGCTTTAAAAAGAGAGTGGCAATGTGCGACAATACAATGTGATTTCGCGCTTCCCCAAAGATTTGATATGGCCTATGTTAATGAAGAAGGAAAAGAAGATCGTCCCATTATGATTCATCGGGCTATTTTAGGCAGCGTTGAGCGCTTTATCGGAACATTGATAGAGCATTACGGCGGAGCTTTTCCGGTTTGGTTATCGCCAAAACAAGTATTGATTATTCCGATCAAAGAAGACATCGCGGATTTTGCCAATAAAGTCAAAGAAGAATTACAAAGCAAGAATATTCGCGTTATAATTGATAGCCGAAATGAAAGCTTAAACAAACGTATTCGTGAGGGCACGATGAGCAAAGTGCCATACATTTTAGTTGTTGGTGCTAAGGAAAAAGAAACGCAAGCGGTGTCGGTTAGAAAATATGCTAAAGGCGATTTAGGCGTAATGCCATATACGGCTTTTATTGAGAAAATACAAGAAGAAATCAAAAATAAAATTTAAACAGGAGGTGTGATATTCAAAAATATGTCCGTGTAAATGAAATGATTAGGTCCGCGGAAGTAAGGGTAATTGGGCCCGAAGCAGAACAACTGGGTGTCGTCGGAATAAAAAGAGCTATAGATTTAGCTCGTGAACATGAACTTGATTTAGTTGAAATCTCTCCCAGCGCAAAACCGCCAGTATGCCGAATAATGGACTACAGCAAGTACAAGTATGATCAAGAAAAAAAAGAGAGGCGTATAAAGCGACATCAACACGTCATTCATTTAAAACAAATTAGGTTAAAGCCGCATATCGGACAAGGTGATTATCAGGTTAAGTTAAAGCAAGTTATCGGATTTTTGGATAAGAAAGATAAGGTTAAAATTAATATGATGTATCAAGGGCGGGAAATGATGCATCAAGAATTGGGCCGAGATATTGTGGAAAGAATGGTTGCTGATTTGTCCGGCTATGGTGAACCAGAAAAAGCACCGCTTTTAGAAGGCAAAGTTTTGTCGGTTACAATTGCGCCTATAACGGCGGATAAGAAAAAAGCTGTAGAACAACCCGAAGAAGATAATACATAAGGCATGGTTTTTTAAGAAAGGAAGCAAGATGCCAAAATTAAAAACAAACAAATCCGCTGCTAAGCGGTTTAAACGAACCAAATCCGGCAAGTTTAAGAAGAGAAGCGCTCGTCGAGGACATATTCTTGGAAAAATGTCACGCAAGGCTAAACGACACTTGCGTAAAGGGTCATATGTTTCCAAGTCGGACACAAAGAGGATAAGGAGGCTGTTGCCATATGGTTAGAGTTAAGAGTTCAGTCGTCGCTAAAAGACGAAAAAAGGCTGTTTTGAAACAAACAAAAGGTCAGTTTGGCCATCGTAGCCGTCGCTATATACAAGCCAAGCGTTCTTTAATGAAAGGTATGGTTTTTCAATATCGAGACCGAAAAGCCAAGAAAAGAGAATTTCGATATCTTTGGACTATTAGAATTAATGCCGCTTGCCGCGCCCAAGGCATAACTTATAGCCGATTTATCAAAGGGCTTAAAGATGCGAACATTATTTTAGATCGTAAGGTTTTAGCCGATTTTGCTGTTAATTCTCCGGAAGTATTTCAAAAATTAGTAAAAGTTGCCAAAGGGGAAAAACCAATAAAACCAGCAGAGGCAATCGCTAAATAATTTATGTTTGTGCCCGGGAGCCGTCAATGGCTCCCGCTTTTATAAAGCGAGTCAAGATATGAAAATTCTAATTATTGGAGCCGGCCGAATAGGCGCCAATCTAGCGCGAGCATTATCTAAGGAAGAACATGAAGTTTATGTTGTTGAGAATAATGAATCTATTGCTCGCAAGGCTAATGAAAAACTAGATGTTAAAGTAATCAATGGCAGTGGAACCGATCCAAAAGTCTTAAAAGAAATTAATATCCAAAATGTTGATTTGGTAATTGCGGTTACTGTTTCGGACGAAACCAATCTCTTAGCTGGTGCCTTGACTTCCGTGTTAGGCGCAAAAAAAGTTATTGCTCGCATTAGAAACAAAGAATTAGCCAAAACTATCAAACAAGCCGGATACCAAACCTTTAATATCGACGATATTATTAATCCGGAAGATTTGGCCGCGGATGAAATTGTTAAAGCCATACACACTCCGGGGACATCTGATCTTGGGGATTTTGCCGACGGTAAAATACTTCTGCGCGCTTTTGACATTCCTCAAGAATCCCCAATCAAGGGATTGCAAATTTCCGATTGTCACGACGAGGACTTTCCTTGGCCTTTTTTAATTGTGGCGATTTCTCGGAATGGCGAAGTAGTAATTCCCAAAGGGAGTGATACGATTGAGCTTAAAGACAGAATTTATGTTCTTTTACCGGCTCAATCGGTGGGAGAATTTTTAAGTTTTATTAATCCGGGAATTAAGCAACCAACCAAGGCCATTATATACGGAGCGACAGATATTGGGGAAAGAGTAGCAATGCTTTTATCCAAGAGCGTTCCTGACTTGCTGTTGGTTGAAGAAAATAAGGCCAAAGCTGAAGCGATTGCTAGCCGGCTAGAAAATGTCCGCATTATTAACGGCTCAATGTCAGAACAAGAGGTAATGAAAGAGTGCGGGGTAGAAGCTGCCGATGTTTTTGTAGCTACGACCAAAAACGATCACGCCAATTTAATCAGTGCGTTATTGGCGAAGAAAATGGGAGCTAAGTACGCGATTATCACGACGGATCAGCCGGATTACGTTGCAATTACAGACGCTTTAGATATCGATGTAATTATTAACCCGCATCTACTCGCGGTAGAGCAGATTTTAGGCTTGGTGCGCGGTAAAGGGATTCAATATGTAACCAAGCTTTTGAAAATTGAAGCCGAAGCTTTAGAGCTTGTTCCGGCGGAAGAAGCTATAATTACCAGAACGATTTTAAGCCAAATAAAATTTCCTAAGAATTCTATTGTTGGGGCAATTTGCCGAGGCACGGAGGTATTTCTGGCTAAAGGCGATACACAAATAATGGCTGGGGACAAAGTTATCGTTTTTTGTAAAAAAGAAGTTGTTACAAAATTGACTGGTTTGTTTTTGTCTCCCAATAAAGCTTCTTAAACAATGCACAAAACAATTTATGCATAAACGAATAGTTTTTTATGTTATATCTCTTATTATTAGGATAGAAAGCCTTTTTTTATTGTTTCCTTTTTTATGGGCGCTAAAGGACGATATCCGTAGTAGCGAAACTTTTGTTTTTGGTTTGATGCTAATTTTGGGAATTTTTGTTTCGACGGTAATTTCTTTCTTTTATCGTACTCCTAAAAAAGATTTTGAAAGAATTACAATAAAAGATTGTTTTGCCATTGCCGGATTAAGCTGGATTGTGATGTCGGCTTTTGGCGCGCTTCCGTTATATTTAACAAAAGTAGTTCCTACTTTTACGGACGCCTTCTTTGAAATAGCAAGCGGATTTACGACAACGGGTGCTTCGATCTTTTCTGATGTCGAAGTTTTACCGCGAGGAATTTTGTTTTGGCGCAGCTTAACGCATTGGATGGGCGGTATGGGAATTATAGTTTTGTATATTGCTCTTTTGCCGGCGCTAGGAGGCAGCAATTTTCAGCTTTTTCGGGCCGAAGCTTCGGGATTGACAGTTGATAGAACGGCAACGCGTATTCGTGAAACCGCCCGTGATTTGTGGGTTGTGTATACTATTTTTACAATAATTGGCGTAACTTTGTTGTTTATTGGCGGAATGTCTTTTTTTGATGCTCTTTGTCACGCGTTTGGCGCAATTGCAACCGGTGGTTTCTCGACAAAGAATATAAGCATCGGAGCTTATAATCCTTTTTGTCAATGGGTTATTGTTTTTCTGATGCTAGCCGGTGGAATTAATTTTATTTTGCATTATCATGCGCTGAAGGGAAAGCCTTTAAATTATTTAAGGGATCAGGAATTTAAATTTTATTGCACTGTTGTGCTCGTAAACATTACAATTGTTGCTTTTGTTTTATTTTTAAACAAAATAAGTCAGAGTCCGGTGCGAGATGCTGTTTTTCAGGTTGTTTCTCTGTCAACATCGACAGGATATGCTACTAAAAACTTTGACTTATGGCCTTCTTTGCCAAAATATTTGTTTTTGTTTGCGATGATAATGGGCGGGTGCGGCGGGTCAACTAGTGCCGGGTTAAAAGCTATAAGGTTTTTTGTAATATCTAAAGTTGCCAGAAGGTCGGTTATCCAGGCTGCGTTTCCTAACGCAATAATGCCGATTAAGGTTAATGGCAAAACGTTATCTGAATCGTTGATTTCAGGCGTGTTTGTATTTTTTACTTTATATGTTTCTACCTTAGCGATAGGAACTTTGTTGCTTCTGTTTTTTGAAGGATGTGATATTCAAACTGCTTCTACGGCAGTTATTACAACGTTAGGCGGAATCGGCCCGGGTTTTGGTAAAGTAGGCCCTATGACAAATTATGGCTGGATGTCAATCCCGGGGAAATGGGTTTTGTCTTTTATGATGTTGGCTGGGCGTGTTGAACTTTACACCATGTTTCTGTTGTTTAATCCGGCTTTGTGGAAGAAATAAAATGATAAATTTTGCAGAAATAAGAAAACAAATTGAAATTGATTTGGCAGCGGTTAATGATAAAAACAGCCTCGAGGTTTTTCGTATAAAATATTTAGGTGGCAAAGGCGTGGTTAAAGAAGTTTACAGTTCTCTTTCTTCCGTTGCTCCGGGAGATAAGCCGTCTTTTGGAAAAGAAGCCAATGCTCTAAAAAATGATCTTTCCGCGATGATTGAGCAAAAAACATTAGAAATTAAAAGTTTGGGTTCAAAGTCAAGTGACAATCAAATTGACCTTACCTTGCCGGGTGTTTTTCAAAAAGTTGGCCGGCCGCATGTTTTACATCAAACCATAGAAGAAATATGCGCTTCTTTTGAAAAGCTGGGATTTGTGGTGCAAGAGGGGCCGGAAATAGAAACTGAATTTAATAATTTTACAGCATTAAATATCCCGGCGGAACATCCTTCGCGCGATAGTTTTGATACATTCTATGTGCAAGCCGAAGACACGACCAATAAGGGGCGGAATTTGCTTTTAAGAAGCCAAACATCGCCGGGACAAATCAGGGTTATGCAAAACAATAAACCACCCTTGGCGGTTATCATTCCGGGGAAAGTTTATCGCCCCGATGCGGTTGATGCAAGCCATTCATTTATGTTTCATCAGATCGAAGGCTTGTTAGTTGATGTAGATGTTAAATTTTCTGATTTAAAAGGCCTTTTGACTGTTTTTTGCCAGAAATTCTTCTCGGAAGAGATTAAAATGCGTTTCCGTCCGCATTACTTTCCTTTTACTGAACCATCGGCGGAGGTAGATATTTCCTGCTATATTTGTAAAGGTAAAGGATGCAGTGTTTGCGGTAAAAAAGGATGGCTGGAAATCATGGGCTGCGGGATGGTGCATCCCAAGGTGTTTGAACATGCCGGATATCCAAAAGGCAAATATACGGGTTTAGCGTTCGGCATGGGTGTTGAAAGAATTGCCATGTTAAAATATGGAATTAATGATATTCGCTTGTTTTATGAAAACGATAAAAGATTTCTGGAGCAATTTTAAACAATGAAACTTAGTCTTAATTGGTTAAAACGATATATACAAGTTAATCTAACTGCCGACGAGCTTTCTCACAAGCTGACTATGGCGGGAATAGAAGTAGAGAAAGTGTCGAAAGAAAACAATGATGTTGTTTTTGATTTGGAAGTAACGCCTAACCGCCCGGATTGTTTAAACGTTATTGGTTTTGCCCGGGAGCTTTCGGCGATTTTGGATCAGAAAAAACAAATTCCTAGTTTTAAGCCCCATAAAATGCCGACCAAGAAATACGATATACAAGTTGATGATAAAAAAGATTGTGCTCGATACATCGGAACATTAATAGAAAATGTTCACGTTAAGCCAGCTGTTGATTGGATGGAATCTCTTTTAAAGAGCATCGGTGTGCGTACGGTAAACAACCTTGTTGATATTACAAATTTTTGCTTAATGGAGACGGGCCAGCCAATGCATGCTTTTGATGCGGACAAGATCTCAGGAAATAAGATTATTGTACGCCGGGCGAAAAAAGGCGAAAAAATAGTTATGATTGACGGGGTGGAACGTGAATTAGACCCGTCAATTTTAGTTATTGCGGATGACAAAAAACCTGTTGCTGTTGCCGGCATAATGGGTGGAAAAGAATCCGAAGTAACGGAAAAAACACATAATGTTTTGCTTGAAAGTGCTTATTTTGACCCGGTTTTAATTCGTCGGGCAGCAAGAAAGCTTGGATTGTCGACGGATTCTTCATATCGTTTTGAACGGGGAGTTGATTTTGATATGGTGGAATCTGGAGCGAACCGAGCCATTGATTTAATTTTAGAATTAGCCAAAGGAGATATTACTAAGAAAGATGAAGTTAAAGCCGTTAGTAAGCTTAAATTGTCAACCAGCATAGTTGTTTCAATTGAGCAGATAAATGGATATCTTAATGACAAACTGTCAATCCATGCTTGTAAAAAGATTTTAAATAATTTAGATTTTGAGGCAACTTTATTCGGCAAAAACAAGATTAAGATTACGCCGCCTTCATTTCGTGGCGATATTAAACAGGAAGTGGATATTGTGGAAGAAATTGCCCGCATTGTAGGCTATGACAACTTACCGTCCACCACACCTTTAATTAAGCCATCGCAAATCCTGCCCGACGAAAAGAGACAAAAAAGAAATGCGATAAGAAAAGCCTTGTTATCGCAAGGCTTAAATGAAATTATAACCTATACGATGGTTAACAAGCGGTCTTTAGAAAAAACCAGGCAAGAGAGCTTGTCCGGAATAAGCATAATTAATCCGTTAAGCCAGGACCAAGAAATATTGCGTCCGGCGTTATTAGCCAGCCATTTGAATGTTTTAGCAGCTAACATCAATCATCAGCAAAAAGATTTAACTGTTTTTGAAACAGGCAAGATTTACATTGGTGGTTCGGAAAAAGAAGTATTGGCTGTTGCTCTTAGTGGTAAACAAAACAGTGACTGGCGAAACCACGCCAGAAAAACGGTTAATTATTATGATTTAAAAGGTGTTCTGGTTAAAACAATTCAAGATGTTTTTGGTGCGGAAATTACCGTAAAGCATATAAAGAAAAATTATTTTGACGAAACACAAAGTGTCGCTATCTTTTTAAAAGGACAAGAAATTGGCGAAATGGGATTATTGTCTGATGAGGTTGTAAATAATTTTGACATCAAGAATGCGAAGGTATTGTTTGCGCAGCTTGATTTGGAAAAGCTATTAAAAGAGGATTGGCGTCATAAAAAGTTTGTTCCAGTGTGCGAGTTTCCGGCGATTATACGGGATGTCAGCTTGGCGATAAAAACAGAAATAAATTTTGCCGATATAACACAAGAAGCTTTTCTTTTAGGGGAAGGCATTTTAAAATCAATTGATTTTATTGAGGAATATTTGGGTGAGAAAATACAAAAAGGTTATCGCGGCATAGTTTTCTCTTGCTCGTACCAGTCGGACAAGAAAACGTTGACCGACGATGAAATTACAAAACTGCATCAAAGAATAGTAGCTTCTATAATTCAGAAATTTTCCGCTATCCAGCGGTAGATGCACTACCTCTAAAATAATTCGTCTTTGCAACAAAACAAAAAGTGTTATAATGTAAATGTCCCTGCTGTGTGCGTTAGGGTTAATTAAAAAAGAACCAACACATTCTTTATGGGAATAATCCTTTTAACGTATCGTAAGGATACTTAAAGATGTTCCCACTTGGTGAAACGGTTCACCTTTTATTATCCCGACGGCATTGGTGGGGATTTATTTTGCGAGCAAATTTTATGGCCAAACGAAAAAACATTCTTAATGACGAAGGTAATTTGTTTATTGTTGCCAATAAAGAGGCAATGTTTGCCAATTCGCCTTTATCAGTTAGAGTGCGGCCCAGAACTTTAGATGAAGTTGTTGGACAAGAGCATGTGTTGGGCAAAGAAACTCTTCTGCGGCGCTCAATTGCCGCTGATCGGCTATCTTCAATCATTCTTTATGGCCCTCCGGGTTGCGGTAAAACAACAATTGCTTTGTGCGTTTCAGCTGAAACAAAAACTCATTTTGAAAAAATAAACGCTGTCTCCTCCAATATTGACGAATTAAGGCAAATTACTCAAAATGCCAAAATGCGCTTTGTGACTTCTCAGAAAAAAACAATTCTTTTTATCGACGAGATTCATCGTTTTAATAAGGCCCAGCAGGATGTTCTAATGCCGGATTTAGAAGAAGGTTATGTTGTTTTGATTGGAGCAACAGTTTTTAATCCGTTTTTTTCTCTAACGGCGCCGCTTTTATCGCGTTCGATAGTCTTAGAGTTGCAACCTTTAACGCAAGATGCCGTTAAAAAGATTTTATTCCGGGCAATTGAAGATAAAGAAAGAGGCCTCGGAAAATATAATTTAGAAATTGATGAGAAAGCGATCGGCTTTTTGGCAGATATTTGTGATGGCGATGCCCGACGGGCGTTAAACGCTCTAGAGATAGGCGTTTTAACAACAAAACCCGACAGCCAAGGAAAAATTAATTTTAATTTAATTGTTGCGCAGTTGTCAATCCAGAAAAAGCAGGTTAACTATGACCGAGACGGAGATAACCATTATGATACCGCCTCCGCCTTTATCAAATCAATGCGCGGAAGCGACCCTGATGCGGCTCTTTATTGGATGGCGAAAATGATTTATGCTGGAGAAGACCCGAGGTTTATTGCCCGTCGTATTTGTATTTGTGCGGCCGAAGATGTCGGGAATGCTGATCCGCAGGCTCTTGTTCTGGCAAATAGCGCGATGCAGGTTGCAGAATTTATCGGGCTACCTGAAGCGAGAATTCCTTTGGCCCAGGCCGCCGTTTATGTCGCTTGTGCGCCTAAATCTAACGCTGTTTATTTGGGAATTGATGCGGCGATAGATGATATAAAAAATGGAAGATTGCAAGAGGTACCGATACATTTAAAAGATGCTAGTTATCCAGGGGGAAAACAACTGGGGAGGCAAAAAGACTACAAGTATGCCCATGATTATGAAGGCCATTATGTCGAACAAGACTATATGTCGATAAAGAAAATATACTACAATCCTACCGAAATCGGCAAAGAAAAACTAATAAAAGAGCGGCTGGAAGCTTTGCGTCGAAAAAAGGCCTAAGGGCTTTTCTTGAGGTGTAACTTATTGCTATTGATTTGTTTGCACAAGATACGAGAAGTTTCTAGTTGTGTAATTATAAAATAAATGATAATATATTGCGCATTAAACGTAAAAACATTTATAAAAGCATGTTTTGCAAAAATTGTTAAATACAAATAAAAAAGAAATTAGAGAAAGGATTTCACATCTTTTAAACAATCAAGAGGAGAAAGAGCGAGTTAGAAAAAGCTTAATTATCGAAAATAAGCTTTTTAAATTAGCGGGATTCGCAAAAGCTAAAACAATTTTGTTTTACGCTTCTTTTGATGGAGAAGTTGATACATACCAAATGATTAGAAAAGCTCAAAAGTTGGGGAAAAAAATAGCCTTACCTGTTATTGCCAAAGAGAGACGAGAATTGCTCTTAGCTTTAATAGGTTCGGTGGACGAATCTCTTCAGGATGGTCCTTACGGCATTAAAGAGCCAATTTTAAACGAAACAAATCAAATTTCAGCCGATGTGATTGATTTTGTGGTCGTGCCAGGAGTTGCTTTTGATAAAAACAGAAATCGTTTAGGGCGCGGCGGAGGCTACTATGACCGCTTTTTAGCCCGATTGGCCAAAAATATTCCCACTGCCGGACTAGCTTTTGATTTTCAAATCGTTGATCAACTTCCCGTCGAAAGACATGATTTTGCGGTAACCAGCCTAATTACTAACTAAAACGCACGCTCTCCTTACAGCAAAAGGAATCAGTATTCCTTTTATTTTAATAGAGAGGAGTTAGTTATCATGGAATCAAATGTTCAAATTCAAAGCGTAGGGCTATTTTTATTATTTGCTGTTGTTTTCTTTGGCGGATATTCTTTGCGTTGGTTTTTTGCCGGTAAGAAATTGCGTGAAGCCGAAGAAAAAGCAAAAATCCTAGTTGACGCGGCAAAAAAAGACGTTGAATCCCGAAAAAACCAGGTTGAGCTACAAGGAAAAGACCTTTTAATCAAATTAAGACAAGATTTTGAGCGCGAGACAAAAGAGAGGCGCGATGAAATTGTCGGCGCAGAAAAAAGGATTACGCAAAAAGAAGAAAACCTTGATAAAAGAGTCGATCTTCTTGAGCGCAAAGAAAAAGACATTAATGCCCGTATTGTTTCGTTGCGGGAAAGCGAAGAGAAGACTCAAAAGCGCGGGGAAGAATTAACCAAGCTTATTGAAGAGGAAAAGAAAAGATTACAAACAATCTCTTCAATGTCCGAGGAAGATGCGAAAAAGCTTCTACTCTCCCGTTTAGATGACGAACTTTTGCAGGAAAAAGCAACCCGAATTAGAAAAAACGAAGAAGAGACCCGTGAAATTTGCGACAAGAAATCACGACAAATAATCACGACAGCGATTCAAAAATGCGCTTCCGAGCATACTTCCAATTCAACCGTAACGGTTGTTGTATTGCCTAGCGATGAAATGAAAGGCCGTATTATCGGGCGCGAAGGGCGTAATATCCGCGCGCTGGAAGCTGCTGCCGGAGTCGATATTATTATAGACGATACTCCCGAAGCGGTAACTATTTCGGGATTTGATATGTATAGGCGAGAAATTGCTAAATTAGCTTTGGAAAATTTAATTGCTGACGGTCGTATTCATCCGGGACGCATTGAAGAGGTTGTCGAAAAAGCCAAGAAAGATATGGAAGCGCAAATCAAAGAAGAAGGCGAAAAGCTGGCTTTTGATTTGGGTGTGCACGCGATGCATCCGGAACTGATAAAGCTCGTAGGAAAACTTAAGTTTAGGACTAGTTACGGGCAAAACGGATTGCAGCACACCAAAGAAGTTGCAATGTTAATGGGGGCCATGGCCGCCCAGCTGGGATTAGATACCAAGCTAGCTATTCGGGCCGGGCTTTTACATGACATTGGAAAAGTTGTGGCGCAGGAAGTAGAAGAAGGCACCCATGCTGTTGTCGGCGGAACATTAGCTCGTAAATATGGCGAACGTGAAGAAGTTGCTAACGCCGTTGAAGCTCATCACGAGGAAGTTGAAACAGCGACGATTTATGGGGTTTTGCTTTGCGCGGCGGATGCTATCTCGGCTGCTCGTCCGGGTGCCAGAGCCGAAACGTTGGAAACTTATGTGAAGAGGCTGGAAAACTTAGAGCGAATTTCATATTCGTTTAAGGGTGTAAACAAAGCTTTTGCTCTTCAAGCAGGGCGAGAAATTCGTATAGTAGTTGACCCGGAAAAAATTAATGATGACGAAGCTGTTGTTCTTTCTCGTGATATCAGAAAGAAAATTGAAGAAGAAATGGAATATCCTGGACAAATAAAAGTTATTGTCCTTCGTGAAACTAGAGCGGTTGAATACGCGAAATAATAAAGTATGAAAATATTATGCCTAGGAGATTGTGTCGGCCAGCCGGGGCGACATGCGTTGCAAACGGAACTAAGGAATATTGTAAAAGAATATTCGATAGATTTTGTTATTGCTAACGGAGAAAATGTCGCCGGAGGGGCGGGGTTAACTTCGCGCTTAGCTAAGCAATGTTTTGAGGCCGGGTGTGATGTAATAACCTTGGGCGACCATGTTTGGGATCAAAAAGAACTCGAAGAATATTTGCCCAATGCTGATTATGTTATCCGTCCGGCTAATTTTCCGGAAGGAGCTCCGGGCAAAGGATATTGTATAAAAACAGCTAAAAATGGCAATAAAGTCGCGGTGGTTAGTCTGTTGGGGCGGGTTTTTATTCGTTATTATGTCGATTGCCCTTTTCGCAAGCTAAAAGAGATTGTGGATCAAATAAAAAAAGAAACACCGGTAATTGTTGTTGATTTTCACGCTGAGGCAACAAGCGAAAAGATTGCCCTAGGTCATTTTATAGACGGAGAAGTTTCGGCTGTTGTGGGAACACATACGCATGTGCAAACAGCCGATGAGCAAATATTGCCGAAGAAAACAGCTTATATTACCGACCTTGGAATGACCGGGCCGTTTGATTCAGTTATTGGACAAGAAAAGAAAAATATTATTGACCGGTTTTTAACCAGTATGCCGGTAAAGTTCCATGTAGCTAAAAAGGACATTCGTTTAAATGGCGTAATTATTGACGTTGATACAACAACCGGCAAAGCCAGTTCTATTATCAGAATACAAAAGAATGCTCCTGATTTAATAGAGGCTGAAAAAGGCAATAACGAATAAGAGCACATAATTATCTTGTAGTTATTTTTGATATATATTATAATCCTAATAAATATTAATACTTTTGCAAAAAACAGTTTGTAAAAGGAGGCTTCCATGGCTAAATGGGAAGGCTTAGACCGAAGAAAATTCCCCAGAATTAAATATCCTTGCCTAGTTGTAATCCATAATAACGAAGATGATAAAGACGTGCTTTTAACTCACACCGAAAATATTGGTATCGGCGGAGTATGCGTAATATTTAAGAAAAATATCAAGGTTTTTTGTCCGGTTGACCTAGAAGTAGATTTAATGGATTTTGGCGAACACATTAAATGCCAAGGCCGCGTTGTCTGGAATGTGCAGCGCAAGATGAGCGAACAAAAAAAGCCGTTGTTTTATGATATTGGAATTGAATTTCAAGACATTAAAGACGAAGACCAGGCGCGCATAGAAGAGATTGTATGCCGCTTAGAAGATAAAGAGAAGGAAGCCGCCTAAAACATTTCCTAAAAACACTTTCGCAATATTTCAACTTAAGGGTGAAGGTTTATTTATATGGTTAAGGTCAGATTTGCTCCCAGTCCGACGGGATACTTACATATTGGTGGTGCTCGAACCGCACTGTTTAATTGGCTTTATGCCAAGTCGCAACAAGGCCAGTTTATTTTACGAATAGAAGACACCGATTTAGAGCGCTCAAAAAAAGAATATGAAGATGAAATCCTCTTTAGCATGAAATGGCTCGGAATGGATTGGGATGAGTTGCATTATCAAAGCAAGCGGTTTGATTTATACCGCGCGAAAGCCGCACAACTTGTTTCCGAAGGCAAGGCTTACCAAGAAAATGGCGCAACGCTTCTCAAAACTACCAAACAAGAAATAAAAATCTTTGATTTAATTCGCGGTGAAATTACTTTCGACACAACTAATTTTATCTCTTTAAAAGAAGACGGCACTCCGTTTTTTAATGCGCAAGGAGAGCCTGTTCTTAAAGATGAGGTTTTGATAAAACATGACGGGTCTCCAGCTTATAATTTTTGTTGTGTAATTGATGATTCGGCAATGGAAATTACGCATGTTATTCGCGGCGAAGACCATATTTCCAATACTCCCAAACAAATTTTGATGTATCAGGCCCTAGGTTTAAAACCGCCTAAGTTTGCGCACTTACCTTTAATTATGGGTGAAGATGGTGGAAGATTGTCAAAAAGAACAGGCGCCGTTGCGGTAAGCGATTATCGCAAAATGGGATTTCTGCCGGAAGCTATTGTAAACTATTTAATGCTTTTGGGCTGGTCTCCGGGTAATAATCAGGAAATTATTGAACTGCTTTCTGCGGTTAAGAATTTTTCTATCAAAAAAGTAAATAAAGCTGCGGCAGTGTTTTCAATGGAGAAATTAACGTGGATTAATGGCGAATATATTAAGAAAAAAGACCCGAAGGCCTTGGCCGAATTAATAAAGCCATTTTTAGATGAAGCCGGGATAAATTATAAAGATAAAGCCCCGGCGCTTTTGGCGCAGGTGGTCAAATTATATCAAAAAAGGATTCCGACGCTAAAAGATTTTATTCCTCGTGCTGGTTATGTTTTTTATGATGAAATTAGTATTCCGCTTGAATTAAAAGAGAAATATTTAACGGCGGATAAAAAGCCGGCGTTTAATTTATTAAGCGAAAATATAAAAATCCTTTCTGATTTTAATGCTAAAACAGCTGAAGAAACGTTTAGAGAGATAGTTAAAGATTTAAATATTGATAGCGCCGAACTTGTGCATCCGGTTAGAATAGCTTTGACTGCCAGTGAAGTTGGTCCGGGTTTGTTTGAAACAATGGAAATGCTAGGTAAGAATTTAACTGTTAAAAGGTTGCAGCAGGCGATATAATTTTTCTGCCCTTTCTTTAGACAAAGAAAAAGAGAAGGGGCAATTTTATTTTTGTGCATTTAGAAAATTTGCCCAAACCAACTTACAGTTTTTTACCAGAAGAAGTTGGCAAGTGGCAAAAACAACTATTTATTTTTAGAAAATTTGCCCTGCCCTTTTTGAAAGACAAAAAAGGACAAGGGCAAACTTGTTCTAGAAAATATAAAGGTAACTTTGCCCTGTGGTGTAACGGTAGCACCTGAGATTCTGGATCTCATTGTTTAGGTTCGAAACCTAACGGGGCAGTAGTTTTCTTTTGTCCCGCATTTTGCGGGACAAAAGAAAACTACATCTCTGAAATGCGAACCTATGCGAAGCATGGGTTCCGACTGCAAGAAGTCCCAAACGTGAGCAAAACGAACATTTGGGAGAAACCTAACGGGGCAGAAGAACATAACTAATTTATGCTAGCTTTTTTATCTTCATTTCTTATTATCTTTATTGCGGAGATGGGCGACAAAACCCAGCTTTTGGCGATAGCTTTTGCTTCAAAATACAAAATTTACCAAGTTATTATCGCCATATCTTTGGCTACTTTTATATGTAATGCGATAGCTGTTTTGTTGGGCGGTTTCTTAGTCGCAGTTGTTCCTTTAGATATAATTTCGTTTCTGGCCGCAGTGTCTTTTATTTGCTTCGGCATATGGACATTACGCGAGAAGGGTACTGATAGGGCAAAAGAAACAAACTCTAATCTCGGACCGTTTTTAACTGTTTTGTTTGCTTTTTTATTCGCTGAGCTCGGAGACAAAACTCAATTGGCAACAATTAGCTTGGTTGTTGAGTATAAAAACATACTGGGAGTTTTATTGGGAGCAACGGCGGGAATGATTTTATCCAACGTAGTAGGAATGATTGTTGGACTTTTGCTCAAGAAGCATTTACCGGAAAAAGTTATTAAATGGATCTCAGCCTTAATATTTATTTTCTTCGGGATTTTCGGTCTTACTAGGCTATTGTTTTTTTAAATGGGTAGTTACCCCCAAACAATCCATACGAAAAAATATGCCGTACTTACTGCTGCCAAAGTAAACGGCAAACCGACTTTTATAAAATCTTTAAAATGAACGTTAATGCCCTCTTTTTTTAATAATCCGCAAGCTACAATATTGGCTGAGGCTCCAATCGGAGTGATGTTTCCGCCTAAACTAGCGCCGATTAAAAGCCCGAATAAAAACAAATATGGTTGAATGTGAAGATTATTAGCCATTGTGATTGCAACCGGAAGCATAGCCGCCAGGAAAGGAACATTATCTACAAAGGCGGAAACGATAACCGCAACAACTACGATTAAAGTATAACCGAAGAAAATATTTGTTCCGACTAAATCCGATAAGGCCAGGGCAATTTTCTCAATCCAGCCGGTTGAAGTAAGGCTTCCGACGATAATAAAGACTCCCATCAAAAAGAAGGTTGTATCCCAATCCAAACGTTTAAGCCCTTTCCAAAGATTTTCTTTTAAGAATAATTTCTGCCAGACAACGCAAATCACCGCGGCGATCATGCAAATAATTCCGGCTAAAGAAGAAAAGCCGGTATCAAAGAAGGAAGAAAGAGCTAAGGATATAATCAGAGCAACTAAAACGATTGTCGGAAAGAAAGAGTTTACTTTTTCAGTTGGAATCAGTTCGAGCTTTTCTTTGTTGCTTTTAAAGAAATGATGCAGAACAAAGAAGGAAGCAATAGCTCCTAATTCAACAGCAAAGAAAATGCTGGGACGACCCTTGTAAGAGAAGAAATCCATAAAATTCATTTTGGCAAAACCTCCTAAAAGCATGCTGGGAGGATCGCCAATCAAAGTAGCCGACCCTTGTAAATTGCTTGATATAGCGATTGCAATTAACATATTCATTGGATTAATCTTAAGTTTTTTCGCTAAGGAGAGAGCTATGGGCGCAACAATCAAAACAGTTGCCACGTTTTCTACGAAAGCAGAAATAAAACCAGTTAAGGCGCAAATAAAAAGAATAGCCCAGCAGGTATTCTTGGCTTTATTAACAATGATTTCAGCCAAATAAGCTGGCATACGGCTTTCCATAAAGATATCAGCGACGAAAAGAGTTCCGACAAAAATACCCATAACGTTCCAGTTAATAGCATAAAAAGCCTCTTTCATGGATAAAGCGCCTAAGATTATTAAGAGAAGGCTAGAGGCAACAGCGACTATAGTTCTTTTGTGAGGTAAAATAACAAACAAAATATAGGCTAGAATAAAAATACTTAAAGCAACAAGCTCTTTTGGCATAATCAAACTCCTTTAGAGCTTTATTTTAGAGAAAGAGTTCTTAATGTCAAATGAAATCGGAAACTTAGCCGCCTGTAATCGGCAACCTATTTAGCCAGGGGTAAGGTTAATACTAATTTGTTGCAAAACACCTCGGGTTAAGTTATTATTTGTAATAACTATGAGCGAATTACACGACAAAAATAACGAATCTTTGGACTTTATTCGGCAGAAAGTTGCTGATGATTTGAAGTCGGGTAAGAATAACGGGAAAGTTTTAACCCGTTTCCCGCCGGAACCAAACGGATATTTGCATATCGGCCATGCCAAATCAATTTGCCTGAATTTTGGCGTTGCCCGTGAATTTAATGGTTTATGCAATCTGCGTTTTGATGATACTAATCCCACCAAAGAAGAACAAGAATATGTAGATTCAATAAAAGATGCGGTTAAATGGCTGGGTTTTGATTGGGGCAACCGTGAGTTTTATGCTTCCGATTATTTTGAGAAAATTTATGGGTTTGCGATAGAACTTATTAAAAAAGGAAAAGCTTTTGTTTGTGATTTGACGCCGGATGAAATTCGAAAATTCAGAGGGACATTGACGGAAGGCGGCAAAGAGAGCCCTTTTCGTAATCGCTCTCTCGAGGAGAACCTAAGGCTTTTTGAAGAAATGCGCCAAGGCAAATATAAAGACGGAGAAAAAGTTTTAAGAGCCAAGATTGATATGAATTCCGGGAATATTAATATGCGCGACCCGGTTATTTACCGCATTTTGCATACGCCCCACAATCGTACCGGGAATAAATGGTGCATATACCCGATGTATGATTTTGCTCACGCGCTTTCTGATTCTATTGAAGGGATAACTCATTCTTTGTGTACGCTTGAATTTGAAGATCACCGGCCTTTGTATAATTGGATTTTAGAAAATTTATCTGTGTCTTCTCATCCTGAGCAAACTGAATTTGCCCGGCTTAATATGAATTATACGGTAATGAGCAAGCGCAAGCTTCTTTTTTTAGTCGAAAAAGGGCTAGTGTCGGGGTGGGATGACCCCAGGATGCCGACGATAGTTGGAATGCGGCGGCGTGGTTATTTGCCTCAATCAATACGCAATTTTTGCGATGTGATCGGAATTGCCAAAAGAGAAAATGTTATTGATATCGAGCTTTTAGAGCATTGTTTGCGGGAAGATTTGAACAAGCAAGCATTGCGGGTAATGGGAGTTTTACGGCCAATAAAAGTTGTGATTGATAATTATCCGGACAATAATGGCGAAGAGCTGGAAGCAATTAACAATCCGGAAGATTTATCTGCCGGAACCAGGAAAATTAAATTTTCAAAAGTAATTTATATTGAACGAGATGACTTTTCCGAGAATCCGCCTAAGAATTATTTTCGCTTATCCGTCGGAGCCGAGGTAAGATTGCGCTATGCTTATTTTATAAAATGCGTAAGCATTATTAAAGATGACAAAACCGGTGAAATTGTTGAGCTACATTGTACATATGACCCCGCAACAAAAGGCGGAAATTCACCCGATGGGCGCAAGGTTAAAGGAACCATTCATTGGGTTAGCTCGGATAATTGCGTTGCTGCCGAAGTGCGTTTGTATGACCGTTTGTTTACCAAGGAAAATCCAGCTGAAGCCAAAGACGAAGATTTTACCAGCTTTTTAAATGATAAGTCGTTGGAAGTAATAAAGAATTGTAAGCTGGAGTCGAGTTTAAAGGCAGCTCCAAAGGGAGCTGTTTTTCAATTTGAACGTTTGGGATATTTTTGCGTCGATCCTGATTCGCAGCCCGGTAGTATGGTTTTTAACCGTACGGTTACTCTTAAAGATACTTGGGGCAAGATTAATCAAAAACAAAAATAAGGTTTTGGCAATACAAATTCTTCTGGCTTATTTTAAAATTAATGGTAAATTGTATAGAAAATAAAGGAGGAGTTACAATGAATAAAAAAATAATCAGCTTAACAGTTTCTTTGGTGTTGTTTTCCGGAGTTTTAGTTTTAAGCGGAGTTGCCGCAGATAAAAAAAGTGATAAAGTTGAAACGCAAGCGCCGGATTTAGCTGCGCAAAGAGAGCAAATGCGCCAAGAAATCATGGCACAGATAGGCTTGACCGACGAACAAAAACAGCAATTAAACAAAATGCAGGAAGATTATGCTAATAAGACAAAAGAGGTCGGGCAAAAATTAGTTGAGGCAAATAAAGCATTGCGTACAGAGCTAGACCAGCAGAATTCAGATAAGAAGAATTTAAACAAAGTTGTTTCCAATATTAAAAAGATTCAAGGCGATATGTTAGATTTGCGAATTGAGAATATTCTGGATACCAAAGCGCTTCTAACTGCCGAACAATATACCAAATTACAACAAATAGAAGATGAGCGTAGAAAACAATTCCAGGCTAATATTAAAAGCAATATGCAGCAGCCGGATGGCTTGACTGGCAAATAAGAGTTTTAGCTCGAATTTTAAAAGGCGTATGTTTAACAACATGCGCCTTTTTTCTTTTTAGTATCCGTCAGATTCTGTTTTATTGATTTGAAAAGAGTTGATTTGCCATCCAACATCGCTGTCGGTGAGTTCAAAAGTCCATTCTTTCCCCGACGGCAGGGTGTTCCCGGGAGGAAAATCCAAGGAAACTGTTATAAAAGCTTTGAGCTGGCCTTTTTCTTTTTTAAATGATTTGTTTAATATTTTATAAGATTGTAAATCGTAAATTGGCGGGCATTTCTTCGGGTCTTCCCAGAAATTAAAAACAAAAGTCAAATCATTGCTTTTCCAAAGGGATAAAACTTTGCTCGTGGTTTGTATTGCTTCCCGGCGCTTAAAGAATGGCCGGGCTAAGAAATTAAGGGCTAATAATACAAGCGCGCTGGCAATGATGATTTTTTTTGTCCGCTGGTCCATGGTTTATTCTCCTAATATTAAAAAAGCGAAATAATGATTTTATTTTAGCAGAAAATATTTATATTATAAATAACAAAAAACAGGAAAATTCCAAAAGAATGAAGCCAAAAACACTATTAATATTGTCTTTAATCCCGGCGATGGCTATCTTTTACGGTTGCGATAGGGTTTATCGTATGCTGGATAAGGGTGGCGCGGAAGAAAAAGAATTGGTGGGGGAAATACTTCCTTTTGAAGACAATGAGAAGGTCAAAGAAATACAAGCCTTGCTTAAAGTGTATGGTTATAGCCCGGGCAGTGTTGACGGTGTGCTAGGCCCTTCTACTCGAGAGGCAATCGCTAAGTTTCAAAAAGACCAAGGACTAGAAATTACCCGTTCGGTTAGCCTGGATACTTGGCAAAAACTCAATGTTTTTACTGAAAATGGTTTGGTTAAAGATGGTGAACTTAATCTAATAGAGATTCAACAGCTATTGTTTGCGGCCGGGTATAATCCCGGTAAAATTGACGGAAAGATTGGGCCGTCCACGCACAAAGCTATAAAAGCGTTTCAAAAAGGACATAATGTACATTCTGATGGCAAAATCGGATATAAAACACTCACCTTATTGGCAAAATATTTAAAAAAAGACACGCCTTAACAATAGGTGTTCCCTTTTGATTAGGCTCTTGCAATGCCGCTTTTTTATCCATATAATAATCATTTAAGATTGCTAATAATATGAATATTAATAATCGGCCAAAGAAAAACAGGAGTGCTAATGAAAAAAGAGAAAAGAATAAAAAATATTTTCTTGTCATCGATACATAAAGATGCCGGAAAAACAACTGTTTCTTTAGGCCTGTATCAAGCTTTTAAGGAAAAAAACCTTAAGGCTGCTTTTATGAAGCCGGTTGGGCAGGAAGTCGTTAATGTGGGCGAATATAATATTGATAAAGATTCATATTTGATGGCGGAAGTTTTTAAGTGCGGAAAGAAATATCGGGAAATGAGCCCGGTTACAATCGGACGAGGATTTACGGAACAGTATATTTTTAATCCCCGCAAAGAAAAATTAAGAAAAGACATTCAGCGAGCTTTTGATGTCTTAAAGAAAAATAAAGATGCGATTATTGTCGAAGGTACCGGCCATGCCGGGGTGGGTTCTGTTGTTGATGTTTCCAATGCGCAAGTTGCTAAGCTCTTGAATTCCAAGGTTATAATAATTAGCGAGGGCGGAATAGGGAAGAGTATCGACGAGATAATGCTTAATAAAGCCTTGTTTGATTTAGAACAGGTAGAAGTTATCGGTGTTATTGTAAATAAAGTTTTACCGAGTAAATATTATAAAATAAAGAAAGTTTTAGGCCGCGGTTTGGCTAATAAGGGCATGAAGCTTTTGGGGGTATTGCCGGTCCGGCCATTATTAAGTGCTCCGACAGTTGAACAGGTTCAACACCAATTGCAAATGCAAATCTTATGCGGCAAAGAAAGCCTGCAGCAGCGGGTAAGAAATACCATTGTTGCCGCAATGGAACCGCATAACATGGTTCATTACTTGGAAGACGGAACGCTGGTGTTGGCTTCAGGAGACAGAATTGACAATATTCTTTTAGCCGTAAGTTCCCACTTGGTTCGGGAGGGTAAGACTTTTCAAATTGCGGGTATAATTTTAACCGGTGGATTAATGCCGAATACAAAGATTATTGATTTGCTTAGGAAAAGCTCTATTCCGGTTTTGATAACTGACGACGACACATATACTGTTGCGGCTAAGGTCGAGAATTTGATTTGTAAAATTCAGAAAACTGATAAAGATAAAATTGTCGAAGTAACCAAATTAATCAAAAAATATGTTGATGTTAAGACGATATTAGAAAGTTTTAAATAATATGCCTAGCCTAAAGTTAACAAAAAATATCTATATCCTTGATGGGGTAAGGACTGTTTCGAGCATTCCTTTCAAAACCCTTAAGGGTTTTAATGCGGCTCAACTAGGATCCATTTTAATCAAGGCTTTATTGAAAAGGACAAAAATAGCTAAAAATAAAATCAGCCAGGTTATTATGGGAAATGTTGTCTCCTCCGGAACAGGGCAAAATATTGCCCGTCAAATTGCTTTACTGTCCGGATTAGCGCATAGTGTTAATGCTTTCAGCGTCGATTATGTGTGTGGTTCTGGCTTGCAGGCTTTATATCTGGGGGCACAAAGCCTTGTTTGCGGTGAGGATGATTTTATTATTGTCGGAGGAGTAGAAAGCATAACTAACGCGCCATTTCTGTTAGATAGAAAAGCTGTTTTATCAAAAGAAAAAACGGATTCCATCGATAGCTTAAAACAAGATGGTTTATATTGTAACCTTACTCAAAAGCGCATGGGAGAGCTCGCGGAAGCTTTAGCTTCGGAATATGGCATATCCCGCGAAGCGCAGGACAACTATGCTTTAAATAGCCATAAAAAAGCCTGTGCGGCACAAGAAAAAAAATCATTTAAAGGCGAGATTGTTGTTGTGAATCAAGAAGATAGCGAAGAAAAAGATGAACGTCCTCGTAAAAGATTAGGATTAGATGTTTTATCGGAATTTCCGGCAGTTTTTAAAGAAGGCGGAACCGTAACCGCGGCGAATAGTTCTGTGCCGTGCGATGGAGCGGCTTGTTTAGTGTTGGCAACGGAAAGTGCAATTAAAAAATATAATTTGAAGCCTTTAGCTAAGATTGTAGGGGTATCTTCGGTGATGATGGATCCTAACAAAACATTTGAGGCGACAGTGGCTGTTATTAATGAATGCTTAAATAATACGCAGCTTAATATCAAAAATATTGATTTGTTTGAAGTGGCGGAAGCTTTTGCTGTTCAGGCAATATATACTCAAGAAAAACTAGGGATTCCGCCGGATAAAATGAATATCTCCGGTGGGGACGTAGCCTTAGGCCATCCTTTAGGCGCGGTAGGAGCCAGAATCCTGGTTACTTTAATACATGCGTTAAGAAATGAAAAACTAAAAACAGGCATTGCTGCGGTTCCCTTTGGTGGTGGCGGGGCAATCGCAGTTGCTGTTGAGCAGATGAGATAAAATGATACGAATAGCCTTAGCCCAAATAAATGTTACCGTCGGTGATATTAACGGAAACAAAAATAAGATTTTACAAACCCTTAAGCTGGCTCAAGAAAAAACGGTTGATATCATTGCTTTTCCCGAGCTGGTCCTCTGTGGTTATCCTCCGGAAGATTTGTTGTATAAAAAATATTTTATTCAAGAAAATATCAAAGCCGTCCGCGATATTGCCAAGGAAGTGAAGGATATTGTGGCCGTAGTCGGATTTGTTGACATGGATAAAAATGAAAAGAAATATAATTCTGCCGCAATTATGTTCAATGGAAAAATCCTAGATATTTATCATAAGCACGAATTGCCTAATTATGGTGTATTTGACGAGAAGCGATATTTTGAAAGCGGCAAATCCGAAAATATTTATTTCTTTGGCAATACAGTTTGGGGTGTAAATATTTGCGAGGATATATGGAAAGATAAAGGTGTGTATTTAAAGCAGGCTAATAATGGCGCCAGTGTAATAATTAATATTTCTTCTTCTCCGTATGAAATGGATAAACTTAAAACTAGACGGAATTTGCTTTGTAAAAGAGCGAAGGAAAGCAAATGTTATGCTTGTTATGTTAATTTGGTTGGGGCCCAGGATGAGCTGGTTTTTGATGGTGCCAGCCTGGTTGTGTCTCCGACGGGAAAAATAATTGCTTTAGCGAAGCAATTTGTTGAAGATTTATTGATAGTTGATTTGCCGGAAGGGAAAACAAAAAACAAGCCCAAGAGGGTTATAACAATATCTAAAACCATAAAAAACAAAACAAATCTCGTGCACAATAAAGTTATACGTGAATATTCTGCAATCGAAAGCATGTATCAAGCGCTTATTATCGGGACGAGGGATTATATAAATAAAAACGGATTTAAGAAGGTTGTCGTGGGTTTAAGCGGAGGAATTGATTCGGCTATTGTTGCGAAAATTGCGAAAGAAGCAATTGGCGCTCAAAATGTAATCGCGGTTACAATGCCGTCAATGTTTACCTCTAATGAAACAAAGTCAGATGCTAAAGCGCTGGCGGAGCAGCTTAGAATAAAATTATTAGAAATACCAATCAAAGAGATTTATGACAGTTATATAAATACGCTAAAGAATGATTTCGCCGGATTATCTTCGAATATAACAGAGGAAAACATTCAGGCTCGCATAAGAGGAAATATATTAATGGCGCTTTCTAATAAGTTTGGCTGGTTAGTTTTGACGACTGGAAATAAATCTGAATTAGCCGTTGGATATTGTACTCTATACGGAGATATGTCCGGCGGCTTTGCAGTTATCAAGGATGTTTTTAAAACCAAGGTGTATGAATTGGCTAAGCTGATCAATCAAAAAGAGCCGGGAATAATTCCGGAAACAATTATTCGGCGTCCGCCAACAGCTGAATTACGGTTTAATCAAAAAGATCAGGACAGCCTTCCTGCCTACGAAGTTTTGGATAAAATTTTGGTTGAATATATTGAAAAACACCGCTCTATTAGCCAAATCGCAAAGATGTTTGACCGAGCCCTTGTGGCTAAGGTAATAAAATTGGTCGATTTGAGCGAATACAAAAGACGACAAGCGCCCCCAGGAGTTAAGATAACACACCTCGCCTTTGGCAAAGATAGGCGTTTACCGATAACAAATAAATATAAAGAAGAATAGCTGTTTCTTCCCTGCCTACGCAGAAAGCCAGGCTTTAGCTGCAGAGCCACATTAATTTGTAAAGTGCTTTATTCGAAAGAACCTCCAATCAATAAGATAGTAAAAACAATTGAACCGAGGTTGTGCGTTAGAAACATTTTCTCGAATAGAATTGCTAAAAGAAAATGTTCCAACAAGATCGGCCGCTTTCCTTAAGATTCTATTCGAGAAAAATGGTGCTCCAATCCAGAGTAGATTTTCTAATGAGAAACTTGGGTTGAAACAATATCAAAATATTTCTCAATGATTTTGTCGATTTTCTTCCTGAAGCCCGAAGCAATACAACAGAATCGCCTATTCTATTTCTTCCTTGTATAATAAAGGCGCTATAGTATAATTATGGAGTTTATCAATTAATCGAAACAACAAAGAGGTGAAAAATGAAAAGAATGTTTATTTTGTTAACAATCGCTTTATTTGCCTTTGGTTGCGGTAAAAAAGAGGCCAAAGAAAACTTTCAGGGAGTGACTTCCAAAACGGGATACGTTAAGGAAGGACAGAAATATTTGCAACAAGGAGAGGTTGTTAACGCGATAAAAAGCTTTGACAAGGCGATTCAGCAAGAACCTACCAATGCGGCTAATTATTTAATTCTCGGACAATTATATATGCGCCTAAAAAGTTATGATAAAGCAGCCGATACTTTTTCTGCGGCGGCTAGAATAGCTCCGGATAGCGGGGAAGTTTTCTATTTATTAGCTTTTAGCGAGGCTTTGGGTGGCAAAAGAGAATATGCGATTAAAGCGGCTCAACAAAGCGCTGTTCTTTTCCAGAAGAAGAATGAAATCGAGAAAATGAACAAAGCTCTGGTGTTGTGGAAGAGCTTGTCTGATGCGAATCAGCCTCCAGCAGCAGTAGCGGCCGATGTTCCCGCTGGGGCAGTGGTTGTCCCAGATGCTGGTATGGACAAATAATATTATCATAAGTTAATGTTTAATTTAAAGCCGAAAGAAGTGTTGCTCGTGATTCTTTCGGCTTTTTTATTTTATTTGTCTTTTCCCAATTTTATTTATTTTAAGGGTTTTTCTTTTTTTGTATGGATTTTTGCTGTGCCATTATTCTTTTCGTTTGATTTGTGCGAATGGAAAAAAGCCTTGAGGCTGGGTTTATTGCAGGGATTGTTGTCTTATTTTCTACTAATTAATTGGTTGCTTCCCGTCGATAAAAGATTATATTTGCTTGTTGTTGCTTTGTTGTCTTCACAAGTCTTTATTTTCTCTTTATTTTACGTAGCTTATCGAAAGCATAATATTTCTTGGCCTTTGTTTTCTGTCCCGGCCTTGTGGGTTATTTCCGAATTCTTAAGAGAAAATCTTATGGGTGGTTTTTCTTGGAATTTAGCTAATTCTCAAACTTTTTCCTTGGCTAATTTGCAAATTGCAAGTATAACCGGCCCCTATGGGTTATCTTTTATAATTATTTTTGTTAATTATGGGTTGTATTTAGCGCTTAAGAGTTGTCGGTCAGTATATAAAATTATTATTACGTTCAGCCTCGTCTTGGGCCTTCTTATCTTTGGATATATAAGGCTGAATTTAGCCAGTCACAAACAAGATGAAACCTTAAAAATTTGCAGCATCCAACCCAA